>JAATGQ010000022.1 GCA_015654595.1 Chitinophagales bacterium | reverse complement strand
TTGTGCTATTAGAATCGAGCTTCTTTGGTTGTGATTTGCTTTCACTTTTATCGGTAACTTCGATCCGACCCAACGCAAACGCTTAAGGCAAGATAGGTCCGCTTGTTGTGATTTGCTTTCAATTTTATCGGTAACTTCGATCCGACACAACCAAAACGAAAGCGACATACACAAAATCGCGGTTGTGATTTGCTTTCAATTTTATCGGTAACTTCGATCCGACACAACACATGCCGAAATCGACAGACACCGTTAGGTGTTGTGATTTGCTTTCAATTTTATCGGTAACTTCGATCCGACACAACCTCCGTTATTCACCTGCCACACACTACCAGGTTGTGATTTGCTTTCAATTTTATCGGTAACTTCGATCCGACACAACTCTCTTCTGGTTTTTTGGGTGCGCTATTATGTTGTGATTTGCTTTCAATTTTATCGGTAACTTCGATCCGACACAACAGATCTGGGTAAACCCCTTATCTGTACTGCATTTCAGGGCATTTTTACGTTGGTAAAAATGCCCTTTTTTCTCATTTTCCCCATCCTATCGGAATACTTTCTAAAACATCTCCAACTGCTGAATCGGTTGAGCCGGATAAGCCGGGGAATGCCCATGGAAAATCTCCATCATGCCAAACTGTTTATCCGTAATACACATAATCCCAATATGCCCCTTTTCGGGTAAAATCTTCTTAACCCGAATAATATGCACCTCCGCGTTCTCGCGGCTGCTGCAATGACGCATATAAATAGAGAATTGAAACATCTGAAACCCATCTTTCAGGATGTTCTTACGGAACTTAGCGTAAATCTTACGCTGGGCCTTCGTTTCCGTCGGTAGGTCAAAAAATACCAATACCCACAATATTCGATATGCGTTTAAGCGGTTTTTAGAGACTTTCATCGGATGGAATCTAAACCCAATCAGGATACAGGATCTTTCTTTGCTTGCCCGCAAAGCATTTCGCCAGGGAGGAAGTTGTCTTTTGTACGGCTACCATCAAAGTACTTTTCTCGTCGTTGATCCTGACGTCCATAGCCGGAACTCCGAGGAGATCTCTTTTCATATTTGGCGTTAGTTCCAAAAACCGTCCGTTCATCCGAACAATGCCCACTACTACCATGTCCACAAACGGCCGATAAGGTTCCATGATATCGTCTGCCAGGCAATAGGCGTTGTATTGGTTTTTGTGAAAGATGCCGAAAGTGGGAAGCAGGCCAGAGCTGACCAATGCCCTTGCTACCACGGCACGCAAGATGGCATAACCGTAGTTCAATAAATTGTTGGGCGGCGGTCCGTATCGCTCTCGACGAAATTCCAGAAAATCTGGAAAAAGGTTCTTCCAATAATAGGCGGCAGCCATTGCTTCATGATTACCGCTATCGCCGCTCTTTACCTCGTTTGCCCAGTTTCGGATATTCCTGGCAGGGACCCGAATGCTTTCCAGCATGGCAGCCTGGTTGTTTAACTTGGCCGACACCGTCTGTTGCCAAAGTTGCTTCTTCAATGGAACAGAGGCCTCCATTTGATCCTGGAATTTTTGGCTTTGCAAAGTATTGCCGTCGAGGTTCAACAGTAGGCCGACTGGATGATGTGTGCTGTCACAAGTAATGAATGCTACGTTATTCGCCAGGAGCTTGGCGATTAACGCTTGAGAAACGGTAATTTGTTGATGATCCAGAATCAATACACCGATGTCTTCTATCGGCGTTGACTTTGTCTCTCCGGTTTCATGACTTTCGAAAACCAGTTGCTCGTTGGTTGTCTTTAAGTAGGCAGGACTTCCGAAATAGAGCGTGCGCTTTATCATAGAATGGATTTAGGTCTTCATAAAACGAATAGGTTATATGTTTATTGAATAAAGTTAAAATTTCAATTCGATTCTTCCATCAAGGGAAACCGTAAAATCTCTGCCTTCCAACGCGCATTGAAAATTCCCCCCGCTTAGTGAAAGCCGGGGTTGGTACTCGGTTAAATTGATCTCACTAGCTCCATTGCCCAGTTCGCCATCTGGTCTCGCTTCCATATGATGCTGCATGTAAACATAGGGGGAGGGACGCTCATTAAATTTGAAAATTCTGTATACCCGCTTAAAAAGATCTTGCTGCGAGAGATCTTTTAGCTCTTCTTTGTCTTCCTTCCAGATAATAGCCTTCAATCCAACCGTAATAATATGAGCCAGCGGCAACTCCTTTTTATTCTTTCCTTTACCGACCTCTAAAGTTTGATAATATTTCTCTGCTGCAATATCACTAAAACGGCGGGCCTTTAGTCGAGCCAGTTCGAATAGCCCGACGATGCGAAACCCTCTGTCTGATCCGTTTTCATAATAAAGGCAAAGCGTGTTTTCGTCGTTTTGAGCGTACGTTACCCGCTTGTAATCGTGGCGGGATAGGTGGCTGCGACGGGATACTTCTACGGCCTTTTCAGGCGTAAGATATCCCCTGCCGGCTGCAACACGACAACGAACTTTTTTAATAACCCTACCGGATGGAAACTTGAACTCTGCATATTTTGCTTTTTCAAAAGATTCGCCGGCTGCCATTCTTCGCGAAAGTTCGCCCTCGACAATCTTTCTGACGGCGTCATCCACGATATTCCGACAGTCATTGATGCTTGTAAATTGCGAAATAGGGTACCGTTCTACCAGCCATTTTTCTCCGGCCCGGTCAATTACTCCAAACATGCTTTCTTTATGAAGCTGTCCACGGATAGAGTCACCCTGGGCCTTTAACGGAATACGGTTTCCCTTATCGTCTAATTTAAATCTAAGATGGCCGTCAGCTCCACTGACCTTTACATATTGCTGCCGCCCTCTTTTCCGGACATTCTTCTGCGTAGGTGTCAGCGTTCTGTTTTGTGCCTGAAAATTGATTAGTACCTCGTCTTCTATGGAGAGAATATAACGAGGATCGAAAGTCTTCCAGTCGCGTACCGGTTCATGAATCGAAATCTGCTGGTCTTTGGCCTGGTTCCATCTGAGTAATATTTTGTCCCGGATCGACGCTGGAGGTATGAGAGTAAGCACGGCGGCGTCTTTGGCATGATGGCTGTGAGAAGTGCGGTCTTTTGTTTCGTTAGGGGGATTTATCTTATAGATCTTTCTAAAATCCGAAACTACCGAGCCCTTTTCTACCTCCACTTTTTCGAAAACAGTCTTTAGATAGGGCAGCGCGTATTTTGTCACTATCTGCGTGTCCTTTAGCTGACTGTTACGCCAGCCCGCCTTATATTCTTTAAGCGTAAACGTATGGAGCTTATAGCGCCAATAGTCCAGGTCCATACGAATAATGTGCTTGCGCTGAATACAAGCGTCTTTTATATCCTTTGTGGATGCAAATTTTGCTTTGTTCGACCATTCCTCATAAAGAGCTTCGAGACGTCCCACCTCGTCGCTGAGGAACTGAATATTAGAAGTAATTGCTCCAAAGCCAAGCATCGACTGTTCATAATTGGGCAGCTGTGATGGAAACTTATTTCCCTTTGTTTCCCTGTTGTACTTGCTGTTGGCAATGGTGAGATTCTTCAACTCACTGTCAAAGCTGATGCTGGCAGGTATAGTATGTTCAAAGTCATACTTTGTGCCGTCGAACAAGTCCTTACAGTTGATGACTTCTCCTGTGTAAAGACATTGCCCTTTTTGCTCGACCCAAAGCCTGTATTTATCAATCAGGTTCTTGTTGTAAATGTCAAGGTCAAGCTGGTATTCGTCATTGAGTTCCTTTATTCGGGCTCTATATTCCTCATTTTGCTTTTCCCGGTCTCGTTGCCATTTTTCTATTGCTTTTCTTTTGTTGGCGTCATTTAGCTCCCTTGCGATTTCAACGACAATCCTCGTGTCTTCGTCAATTTTTCCAGACCGGAGAAGATGATTGATCAGCTGCTTTAACTTATGGAGCGTCTTCAGCGCCATAGGATTTTTAAATCCGCGGCTGATGGGCACAGGTGAGCCCAGCTGGGGTATTCCATTGACCGGTTTGGCCTTCGGATAAGTTTCCTGTTCGGAAGGATGCCAAAGCAAGACCTTACGATCAGAGGGAACGCCGTAGGTCTCCTGCAGATAGGTGAAAATTCTGTCATGCTGGCGGGGAGATTTCAGGAACAGGTCCGTTTTTGTATACTGTATAGGCTTTTGAAGAAAGGCAAGATAATGTCGGGCGACGAAGTCATAGGCCTGGTGTTTCGCATCGTCACTCTTTTCTGACCAGGATCTTGTTCCGAATACTTCCTCAAGTTTCCTGTTTATATCGGATGCATCGTCTTTATCGAGCTGATAGGACGGATCCATACCAAAACGAGTATCGCTATTGAGTTGGTCGCTGATCAGTCCATTGACAGCAGCTATTAAAAGTTTCTCGTCTGATGACTGCGTAAATATCGATTTAATGGTCTCTGCGATGGCTTTTGCTTTGTCGCTGCTAAGATGAGTTTCACCTAATACTTTGTGGACATTCGCCAGGTATACAGCATGACTATACTGATAACCTTGCCGCAAATAAGGTAGAATTTTCTTGATGGCGGAGAGGCTTAGCGGAGCGTAACCTTGCGCCAGCTTTAACTTCGAAAACTTTTCTGCAGCTTCGTCGTCTAAGTGCAGCTTTTCGACAGCAAAAGAGCGTAGCTTTTCGCGGCTATCAAAAGTAAATAGAACGTGCCAGATATCTTCGACGGAGTAGGAGCAGGATTTGGGCTTATTCTCTAGCGCTTCCTGCCAACCATGGTTTTCTTTCCATTTTTCGCCCAGAAGCTCCGACAGTTGATAGAGCAACCCTGCCGAAATCAATTTTGTATTCTCCAGTTTGTATTTTTCCCTTTCCGGATCCTTATCCGTCGCTTTTAAAGAGGTGATCTTCCCGTTAATCTTTTGAAGGGTAGTTGCAATTGACTTTAATTTAAAATCCCGTGAAGCGACATAAAAGAGGGGATAGACCTTTTCAGCGATCAGCTGTTCGCGATTGTCGTCGTCGGGAAAAACTATCTTTAGATCATTGATTTCCCTCCATATTCTGAACTCCTCATAAAAAGGATGACTCACGGGACAGCGTGTCTTATTCGATTCAAATGTGCAGACGCCGACCAGGCCTTTCTGCGATCTGAGCGGTCGTTGCCAGATAATGGCTTTCCAGAATTGTTTGTAAAGCGCGTCTTCGATGCCTTGAACTTCGCAGATGACCTTCAATTCCTGTTCATAGTCCGAACGTAAATTGTATCGCCGTCTGATTTTTTCCCCTTTTTCCTTGTGGAGAAAATATAGGGCCGACCCCAGAGTTTTGTATCGATCCAGATAGGGGGCAATCGCATCGACGCCGACGGTGCTGCCGTCCTTAGCGCCCTGCATGATGGTTTTAGATTCTTCTTCGTCCCGACCTCGGAAACCCCTGCGCTGTACCATATGATAGAGGACTCTGCCCAGGAGCAGAGGGTTCTCTGTAAAAATGACTTTATGTTCCGGCTTTTCGCTGGCGGCTAGCATCCGGAACAGATAATGATTCTCGTGCTTGCTAAAGCCAAGCCGCTCATAGTCCGTCACTCCGTCCCCGTCAAAATCATAGTGCAGCCATTGGGTAAAGGCTGTTGATTGAGGATACTTGCGTGGAGACCCCTTGGTATATTTGCGCCATTCATCGAGTTCCGAAAGAGATAAGGGACACATGCCTCGACTGATCAAGGCTTGTAATAGCGCCCATTTGCGATATTTCTCGGCCTGGTAATTACGTCTTTTCGACCGGCTCTCGGTCCGCTTTTGAACGAGGGGGTATTCTCCGGATTTTCCTTCGCCTACACCTTTCTCAAAGGTGAGCACGCCTTTGTCAACGATTTGATTGTCAGAAACGCTGGTATCTCTGATCGCCCAGCCAATAGAGTTGGTGCCAAGATCCAGACCAAGGATTTTGTTCATACGGCAATTGGGGTTTGGTTAATAAAGTTTAAAAATCAGGAAAGCAATGTGAAGTGAAAGCAAATCACAACAACTATCCTACCTGGTAATAATTGCCAGGGAATAAAGCTTTTGCTTTCCTGATTGTGCACAAGCATGCGGCGTGTTAGGTATAGGGCTTATGAGACCCAACCTGTGCCAGGTTTCCTGGAAAACTTATCCTGTATATGATGGCAGGAACACGCTCTAATTATATTTACTGTAGAATGTAGAATTTAACTATCCTACGATTATATTTTTTTAATCATAATGAATAAAGGCGAAGTTTATTGAACCAACAAGGGGTTAAAAAAAAGAACCCCACGGAATACGCAGGGCTCGAGAATTATCTTCGGCTTATAGCCTTATTGTGATAAGCTTTCAATGATGTAAAAGTAAAATTTTTATCTAAAAAAGTAAAAAAATATTCATGTCAAGCGAGCCGAAGGCAAAACAAGCCTTGAATTTCGGCTCCTAAAGCCAGTGATGCGATCGTGAAGCAGGTCATAAAGACGATCAAAGGGGTGCTTGGTCAAAAAGACCGGGGCGATGAAAAGAATAGCCGCTGAATCCAGTATTTGATCTTTAAGGTAGAGATCTTTGAGGATTGGATCTTTAGTATTTCGATCGTCTTCAGGGAATCGAAATGTTTGTCCAGATATGCCTTTAACTTGTCTCTGAGAAGTTTTGCATTCTGACGATGGCCGGACATGTACGAACATATAGTATGTTGCAGGAGAAATTCCCATTGATATAGACGTGCCGATATTTTTCCGCCTATTTTTCCTGCGGGATTTTTCCCGTTATAGTTCTTCTCCGCAAAATAGCTGAATATATAGGCAGTATTCCAATGTCTTTCTTCCATATAGTGATCTATGATCATGGAGATTGTTTCTCCCCGGACCATCTGGAGATTATAGGCATTTAAAAGGATCTCCTGAACGTCGCTCCAAGGCTCTTCCAATTCCAGCATATTTGAGGCGGTGCTTTGATAAAGCAGGATTCGTTCCTCTTTGGATATGCCTTGTACCTGCGTGGCCAGACTCAGATATTTTTGGGCGGTCAGGCTATGTTCCCTGCGTCTTTCCGGCGACTGGCAATCGGCCGCGGCATCCAGAAAGGCACGAGCGGTATTGTATAAGGTCCTGAAATCCGTATGGCCCTCCTCGATGTAGGCCGTGAGCAGTCTGGCATAATTAAGATATTTTTTCTCTAATCCACCCTTCCAGGAGGAGCCGGTATGTTGCGCATGAATGTACAGGTGTTCGGCAACGCCGGTTTTTACGTCCGGGTCTTTCCAGGTTATTAATTCATGAACCGGGCTTTCCCATCTGAAATCTATCGAGAGCCGGAAGATCAATCTTTTGTTATATGAAATGCCTTCTTCTGTCACGATCACCTCATATAAGTCTTTTGTGAGCTGATCTTTCGAAAAGCGTTCGGACAGTAAAAGCGTTTCGTCACAGTCTATGCTCAATCCCCAGGAATCGTGTAGATTCCAGTTTTGTTCTCTGGCAACCTCAAGCAGCTTGTCGAGGGCATAATTTCTGGAATTACAGAAATTATCAAAAGGTCTTTCGAATACAGTCGTTGGGATCGAATGCGTTTTACCGAATTCCCTTATTAACTCGATTGTATTATCGGTAGAGCCGGTGTCAACAGCTACGATCAGATCGATTACGGGCTTTACGGAAGTCAATAGATCATTTATGACATGACTTTCGTCTTTACAGATAATATTTAAGGCTATTCTAATCATGCTGTTTTGTTTCCAGGAAGTACTGTTGTTTTTGGTAAATTTGTTTTATCTGGTCGGATGAAAAAAGCTCCGGATGTTCCAGTGTATGTTGGTACAATAATGAAAAAGAGGAATTGGCTTCTTTTGTTTTTCCTAAAGAAAGGCAGGTGACGGCATGGTAATCGAGGACTTTCCAGTTGTAGAAGTCCCGATCCACGCCCCAATTGTTGTTTGCAGGAGGATTGCCCAAAAAATGATCTCTGGCATACAGCGTAAAAATGTAAGCAACGGGCCATTTTTTTTCGGATATATAATGTTTGATTATCTCTTTTATCGATTCGCCTCTTGTTGGCGTTGACTCGTATGCCAGCAGGAACATCCTTTCGACTTCCTTCCATTCATAAGATAATACCTGCATAATGATTCCGCTGGATAGATATGCATAAAAGTACTGGTCGCCTTTTCTTATCCGGCCTTGTAGAAATCGAGCAAAGTGGTCAAGGGCTGTCTTTAGTAAAGAGCTTTTCTCCGCTGCATCTGGTGATTGCATCGCTGCCTGATAGGACGATTGCCCTAAAGAGAAGTGATTTCCCATTTCCTTACTTTTGGCGGAAATTACTTCTTTAAAAAAGGCCGAAAATCGCAATGTTGAACCGATAAATAAGAACATTTATGCAACGGCAATCCCATTGCATCTGATTTGTTTTAAAAAATGTTTACAATAGTTTTATTCTTGTTTTCGGTTATGCATAACATTTAAATAATCTCATAAAAAATCGCTTCTGGCTTGCGTTGTAATGATTCTATTCTCTATCTTTACCCGCATGAGCGAAATTAAAAATATTCCCAACTCGAAAGTTACTGTTGTTTCAGCAGCATTAAAAGAAACCTTTGGTACGACCGATATTGCTGAGCCCGTTCTCATGGGCGGAGGCTTATCGGGATCGAGCGTATATAAGCTCGAAGTGGCAGGCAAGCCATACGTATTAAAGATAGAACAACCCAATCCAGCGGCATCGGGGTCGTCCAGTCTTAAGCTGGCATCGGATGCAGGTGTAGCGCCAAAGCTATACTACCAGGACGCAGCAGCAGGTATTACGATCAGCGATTTCATCGATGCCAAACCGGCAAGAGCAGCGTATGAGCCAGACGAACTTGCGGCAGCGCTGGCAGAGAAGATAAGGGCCGTCCACGCCATTCCTTATGGAGATGGGGCAGGGGCGCCAAATCTTTGGGACTTCGTAGATGGACTGATTGCTACTTTCCGGCAAATGGCAATTTTGAACGACCCCGTTTTTGAAGAAGGATTTTCGGCTTATGCACGCGTAAAAGCTGCCTGGCATAATGATCCGGCAGACCGTGTGTTTAGCCACAATGATCTGAACCCTGCCAACATTTTATCCGATGCAGGCAGACTCTGGCTGGTCGACTGGCGCTCCGCCTTTGTCAATAATCGCTATGTCGATCTCGCAGCGGCGGCCAACTTCTTTATCATACCCGGCGAACAGGACCTCATCTACCTGCGTACGTACTTTGGACAGGAGCCGACCAATCTTCAGAAGGCGCAGTACTATCTTATGCGTCAGGTGTGCCGCATCATCTATTCCATGTTGATGTTCCAGGTCGCGGCAAGACAAAAGCCGGCGGACTACAAACACGACCAGCAGATGGAAGGTGTGGACCTCCAATACTTCGCCAGCAAGATGGCCGACCGGAGCATTGACCTGGTCAGCTATGAGGGGCAGCTAATCTATGGTAAGGCGCAGATGAACGAGGTGATCCGGCAGATACGCCAGCCTGCCTTTGAGGAAGCATTGAAGCAATTGTAAGTGTCTATTGGTTTAGCATATAGCCCTGCAGTTTGTGCACTGCGAGGGTAAAGAAGGACCCGCCTCTGTCTAGGGCGGGTTTTATTTTATAGTGATTCCTGATCTTCCTCTTCCGGCAGATAGTTGGTTGCGGCCCAGTCAAAAAGGTACCGGCAGATTTCAGTATAGAAAGCTTCACTGTCGGGCATGGCGGAAGTAGAAAAAGTAAAGACAGCCCTTTTCATACATCCTCTTACAAGCAGATCAAGCTCGACAGAGCCTCTCTCCTGGCTGCGGTTCTTCCTTTCCCGCGCTATAGCCTGTGCAAATCCTTTTCTGTAGCCAATCCCTGATCGCTCGATGATCTGTACGAGAGAATCGGCGGTCATGGTATGCAGTAATTCCCATCTTGAATCTCCGGATGCTCCTTTATCGAACAGCCAGCCGGACAACCATAGGGTATAGAAGTAATTTCTGGTGGAACTTTGTACCCGATCTACGGAAAGCGTCTTGCCTGATATCACTTTCCAGCGCCAGAAAGTAATCAGAGGAAGTACCCTTTGGGTCATAAAAGCCTGTACCCGCCGGTCATTCATCTGATAAGGAGAGGTGACAAACCCTTCTGCTTCCATACTTTCGATCAATGCAATGGATAGTGCTATGTCGATTTTACTTCCATTAAGACGTTGGGCTGGCGCCTCGGGAAAGCCAAAGCTGGCCGCCACGTCATTTAGTTTAGCAATAAGCGATTTCAGAAAATCCGTATAGGCCGGATTCCGGAAATAATCTGCCGCCGCATTGAAATCGGGACCATCGAGATATCTCTTGATGCCCTGTTCCGAAAGCGCCTGTTCTATATCCATACCCAGCAGACTATTACTCAGATCGGAAATAGTGACGCAGCCGAGGATGGTTTCGCGGTCTGCATTACTCCTGGCTATGGCATCTGGTCTGTAAGCTGGAAATTTTTTATGCATGATCAGAGCTTTAATGTCGGAGAAAATAGAGTGTCAACGGCTTGGTCAATTCTTTCTGGCCTTTCCGCATAGATATCCTTCAGTGTCTGATAGGAGTCAACATGCAGGAAGGCCGCGATCTTTTTCAGCAGCGCGTCGAAGGAGGCCCCGATGCAATCCGCTGGCCAGGGATCGTTATGCTGATGTTTCTGGAGCAGCTGGTCAAATATACCAGGGTTGAAAGCCTTCCTCACAAATTCCTGGATAATGATAAGATTGACCAGGGGCTTATTGATTTCATATTCGGTCTTGCTGATTAGAGGATGTGTTTTGTCGATAAGGACAGTCACCGCAGATATGACCGGCATTTCCAGGTCTTCATTCGAGGCAAACTCCCATTGTATCAGGTTTTTGCCATCCCCGTTGAACTCCCACATCGGAAAAATGCTTCCGCTTCCGATGCGTTTATTCTCTAAAACCGGGATCACGGCTAAAATGCTTCCGGGCGGTCTCGGCCATTCTGCAGGGGCGTTTCCGGCAGGAGACTGGATGATCAGATTGCATTCCACAGAAATATGGGTGGCGCTATACCCTTTTTCAATTGTACATCTTACAACAGATGGGACAGATGGATCATAAGAGATGATCGTACTGCAGCCGCTGAATTTATTATCTCCCGTCCATCTTAGAAGAACTCCTGCTTGTTCTCCCGGCAGGATATAATCAGCAAGCCCGGGCATCGTCGGCCGGGGAGTAATCGTCACCTGGATTTCCAGATCTTCATTTATACTGTTCCAAGACTCGAAGTCCCTAGCCTCCACCGGACTGCCGAACATATAAAGGATCTCCTTGTCAAAATGAGAACCGTCTATTGTATTCCAGGCAAAAAACGTCTTCATGTTATTCGTTTATTGGTGAAATGCGGAACGATATCAATGCATCTTTTTTAACCGGGTGTATAGTTACGATGAGTGGTGCAGTAATATCCCCGGACCCATCGTAGGAAAACAGCAGCTCTGCTTCTTCGCTTGTCCGGATACTCAGCGTTCCGTCATGCTTTACTGTCCGGATGATAAACGGGAATTCGTTGCCAAGTCTTTTCTTCCAGCTGCTCTGATCGAGTGATTGGGATCCGCCTCTCGCCAGCACAGCGATTTTATAGTCTCCTATGGTGATATTGGTCAGGTTGATTTCGAAAAGGAGATCGCCGTCTGGCAGATACACGGGAGACTGGATGTCCAGTCCGGGATAGGTGGGGCGTCTGCCTCCGGCCCCATTTCCACCGCCACCTCCGCTGCCATTTGCCGTAAAGGTCTGGACGACTCCTCCTCCGGAACTGAGTAACAGCTGCCCAAGGAGCTTAGCCGACGGTGAAAATTCTGCTTCCGTGGTGTTGGGGGTAGTTGGATTAAGCGCTACTCGTAATGCATCTACCGTCTTTTCTCTTGCAGCCTTGACATAGGACTTGAACCAGTTTTTGTCAGGATCCATACCCTGGTAGTTCCATTCCGAATGCGTGGCTGATTCGCAATCCTTAAAAACATTGTCTAGTTCCTGGAAGTCTGTGCTGTGTCTGTTGGGCCTGACCTCGACTTTTGAATTTACCAGAAACAAGGCTGCTACAGACCGGTTGCCTCTTTCCTGTACAGGGATCTCAAATACCACCATGCGGGGCCATCTGATCATCGCAATTTTGTTCAGGTGATCCATACTGGCCTTTTGACCGATGATCTGGTAGGCCAGGGTCCCCAGCATGACCGATCCATAATTGTGGTTTATGCTTTCGACGACACAACCAGGTAGCGATGTCGTGTCGTTGTTGTTATAGTTTTCAGCAGCTTTCAGTAGACTGCCCATCGCGACATACTGTGGAGCTAACTGAATCTCTTCTCCAAAGTTGAGGAATCGCAATGGTTTTAAAAGCCCGTCGGGTTTGACCTCATTGGTAATCGTCATCCGAGGCCAGTACCATTTCTGGACGGATTGGGCAACGGCGTTTTTGATAAGTCGGATCTTGCTGTCGGTGTCGGATTGCTGCACCTCAGGAATGTCATCATGTGAGTCTCTTTCTGTGTTCAGCAGGTATTGCAGCCGGGGAGCGATAACCCCGATCAGCGTTCCCGTCTCTCCTTCAGGTAATCTTTTGTGTGACAGGCCTAGTGCCGACAAGACTTCTCCGATTTTTTCGGGGTCTTCTACCGGCGCGGAGTAGCGTTGGCCATCGAACTCGCAGACTTCTCCCCACCATGCAATTCCGGTATAATTTTGTCTGATCTTGTTTTCTTCCGCTGAAATCATACTGAAAGCGAGTCTTTCGCCCTCTACGCTTCTGGAATAGAAAAGAACGATTCCGGCTGGCGACAGGCGATAAAGAATGGATTTGCCAAATCCATAGGATCCTCCCGCTTTTGAGTCACCGTGATTCCTCCCCAGCTGATAAACCAGACTGTCAAAGTTTCTGTGTCCGTCATAGGATGACCACTCTGGTGCATCCCGCCTGACCGGGCCCGAAAGACCGGTGGTGCCTTTATCGGACAGCGTCAGCAAAACAGGGTCTCCCTGTCTGAACCGGCTTTGCAGCCTGGTAAAAAGCTGGTCATCCTCATCCTGCCGGAGAAATTCCAGCCTTGCCGCCAGTTCGTCGTGCGAAGCCAGCGGCAGGATGTCGAATTCAAACGTAATAAATCCTGTCGAGAGATTAGTAGCATCGAGTGAATTCTGTACCGACTCGCGAAGGAGAATATCGAGGATGAAAAGGGTCGATCTTCCAAGCACCTTCAGAACGGTGCTGGCCTGTACGGTCATCTGCTGATCCGAAAGCATATGTCTTGTAAGCATGGGCATGCGGGTTAAAAGTTTGCATCCATCAGCCTTGTCTTATCCAGCATGGACAGATCTGCGGTCCATTTTATCTGTACGATACCGTCAGGAAGCTGCTGGTTGACAAAAGAGTGTTCCGAAATCCGGGGGAACCGGGCATCGATATCCATGACAACAGCTTCCAGTACCTCCCATCTGTTGGGCGATTCAAATAGTTCCGGGGGAAAATCTTCCAGCCTTCGGTTGAGCTCTTCGGTCTCGTTAGTCAGTGCCAGTATTTCATCTCTGAGTGACCGGACAGACAAAGGCCCATTGCTCGTCTGCTCCAGCCGGATAAAGAGCAGCTTTTCCCGGGCTTGCAACGACACAGTCTGAAAGAGTCCGCTGATCTCTACCAGATAACCCGTTCTTACGGAAGTTGTTTTTACTTCTATATTCTGATCGGGGAGACGAAAGTCCTTTGTTCCGCCCAACGGGCCATCCCATATGGTTATCGGGTGGTTATGGCGGGTAATCAGATGCCGGAGAAGATATAATTCACCAATCAATCCTTTTTCAATTGCCAGGTTGTCTGCCCCGGAAAACAACATCCGCCAGCCTTCCAGTCTCGTCTGCAGATAAGTCCAGGGGTCGCCGGTCTGCGGCCCTTCGTTACAGAGGTGCCAGATAATATCGGCCATCAGCCGGCAGAAAAGCCGGATGATTCTCTCGTTTCTGCAATAAAACGCAATAAAGTTTACCGGCTGATGATGAAGATTGCGTTGTATTTCTTCTACTCTTATTCTACCGGGAAAGGTCCGGCCAGGTACAGGGAACTGTCTGGTAAAGGGACTATTGGGAGAGTCGGTTTCGATTAACAAAGCTTTTCCCTTTTCTGTCAGGGCACAGCGGAGCCACGTTTCGCTAAGTCCTCCACCGGCAAGTAACACAGTGTCATTCGGATTGAAAAGGGCTGAAAAATGTTGGCTGACAAGCTCTTCCAGCTGGGATGGATTCAGGTTCATATCGCCGGTGTTGAAGTAAGAGGATTCTGCAGGTCAGGGTTGCTGTCGGCGTCATCATCGTTGGAATAGACGTCTTCCAGTCGGAGGCTGATACCTACTGCCCCTTTCTGGCCGCCGGGAGGACTCATAATTAATGAGATACCGATGATATCTTCCACGGCATCGAGGTTGGTTCTTTGCGGGTTGGAATTGTTGGGCAGTGGTGCTGAATCTTTATCGATAGGATAGATAAGTAAGACGGGGTTAAGGTTATTTTTCCTTCTTATGTCCCACATATCCTCTTCTGGCACCACTCCCGAAGGGAGCAGGTCGGTTCTGTCGCTTAACAGATCTCTTGTCGCGCGGAGCGATTTTATATTGATGTCTACGGGCGCTTTTCCTGGTGTTTCCCCCATCCCTTTGATCCGGCTTCTGTTGATCATACGCACAGTGTTAGTCCCTCTGCCAAATGTTCTTTCTTTGTTACCTCCCATAACCACGACAGACCAGAGGCTGTAGAGGTTGTTGTTCCGCTCGATAAAATCAAGCATGTGCCGCTTGTTAAACGTATTGGTAGTCGGCCAGAAGTTGAAATTCCTGATAAAGGCGAGTATCAGATTTACGGGCACGTTGTTGTAGATAAGTTTGTTTGTGTCCGGAGAAGAGGGAGCAAGGTACTGATCCGCCTGGGCCAGCAGATCATGTGTTACGGCCAGATTGTTTTGCAGCCAGTCACGCTGGTTGACAAAAGAGATGGTCTGCGGCGCGGCGCCGGAATAATCTGCTTCGACGACCTGGGTATTGCCAAGAACGCTTTGTCTGGTAATGGCCATCGATGGCATTCTGGTAATGACCGGTGCTTTATCCGCAGGGCTCTGTCCCTGCAGATAGATCTGCAGACTTTTTCTCAGATTTAATTCCATGATGACCAGATCTCTGAACGCGGTTTTAAGAGCTTCGGTCGTCCATAGCCGGCAAAGCAGTTCGTACCCCTGCCGATAGCCGAACCAGCGTCCCATCTGTAAGAGCGTGTCGTAGGCGTTTATTCGTCTTGCAAAATAGGAAGAGACCAGTCCTTCCAGCGTTAGTCCACGCGAAAGGGTGTTGCCGCCAATGGCAATCTGCAATCTGTCAGATGCCGGAGCATCCTCATCGTACTGAAGCCTTTCCGAACCGCCATACAGACTGTTATCCACTTTGATCCTTATATCCCGGATGACCTGGTCCATCATGCCCGCTAACTGATTCCACTCCGGATAATTCACCGGAGCAGGATTGCCATAACGGGGAAAGGCCTGTGCGAAATTGTTCAGCGTAACCAGCTGCGTTTCCTGTTCCCACAGGGCTTTCCATTCCCATTGGTTGACTGACCAGTCCGTCGGCAGGTCCGCGCAGAACGCATTGACCGCTCTGAAAAGCGCTTCGTGGTCGGACGTTTTGCTACTGGTATGGATTAACATAGTAGACCAGGACATGGGATCGGTAACTCTTCTTGCGGCTGCAGCCAGCGCATACCAGCGTATGGCCTTGAGCAGCCCACCGGATACCACTGGTACATAAGGCGGCTTGGGTCTACCCGTCTGTGGAACGGTGGCATTGATATCGTTATCGGACAGGATCCGGATGACGTCCAGTGGAATAATCGTTTCTTCGCCTTCTACTTCGTCGGGATTGCCGAACAACTGCCAGGGGCCAAAATAGCGGTCCGAGGAACGTAAAAAGTATAAAAAGTCTTTCGGATATAAAGTGTCTTCTCCACCTTCATTCAACAGGGTGGCAAAGGGGGTGGCCGTAAATCCCAGGTAGGATGTCTGACCCTGGGTCGGGCAACTGTCGAGGACCGAAGGGATGACTAAAGATTTTATTGCTCTGTTGATCGCCGTGATCGTATTCTGGTTGACACCTGCATTCGGTGTAGCCTGGTCTGCTTCATCGTCTATAATTAATGCCCGGATATTGCGCTGGTCGAATGGATTGATTGTTTTCAGGAAATTTTTAAGATTGTTCAGAACAGCTGCATTTTTAAGAAAGACACCAATAGCAACCTGTCTTCTGCCGGGATTACTCAGCTCGGGTAGCGTATGGTTGGCTCGCCCTGCAACGCGTAAGCCCGGATTGTCCGGATCGGAGATCCAGGTGAAATAAAACGGCGGATTGACATTGTTAGTCCCCCATGGAGCGGTGACGTCTCTCATGATCCGCTTCTGGGTTTGTTTTCTCAGACTTTCCAGGGTACCGGAAAGAATGAGTATCAGATTGAAATTTATATCAGCAGCCGCAGAGATGACTCCGTTAAAGATAGTCGTCTTCCCGGATTGGACCTGCCCGATGACCAGCCCGCGTCTGAAAGCATTCTGAGCCGGCTGTGGAAGGAATTGCTGGACCAGAACATTACATTCGTCAATGATCCTGCTCAGGTCCTCCGGGCTGCGTCCCTCATGGACCAGCTTATTGTAGTAGTTGCCCCAGCAGGAGGATTCCTCTTCCGTAAGCGTGTATCCGTTGGCGAGATCCCGGTCCCGGAATAAGCCATCTTCCATAGCAACAACTCTCTGGATCTGAGCTTTATACATCAGGAGCGCCTCATCCAGTGACTGATTGTTGATGCTTATCTTAAAGATGTTGGCAGTCAGAATTATCTGGGCTTTTGCGGTGTCTGATGCTATGATCTGATTTACGACTTCGATAGGGGGTTGCCCGCTTTCGGTCCGAAGGGTCTCGACATGCGTTCTGATAAGCTCGAATATATTCATAGTCAATCCGGCAGTTAATGTAAGTTAACGAAATAAAAAAGATACCCCGTACCGTTAAAACACGGTAATCCGGGAATGGGTTTGGTCTAAAAAACAAGGAGCCTTAACGGAAGAAATAAAATTAAAAAAAATCCATAAAACAACTTACGGTAAACCGGAATTTCTCTCTTCAGATAACGCTTAAGGCTGATATGATTTATTCCCATAACAAATCGAAAGTTGGGATGGACGTTAGTGTGATATTTTCTGTTGTTCTTCCTGGAAATGGCAATCTCTGTCCGCTTGTTGTGTTTCATCGCGGCGGTCGTCAATTCTGCAGAGTATAAGTAATGGATACTGTTGTTTCTCCCGATCGACGGCATTTACTTCGATTTCCAATCTTACAGATACTGTCCAATCGATGGCAAAGGAAAAGTAAGGTCGACTGAAAATAAACAAAATACGTAGTTTGAAAGTTTAAATGTGTTAACGGGCATGTCGTCAGCAAAAAAAGCGTAAATTCTGCCTGTTACTGATGAGGATATGGCGGACGTTCATTCAAAGGAGACAAGAAGTTACAACATGAGCCGGATCCGGGGTAAGGACACCAAGCCCGAACTGATGGTCCGGAGATATTTATTTTCAAAAGGCTTCAGGTACAGAATCCATGCCCCCCTGCCCGGGAGGCCGGACATTGTGTTGCCCCGGTACAAGGCTGTTGTTTTTGTCCATGGCTGTTTCTGGCATGGGCATGAGGGTTGCGCCTATTTTGTTGTCCCAAAGACAAATCCTGAAAAATGGATGACCAAAATAAATACGAACCGGTCCAACGACGTGAAGAATATAAGCCAGCTGACCTTTATGGGCTGGCGGGTCTTTGTCGTCTGGGAGTGTCAGCTGAAGAAGGGCAGGGCGGAGGGAACGCTTGCGGCACTGGCGGCAGCAATCCGGGATCGGGCCGAGGTGGAAGGGGTGGGATAAAATTGTCGCTGATATTGTTGACAAAAAAGTAATATTTGCGGATTAATCACCAAAATTTAAATCGCACAAGATTGGCTATACCTGTAATTGACCTGTTTGCAGGACCGGGCGGACTGGGGGAAGGGTTTTCGGCATTTTCGGAGAAGCCAGGAACTGAAATATTCAGGATCGCCTTGTCGGTGGAAAAGGAAGCTAATGCCCATCAGACATTGACGCTGCGAGCCTTCTTCCGTCAGTTTAAGCCCGGAGAGGTTCCGGAGGATTACTACGACTTTATGAAAGGAAAGCTATCGCTTTCCAATTTATACTTTATGTACCCCGAACAGGCAAAAGCCGCTCAGGAAGAAGCCTGGCATGCTATGCTCGGCGAAGGGGAAGGAGCCGTGAAGTCTTCAGAGGTAGATCTGCGGATCGAAACAGCTCTTGCAGGCCGGAAAGACTGGCTGCTGATCGGTGGTCCGCCCTGCCAGGCCTACTCGGTTGTGGGCCGGTCAAGAAGACAGGAAAAAAAACTGGATGAAAGCAAGGACGAACGGGTAGGACTCTATAAACAATACCTTCGGATACTGGCGGTTCATAGCCCTTCTGTCTTTGTGATGGAAAATGTAAAGGGCTTGTTGTCAGCCCAGACGACTGAAAATCATATGTTTCATAAAATGCTGACCGATCTTTCAGACCCGGCGGCGGTTTACCGGCAGGACAGCAAAGGCCAGAACAAGGATACCAGTCTGGTTTGTCCCGGCTATAAGATCTATTCGCTGGTGGTCAAACCCAATAGTTATGACTTCGAGGGAAAGCCCGGTTATGCCAAACAGATGGATTATGTGATCATGGCGGAGAATTACGGCATCCCGCAATCCAGACACCGGGTTATCCTGCTGGGCGTACGGAACGATATTACTGCCATTCCAGATATTCTGACAAAAGCGCCCGAAGTACCCATCTCAAAAGTACTCTCCGGCCTACCCCGTATACGAAGCGGTATTTCAAGAGGCGCCGATACCAGCGAAGCCTGGAGAGAAGCCGTTGCGGGTATCGGTGAAGCAGCCACGCTTAAGGGGATTGATGCGGAGGTACAGGAGATCATCCGGAAAAATCTTGATCAGGTAAACACCCCTCAGAATGGGATGGGCGCCGACTATATTGCTTACGAAGCGGCTTCTGTCGAGTATAGACCCGACTGGTATCTGGATAAAAACATCGGCGGAGTCTGCAATCATTTTTCCAAGACGCATATGGTGAGTGACCTTCACCGGTACTTCTTTATTGCGAGCTTTGCGCTGGCAAAAAAAGTCTCGCCTGTGCTCAGTGATTTCCCCGAGTCATTACTGCCCGCGCATAAAAATGTGACGGATAAAAAAGACTTTGATACTTTTGCGGACCGGTTTCGCGTTCAGGTATGGGACAAACCATCCAAGACCATCACCAGTCATATTTCAAAAGACGGCCATTATTATATCCATCCAGATCCGACCCAATGCCGCAGCCTGACGGTAAGAGAGGCTGCCAGAATACAGACCTTTCCGGATAACTATTTCTTTTGCGGAACGAGGACGTCACAGTTTACCCAGGTCGGGAATGCAGTGCCCCCGTTGCTGGCCAATCAGATCGCTAAAGTCGTATTCAAAATATTTAAATCTTTCCTTGATGAAGGTAATCAACAGCATCCCCAACGCGGCAAGAATGTTCGAAGCGTTGCGGGCCATCGGGTATGATCTTAACTCCGCTGTAGCGGATGTCGTCGACAATTCCATTACCGAAAAAGTTGCCGCCGCCAATGTAGACGTCACATTTGCATTCCGGTCCGGGAAAATTGTGTGCCGGATAAAAGACGACGGCTGCGGGATGAGTGAGAAGGAGCTGGAAGAAGCCATGCGTCTCGGCGTTCAGACGGAATACAGACCCGACGATCTGGGTAAGTTCGGAATGGGAATGAAAGCCGCATCCCTCAGCCATTGTAATGAGCTGACGGTCATTTCAAAGAAAAGCCGCTCTGCCATCTGCGGCTACAGATGGGATATGAGTCATGTCCGGAACAAGGGCTGGGAGCTGATCCAGCTCGAACCCGGAGAAATTCAGAAGCTGCTGGCAAAGGAAAAAGTGCAATTCGATAAGCCCGGTACCCTGGTGTTATGGGATGACCTTTACTGGATCAATAATGAATTCCGCTCCTATACGAATGACAAACTGGGGCAGAATTACTTCTTCCGCATGCAAAACGAGCTCGAGCTTCATCTCCGGATGGTCTATCACCGGTTTCTGGACGGCAGCCTCGGAAAGGCGGGGTCGGTCAATATCATGCTCAACGGCGAAAAGCTGAAACCCTGGGACCCTTTTTGCCGGCAGGAAGAGGAGACGAGGGAGATCGAGCTTAAAAAGGAAGATGCCCAGCTCAAAATTCCTGGTTACCGGACAGCAGTAAAGATTAAAGCCTATATCCTGCCCACGCAAGAGAGTTTTTCCAGCGAAGAGGCCTGGAAAGAGGGGAAGGGATTGTTATCCTGGAATGACGGGCAGGGATATTATATCTACAGGGCGAACCGCTTAATCCGTTTTGGTGGCTGGCAGGGGACAAAGGCTAAGGATGAGCACGACAAGCTGGCGAGAATCAGTATCGATATCGACCCCACTATGGATGAGCTCTTCCGGATCACGGTAAACAAGGCAAGGGTGCAGTTCCCCGAATTGCTATTTCAGCATCTGAAACTTGTCGTGAATCCGCAGGTAATCAAAAAGGCAAAGTCGGTCTATAAAAAGTCGGACGAACACTTCGTTGTCAACAATGTTATCCGCAGAAACGGCGCGGAGATGAGCCGGGTCACAAAAGAGCTATTGAGCAACCATGGTATCCGGACAAAGTCGATGAATGGAAAGCATCCCGAAGACAAACAGGAGACGGCCGTCCAGGTAAAGAATCCCGGTGGAAGCTGGAGCCCCAATAAGATAAAGGAATTCCTGAAATATGGCGGGGAAGAGGACTTTGAAATCGTATCCGACAAGCTGGACAAAGACCAGCTGTGGAAGATCGTTTGTAATGAAGGCGAGAAAATCAAAGTCATCATCAACGCCTCTCATCCCTTTTATACCAACGTGTACAAATCGGCAGCTACAAAGGCTGCCACCAGCGCTATCGATGCACTGATCTTCTCGCTGGCCTATGCCGAGCTGTACAACAGGAATGATAAAAACCAACAGCTGTTCGATACCTTCAAGGCAGTTTCTTCCCAGGCACTCGAGCGGCTGACGAAAGAAAAAATCTTCTGATATGAACGGAGTCGCAGAAAGGATGCTTTTGCTTCTCGAACAGAAATACGAGTTCAAGGGAGAGTCCTTCGATCTGATCCGCGAACTGGATATGCCAGATCCGGTCACGGATAAAAGAATGACGGCTGACGAAAAGGAATATGTAAAGAGTCAGATGCTGGCCCGTTATAATAATCTTGTCCTCAGAGAAGAGCCGCCCCCGGCTGCTGTCGTCGTCGACCCCGGCACTGACCGGGAGTGGTATGACCGTTGGCTGGCGCAGAATGCAGATCCGGCAAATAGTTATCATTGGCGGAGGCTGGAAGACTTCCTTCTCCGGACTCTTTCCGAAAAGTATAGCGAGGAGAATGCCCATAGAATCGTGCGGTCGATAGATTCGGCAACGCATGCCATCATGCGCAGTATTGCCAATCCTCAAAGAAATGAGTTTAATTGCAAGGGGCTGGTAGTTGGATACGTACAGAGTGGAAAGACGGCCAATTTTACCGCGCTGATCGCAAAGGCGGCGGATGCCGGCTACCGGCTGATCGTGGTGCTGGCAGGTATCCATAATGCCTTGCGGCGGCAGACACAGATCCGACTGGACAAGGAGCTGACAGGTATAAAGGAAGTAGAAAGTGATGAGCCTTATATAGACATGCCGGGACAGCTACATGACTGGTGGAGGTTGACGTCCTGTGACCAGGATTTCAAGACGAATACTCCTTTCCGGCATGTTGCGGAAAAAGGACTAACAATCCTGGCGGTTGTAAAAAAGCGCGTTTCCGTGTTGAACAATCTGATAGATTATCTTGCACAGGCTCCTGCTGAACAACGGGCTTCAATCCCCTTGCTTGTGATCGATGATGAGGCCGATCAGGCATCTATCGACACAAACGCAAACGATCCGGACGCCGATCCCCAGAAGACAAATGCAGCTATCCGGAGACTGCTGATGCTGTTTCCCCGAAAAACCTATATCGGGTATACCGCGACGCCTTTCGCCAATGTGCTGATCGATATGAACAGCAGTCTGGATACACACGGCGATGATTTATATCCCAGAGATTTTATCGTGTCTCTCCCCGAGCCAGAGGGTTATTTCGGTACTTCCCAGATCTTCGACAGTGCGCTGTCGGATCAGTTCGCCTGTATCATACCTGATGAGACAACAGACCTGGTGGACAATGGGGAAATGACGGATAAGCTGACGGAGGCGATCGACACTTTTCTGCTGGCCTGTGCGGTCCGTAACCTGAGAGGGGATCGGGAAAAGCCGATGAGTATGCTTGTACACGTAAAGCATACAAAGACCAGCATGACAACGATCGAAGGGCTGATCGACGATTATCTCAATGCTATCGCTGGCCGGTACGGTAAAAAAGCGCATCGTTCCTTGTTGAAAGACGAGTTTAAAAAAGTATGGAATGATTTCCGGAGGAATGCAGAGGCTATCCGGAGGGAATTGGTACTGGATTATCTTTTCCCCGATTACGATTCTGTATGGGAAGAGTTGGGAGAGGTATTGAAGGTTGTCAGGCTGGTAAAGCTGAACAGCGAATCGGAGGACCGGCTCGATTATACCGTCCGGGAAGAAATAAAGGTCATTGCTATCGGGGGCAACCAGCTTTCCCGGGGGTCTGACACTGGACGGGCTGATGATCAGTTATTTTCTGCGGAAGAGCAAGCAATACGACACCCTGTTACAGATGGCCCGTTGGTTTGGCTATCGTCATGGATATGAAGATCTGACAAGGGTATTTACAACAGGGCTGATCTGGGAGTCTTTCGAGCACCTGGCGCTGGTGGAGAAAGAATTGAGAAGCGAGATCTACCGGTATGAAGAAGAAGAGATGACTCCGATGGATATGGCGTTGGCTATCCGGGATCACGAGCGGCTTTCGATAACGGCGCCAAATAAACTGGGCGCCGGCCGCAATCAGAAGGTCTCCTTCAGCGGAAGTACTTCGCAGACGATCTGGATGCCATTGGATAAGCCGGATGTGCTGACCGCGAACTACGAGCTGGGCGAACGATTTATCAGCAGCGTTGCATCAGGAGGTGCTTTTCAGAAGATCCCGGGTACGGGTGTCTTTCTGGCGGATTATAAAGTCGAAGGGAAAGTGGTGCTGGACTTCCTCCGGCAGTATCAGTTTGTAGAAAGAGACGGAGTATATGGTCCGGGGCTTGATTCCGAAGGCATGCTCGACTATATCGGTCGTCGATTGAATGATCCCTATAATCCTGAACTGACGAAATGGTCGGTGGCGGTGGCCGGAAATCTTACCCCTGTCTATTCCTCCACCCCCGTCAGCTATGGCGGACTGCAGGTCAACCGGACGGGTCGTAGCCGCAAATCGACGGAGAAAGGCTATAATATCGGGGTGCTGACCGAGTCCGAACACCTGCGGATCGATCTGCCCGGCCGCACCGGAGATCCCAATGATGACCGGTCCGAGCAGAATCCCTTGTTGTTGCTGTATCTTATCGCGAAAGAAAGTGCGCCACAGACAAACAGCACCGGCCGAGAGCCGCTGTTTAAGGATATTGCCGTTGAAAACCAGAAAGACGTATTGGGTATAGCTATTGTGTTTCCGAACAGTAAGCGCGAGCCTGATAATTATTTTGGGCAATAAACGACACCCAGGTTTAAAAAAATATAATGAAATTAGGGTATGTTTTAGGAGGCGGCGATAATGGACTGTTTTTAAAGACATTCTGGATGAATATGGCTGGCAGAAATAATTTGCTGCTGCTGGAGATGCGCTAGTTGAATGTCATCCGGCCAATTGTTGAAAGTACGGGTAAGACAATATAACACAATCTTCCGTATCTTTTGACCTAATTGCGAATTCCAGATTATGCTTGGCGAATTTCATCTGCTTTTTAAATCTGAATCTTTAGATTATTTGTGGTTGTCTCATGTACAGTTTAATGTTTATAAGCGCCTCAGAAAGATAAAATATCTTAAATATAGAAGAATCGATTTTGAATTAATCGAAGGTATACAGGAGTCTTTTATTGTTGATAAAGATTGGGGATGGGCTCTTACAATGCATTGTCGGATAGACGATGAATTCATACACTGCCTCAGAAAGTTTAATAATTTTGGGCCTATCTATGATCTTGTATTTGCTGCATTGCAGAAAATGTGGAGATTGAACGAATGGAATGAGGCAGATTTAAAAACAATGCATCAGCAGATCATCGATGAATCATTCATTTCGGAGTATGAAGCGAGAAAAGCCCTCGCCAGCCAGGATAAAAAATTAAAAGCTCAGGTTTTATGCAGATTATATCCGGAGCGGACTGACTATTTTATTCGTACCTGGGATAGAAAGAAAGGTGCAGCAACAGAAATTCTTTTTTGGAGTGGATTCCAGGATATTTCAATGTTTTTAGGCCTTTTTCACGGTTGGGAATGGCGTGACAATGAGTTTTTTCTGATCAAAGGATTTGCGGATGATATTTATTTTGTTTTTAACCTTCCCGAAAAGAATGTCAAAATCGAATTCCGGGCATTAAGTAATACGATAAAAGAATGTGAGAATTTTCTGAATGCCTTCAGGATAGGTGTGGGTAAGAAAGAGCGATTAAGATTATTAGGCCTGCCGGGTGGAAATTGAAAGAGGAAAGTCGAAGAGCCTATACGTGGACAGCTGATCATGCATAGTATCGAGCAGGACTTTATACGATGGCTAGGCTGGAGATAACGGTCGTCACCCCGCCCTCGCTTTCATTTTCCTGCAATACTAAACGGCTGACAGGGAAATCCCCGAGATATAATGTCAGCCCATCCTCTATATTCAACTGCATTGAATTCATTCAATACGCTGGCTGCCTTGCTGAAACTGGCTGTTTGCGGGTATGGGCCTATATTTCGTATAATCTGAAGTAAAAAAGAACCGTCCTAGGAACTCTCCATTCCAGTTTTGGACATGTTTTATACCGAAAAAGTAACTTTTTGGGTCATTTTGATGGTTAGAATTCCAGATTGTCGTTATAGTAATGGCACGTTTTTGATGATCCGGCTTTGTGTAAATTAATAACTGTGTAAAACCCGATAAGTTGCAGGGATGCTCTTTGATCAACGGCACGAATGCCTGTTTTTTTACACTGTCTTCGAAATAAGACCGGGCCGCTTGAATGCTTGTGTCTGGTGAAGCGGCAGCAACGGTTGTCAGGCTTTCTTGCAGAAACCAAACAACAATAAAATGAGAAAACTATTATGACCGTCCTTTTGATTTTATCCAAAGTATATAGTATCTTGAATGGCTCTTCATACCTGCATCCTGTAGCTTTTTATCAAATATTCCATTTCACCATTATTCCTCAGCCTTGCTTTTGAAAAAGCCGCGCAAATAGTTTTTCGTATTTTATTAACCAAGAAATTTGATTTCAGATCCACCCGCTTCGTAAAATATCGCATTTAAGCTTTTGCATTATGGACGAGGAGCATGAGTATGCCTTGCTGCAAGGGCTTCTGTGCATGGAGAAGCATGCTTTGGAGGAGATATTTGAACGTTATTCAGAAAAGCTCTTTCGCCAGGCATATGCATTTACATTGGATAGCGATGAATCGAGGGACATCGCAATAATTGTTCTGCAGCGCTTATTTGAATCTCCAAAGGAATTTATGTCTATCAAACAACTGGATACTTACCTGAATTTGTCTTGCAGGAGCAGGTCAATCGACGCGCTGCGTAAGAGGAAGAGGATCAACGTTACTAAAATACAGTACTCAAAAAGCAGTGTAATAGATTATGACCGGATCAATGAACAGTTGGATGAAGAATTTGCAGATCGTTTGCATGAATTGGTAGCCGCATTGCCACAACGGGCGCGGCGTGTTGTTCAATTGTTCTATCTGGAAGGAATGAAACAGAAAGACATTGCGCGTGCAATGGATATATCACCGCGTACAGTAGAAAACTTGCTCGGCCAGGCCCTGCGAAATCTCCGGAAATCGTTTAAAGGCCGCGGATTTGATTTTAAAGTGGCTTCGTTCGTCCTCCTGGTAAGTAAGATTATCACTTCGTTAAGGCAACTTTAATTTTTTGTAAAATTTCAGTAGGGGTTTTTTGGCAGGCGCTCGTTTTATTAAGTAGGGCCGGTAAACTTCCTGAGCAGTTTAATAATAATCTCATGGACCCAAAACGGTTAACAGACCTTACCATTCAATATCTGAACCATGAACTTTCTCCGGAAGGGGCGGCAGAATTGAATGAATGGCTGGATAAAGATCCGTCAAACAGGGAAAGGTTTGGAAAACGTACATCGGAGGAAAATATCATCCGTAGTTATATCGCTTCCGAAGAAGCAAGGGCTGCAAAGCCCGCCATGTTAGAAGAAATGCCCTGGGTTAAAGAGAAGGAACGTACTGGTTTGTTGAGGCTCATAAAGCTCTTTGCTTTTAAGGCAGCGGCGGTAGTAATCGTCGGCTGCGGTATCTTGGTATATTGGTGGTCGCGCAGCCACTCAAATGAAAATATGCCAAAGACACCCACCGTGGCATCCAGTACAGATGTAGCGCCAGGCACCGACAGGGCAACGCTGACACTGGGCAACGGTAAGGTGGTGGTATTGGATGAAACAGGTAACGGTAAAATTGCTGACCAGGGTGGATCAACTGTAAGTAAACATGATTCCGGTAGCTTGGTTTACCAAAATGCTGCCAATATCGACGAGCCGGTGCAATACAATAAAATTGTCACGCCGGCGGGTGGCAAGTTCACGATAAGCCTTCCTGACGGCACGGTTGTCTACCTGAATGCCATGTCCTCTGTCAGGTTTCCTACAGTTTTTACCGGTAAAGCAAGGGAAGTCTGGATGACCGGGGAGGCATACTTTGAAGTAGCAAAAAATGCAGGCCGCCAGTTTATGGTGCATGTGGGTGATGCTACAATTACAGATATCGGGACTGAATTTAATGTCATGGCGTATGGGGACGAGCCTGAATTGCAGGCCACCCTGGTGGAGGGCGCTGCAGCGGTATCCAACCCGGCTACGCGTGTCCTGTTAAAACCCGGTTTACAAGCTACCATAGGAAAAGAGATACAGGTAAACAAAGTGCCTGTTGAAACGGTCATAGCCTGGAAGGAAGGTTATTTTGAGTTTGACAATGCAGACATCAAGACGGTCATGCGGGCGCTGGCCAGGTGGTACAACATACAGATCAATTACGAAGGGGATGTTGGTGCTGTCAGGGCTTCGTTTAGCTTGAGCCGTGTTAATAAGCTGTCTGTTTTATTAAAAGTCCTTGCCGCCGGCGGCCTTCATTTTACCATGGATAAAAACACCATCACGGTGAAGCCCTGATCAACAGCTCTCGCCATAACTTGCTTGCCTGATAAGATATAAACGCAGTTCCATGACACAACCCTTGGTGGGGTTCTGTCAATTTCATGAACATGTCCATAACGATGGTATGTTCCAAGGGGGTATTCTTATTCAACCTGTTTAAATGTAAAAAAGGAGGTGACAAAATCATACGATTAGTAGCTGAGATCTGTTACGCAAAGAAAAAGCCGGAAGTGCTCCCGGCACCCCGGCTGGAATGGCGTAGTAGAGCAATGAGAAAAACTGCTTTGCTTACAACCAAAATCTAGTCAAATTTATGAAAGGTAAGGCTCGTTACCAGATCATCACCAAAACATGCTTGGTTATGAAACTCACTGTTATTTGCTTGGTGGTTTCATTGCATGTCTATGCCAAAGGCATGGCCCAGGAGTCGGTGACATTAAATGTCGTGGATGCGCCGCTCGAAAATGTCCTGAAAGACATACAAAAGCAAACAGGGTATCAGTACTTTATGCTGGAGAAATGGCGGACTATTTCGCATAATGTAACCGTTAGCATAAAAAATACCCCGCTGCAGGAAGCACTGAATCTCTGTTTCAAAGACCAACCCTTTACCTATTCCATCATTGAAAAAATTATTGTAGTCCAGGAAAAGCTTCAGGCCAAGGCGGCGGAAACCGTGGCTGCGCAGGACAACCAGCCTACAGAGATCAGGGGACGGATAATTTCAAATAAAGCATTGCCGCTGGCAGGTGCAACCATAACGTTGAAGGGGACGGACAAGATCGCCATAACCGATGCAAAAGGCGATTTTTTGATTAAAGGCATCCCTTCTGGGGCCTACAAAATTATCATAACATACGTGGGATATGACCGCTTGGAATATGAGGTAAAAACGGGTGCTGCTGACTACACAATTGCCTTGAACGAGGCCACCAATACGCTCGACGAAGCGCAGGTGATTGCCTATGGATCAGTATCCACCCGTGAGCAGGTAGGCAATGTAACAACCGTTAAAGCGGAAACCATAGAACGGCAGAATGTAACAAACCCTCTTCTTGCCTTAGAGGGCCAGGTACCGGGCTTGCTGGTAACACAAAGTACAGGTTTGCCAGGCAGCGGCGTGACCGTGCGGGTACAGGGGCAGAACAGTATACAGAACGGTAATGACCCATTATATGTGATTGACGGGGTTCCGTACAATTCACAATTACTTCCCTCCATAAATTACATGTTGGGGGGATCTGGCGCATTAGGGCCAGGTAGTGTCGCGGTAGAAGGCAATCCGATGAGTTTTTTAAATCCAGGCGATATTGAAAGCATTGAGGTATTAAAAGATGCAGATGCAACTTCAATTTATGGCTCTAGGGCTGCCAATGGTGCCATCCTGATTACGACCAAGAAGGGTAAAGTAGGGCAATCAAGGGTCGATATCAGCTTTCAGGATGGTTTTGGTAAAGTGCCCAAGTTCATCGACATGATGAATACAAAACAATATCTAGAAATGCGGCATGAGGCTAAAGCCAATGACAACGCTTCAATTTATTCCTCTGACTACGACATGAATGGCTTCTGGGATACAACGAGAAATACCAACTGGCAAAAAACGCTGTTAGGCGGTACTGCGCAGTATATGAACACATCCGCTACAATCTCGGGAGGGGCGCCTAATATACAGTATTTGGTTGGCGGAACTTATCATAGGGAGACAACGGTATTCCCGGGCGATTTTAATGATCAGAAAGGTTCGGTGCATATGAACCTGAATATGAATTCACCGAACAGGAAATTTAAGGCGCTATTTTCTACAAACTACCAATATGATTTAAATAAATTACCAGGGACGGACTTAACTCAATACGCAACGGTTACTCCACCTGACGCACCTGCATTATATGATAATAATGGTAAAATTAATTGGGCCACAAATGCGGCTGGTTCAGCTACTTGGAATAATCCCGTAGCATATGTCCTACAGGATTATAAAAACACTACAGAAAATTTGGTTTCTAATTTATCTCTTAATTATGAATTATTTACTGGGTTGAGTATCAGGCTAAATTCTGGATATACAACTTTGCGTTCAGACCAAGTTTGGACTATTCCTTTAGAGTCAATAAAGCCACAATACCGAACGTTCATGCTGCCTGATGCAACCATTGGAAATAATGTTTCAAACAGTTGGATATTGGAACCACAATTGAATTATAAAGTTGGTTTGTTTGGAGGTAAGTTGGATTTGCTTGCAGGGACTACGATACAGGAAAATAGCAGTAAGTCGTATCAATTTACTGCGAGCGGTTATAGTAATGACGAACAATTAGGCGATGTAAGTGCAGCTGGTTCTTTAATAAAAGGATACAGTTACTCTGGCTTTTACAAATACAATGCACTATTCGGGAGGTTAAATTACGTGCTAAAAGACAAGTATATTATAGATTTATCAGGAAGAAGGGATGGAAGTAGTCGCTTTGGCCCTGAAAATAGGTTTCATAATTTTATGTCTGTGGGCGGAGGCTGGATATTTTCTAATGAAGGGATTATAAAAAATAGTCTTAAGGTACTAAACTTTGGAAAGTTAAAGGGTAGTTATGGAATTACGGGAAATGACCAAATTGGTGATTATGCATACTTGTCTCAATATGGCGCAAATTCTAATGTTCAGTATCAAAATATTACTCCAGTTTATCCTACGGGTTTGGCAAATCCTTACGTACAATGGGAAACTACCAAAAAATTGCAGGCCGGTATTGATTTGGGATTCTTTACAGGCAGTAGAATTTTAATAAGTGTAAATTATGCCAAGAATAGATCTTCCAACCAACTGTTAAGTTATGCACTACCTAATTTTATAGGGTATGCAAGCGTATTGGAGAATTTTCCTGCTACTGTAGAGAATTCGGATTGGGAACTCTCTCTAAATAGTAAAAATATTAGTTCCAAAATATTTGAATGGAGCTCATCCTTTAATGTAACAATTCAAAGAAATAGGTTAGTTTCATTTCCTAGCATAGAAAATTCTTCCTATGCATCTTCTTTGCTAGTTGGGCGACCTATTACAATTAAGAAATTATTCCATAGCGAAGGTGTTGACCCACAGACAGGCGTCTATCGTTTTGAATCTAAAATTGATCCTTATAATCCTGATTTAACGACCGATGCAAATGTTATAATAAACACTTCACCTAGCTTGTATGGGGGGCTAAATAATAGCTTTCGAGTTGGCCAATTCTCTTTGGACATATTAATTCAATTTGTAAAAATGAAAGCAGTGAATTATCGTTTTGGGACTTCTGCTGTCCCTGGCTTAAAATCTACTAATGAACCAGTATATGTTTTAAATCGATGGCAAAGATCCGGAGATGTTAAGCCTGTACAAAGATATAATTCGGACAACACGTTTTATAACGCTTATTTAATTGCGGCTAGTTCGAGTGACGCTTCATACTCTGATGCCTCTTATTTAAAAATTAAAAATGCATCGATTACTTGGGTTATGCCTGATGCTGTCTCAAGACGATTACGTGTTCAAGGTTTCAAAGTGTTTGTTCAGGGACAAAATTTGTTGACTTTTAGTAAGTATAAAATTTTTGATCCTGAAACTGCGTCTCCCACTGCATTGCCTCCGCTGCGGGTAATCACTTTCGGATGTCAATTATCTTTATAAAATACTTAATTGAAGTGTATGTTTTTAAATTATGTGTATGCTAGCGTAAAGAGGTTTCGGTGGGGCATGATATCAATAATGGTAATTGGCATTTTGTCTTGTAATAAGTTAGTTCAGGTGTCTGCACCTCTGACAACATTAACTGAAGCCTCTGTATATAGCTCAGACGAAACTGCTATTGCAGGCGTTACCGGTATATATGCTGCTTTGATGGGGTTGGGCGGAATGTCAGGAGTCTCTTTGGATATGGGCCTTTCTGCTGATGAGTTGACGGTCTATACCGGAACCTCTAACATAGCTTTAAATGAGTATTATAAAAATGCTTTAAACGGTAATAATGTAAGCAGTGGTAATGGAGCTGGGATCGAATATTGGAATGCCGGGTATAACTATATATATGCAACCAATCTCGCACTCGAAAATTTAAAAAGCACAAGCAATTTGACGGCTACAGTGCAGACACAACTGATTGGGGAAACGGAGTTTATGCGTGCCTTTTTTTATTTCTACATGGTCAATATGTACGGCAGTGTTCCGTTGTTAACTAAGTCCGATTATAAAGTCAATCAGGCGGCTGGGCGTGCTGCAGTAGACTCTGTGTACAGCCAGATTATCGAAGATCTGAAAGATGCTGAAGCCAAATTGTCCGATAATTTTTTAGATGGTACCTTATTACAAAGCAGCACCGAACGGGTGCGACCAACCAAATGGGCCGCAGAAGCGCTTTTGGCAAGGGTCTATTTGTATTTGGGCCAATATGACAAAGCAGAGGCAGCTGCCACAACAGTGTTGAACCAATCATCCTTGTTCTCATTAGAATCGTTGGATAGGGTCTTTCTGGCTAACAACAATGAAGCGATTTTCCAGCTCCAGCCGGTAACGGGTTATTTCAATACGCCGGAAGCCCAGGAATTTATCATTCCACCTTCCGGCCCCTTTGACGGGTCTGTATTGCTGAGTACAAACCTGTTAAATAGCTTTGAAGCGGGGGACCAGCGCCGGGCGGCATGGGTAGACAGCGTGGTGACGGATCAAACTTATTATTTTCCTTACAAATACAAAGTTTATGATTATGGGGCACCTATTACCGAATATACGGTGGTACTTCGCTTGGCAGAAATATACCTAATCCGCGCGGAAGCCAGGGCACAGGAAAATAACCTTTCCGGCGCTGCGGCCGACCTCAACGCTATTCGTATGAGGGCAGGCCTCACTGTTACTGCCGCTTCTGCAGAACCAGATTTGTTGGCCGCCATTATCCATGAAAGACAAATTGAACTGTTTTCCGAATGGGGCCACCGTTGGTTTGATTTAAAACGCACGGGCCTGGCCAATAGTGTTATGGGCGCTCCGGGAAACGTTTGCGCTCAGAAGGGTGGCACATGGAGTCCTGATTGGCAACTCTATCCCATTCCGCTCAGTGACATCAAAGCTGATAACAAATTAACCCAGAACCAAGGCTACTAGAAGTTTAACCTATTCATCATTATTCATAACCGGCGCAGGAGCGCTGGTTAAAATATTCATGCTATGAAAGTAAAATTATGGCTGGCGGCTATCTGTTTTCCTGTACTGTCTTTTGGGCAGGGGGTGCATTTTGCAGAAGATTCTACGTGGCCTCAATTACAGGCGAAAGCTGCGTCAGAAAATAAATACATCCTGGTGGATGTATACGCGTCCTGGTGCGCACCCTGCAAATTGATGGACAGGAAAATCTATACCAATGATACCGTGGCCGCCTATATCAATGCCCATTTTGTGAGTATCAAGCTACAGGCCGATACAACAGCCACAGACGGCGGAGTAGTAAGGTCGCAATATCTTTTGGCTCACCAGGTTATTACGGAAAATAAAGTGGATGCGTTTCCTACGTTACTGGTGTTTTCGGCCGCTGGTAAACTTGTACACAAAGTAGTTGGCTTCCAAGATACAAAAGCAATCTTAGACTTTACTGCTGACGCAATCTACCCGCAAAAGCAATATTATACCCTGAGATCTGCCTACATGGATAATTCAATTGAACCCTCTGCGCTCCCCTATCTGGCTAAGAAAGCGGGTGAAATGGGCGAAGGCAAGTTGGCGGAGAGTGTGGCGGCAAAATACAAATCCCTGTTTCTCGATAAGGCGGACGACACTACATTGATGAAAAATGAGAACCTCCAGTTCTTTGAAGTTTTTTCCTATCTCTTCCTGCCTGAAGGAAGCAAAGGTGCCTATTTCCGGCTGCTTACATCTGGTCACGTGATCAGCGTAAATCCCGCAGTAGCCCAAAATTTTATGAAGCAGGTGATTGTCAAGGAAGAGATCCTGGTGCCGCTGGCTAATTCATCCTCAGCTACACAAAGCAGCTGGGATAGCATTCAGGCCAATATTCGCAATAAATACGGAGTTGCCAAAGCAACAACTTACTTGCCTCCGGCACAACTCAATTACTTTGAAGCCAATCATCGCTGGCCGGAATATGTTGCCTTGGTGGATAGGCTGCTGCATATTTATCCTGCAAAAAAAGAGGGTCACGCCTTTGGGATCATTATTGACATGCCTCTGACAGCGACAACCGGGGATGCCTGGGGGCTAAATTGGGTGGCCTGGACGGTCTTTGATGGTACGGCTGATAAAAATTTATTGGGACGGGCACTGGATTGGGTGAACCTGGCAATTAAAATCCAACCACTCGATAATGTACAGTACCTGGATACAAAAGCCAATCTCCTGTATAAACTTGGCCGTGTAAAAGAAGCCATTAATGTCGAACAGCAGGCGGTTGCTGAGGACAATGCAGCCGCGCGTAAGCTAGGGCAGGTGCAGGGTGGCTTTGCCCGTGAATATCTGGCCACCATAGAAAAAATGAAGAAAGGCATGCCAACCTGGAAGGTTCGTCCTGCCTCTTAACTTAATAGCGTGTTGTAAGATGATTAAGACATATTTTTTACTGGCATGCTTATGCTGGGCAGGGACTTTGTTGGCCCAGGATAACTATAGCGTAAATTGTAGCCATCCCGTAGTGCCCGTTCCTCCCACATTATGGGGGCTTTTCTTTGAAGACATCAACCGGGCAGCAGATGGTGGTTTCTACGCTGAAATGATCGAGAACCGCAGTTTTGACTTCCCCAAACCCTTGATGGCCTGGACTACCTGGCCTTCCCCTAGGCTGCGCGATGGCATTTTTATGGTGATCAACCAGTCTGCCGCAGACTGTGCAGATCCGAAATACATGCATATTACTACCCGTGAAACCGAAGGGACGGACTCCTGTTGGGTCTCCGCCGTGAACCGATACGCTCCAGCCTGTCTGTGATATTGCAGCCACGCTGGGGGTTAAGGAAATATCAAATTTTTCACGCGCCTTTAAAAATTATACAGGGTTCTCGCCGCGCTGTTGGCGGGAACCCTGTATGGCATCAGGCAGGTTGACCTGTCCATTTTTGCTTGGGCTGGATATTCCTGGTAAAGGCCAGTCGGGCTATCTGCGCAAACAATACGAAATCCATGGCCGCCGCCAGCACAAAAGGAAATACCTGGTATCGAAGAGCAACCGGCGAAGCAACAACACTGAAAACCATATTTAGCAGCCAGTTGGCGGCAAACAGCCACAGCGCCCGCTTTTGCACCGGATCTGTGACACTCCCCAAAACCCAGGTGGACAACAGTCCTAAAAAGAAGAGTAAGTTGACGATCCCCACGATCTCGGGAAAATAAGTCAGCGTAGTATGGGTTTTATCTTTGAAATGATGCCTGATTTGCTTGTTTTTATATTTAAACCAAAGCTGCCCCCAAGCCCCGATAGTATCTAAACCCATATTGTATACTTCGAGGAATTCACTAGGTGGGGCATAGTATTTTAAAAAATTGATCCAGAGATAATGCTGTGCATACGCGCCGGGGTAATGCTGTACCAGCCAGCTCCCATACTGCTGGTACAAAGGCGCCATTCTTGCCCATTGGTCAAATTCGGTCTTTGCCGAATCCTTTTTAAACTGTGCGTGCTGGAACGTGAGCAAAGGAGATCGGGGGTCCCACATATAGTAAGTATTGGCGTACAACAGTTCAATAGGGTGGGTAAGCACATTACGGCTGGTATCAAAATAATGCCTGACTTCCTTATCAATGGCCTTGAATTGGCTAGGGACAGGTTTAACCTGGTTGCTGTCAATAAACCGATACGCATATAACGCATTATTGGCAAGCTGCCAGCCGGTGAATGGGGTAAATTCCCTGATGCCAAACCGTTCCTTATAATGGTTGCTGGATTGCCAGATAAAAAGCCCAATAACCAGGTAACTGGCGGCAATGGCCAGCCCCTTTCTTCTAGGTTTGTGCCGCGATAATAATATGGCAATAGTAGCAATGGCAGGGTAATAAAGCGCATTGTAGCGTACAATAAATGCCAGGAATAATACAGCTACCTGCCACCATAACCATCTTGGCTGGCTGGATGCCATACTCAACAGCAAAAGGCTGAACCAGCAAAGGCTGATCGCCAGGAAAAACGGGTCGCTCGACACAAAATTGGCCACAAACAAGATCAATGGGTTGCATAGCAGGAAAATAAAACTAGCGATTTGAATACCCCTTGATGGCTTTAGAATGGAATACAAAGTGAACAGGAAGAAACTAAGACTGGCCTGGATAAGCAAGTACTGAAAGGCAATCAGGGCGGTAGGTGATGTAGTGAATACGCTGAACAGCCGCAAAAAACGCGGGTAGCCGATAGGATAGGTTCCTATAAGCGAGTTATTATGCGCCTCCTGAATATACGTATAAGAATCGCCGTTGATAAAACTGGGATCTGGGTAAAAATACTTGAATACACATAACTGTATGATCGAAGCAATAATGCCGAACAGGATAAGGTTTCGTTGGAGAGTATTATGGCTTAAAAACTGCCGGAGGGGAGCCAGGCCACCCTTTCGGCTTGCCACTGCCGGCGCAGGGCTCGAAACTTCCTTCTTCTCCTCGTGGTATTCCTGCTCCGTATTAATGGACCAAAGGCTTTCCTTGGTGGTAATACCTGCAATGATATTATCCACCGCAACCATCGCCGTAAGCATCGAATGGTCAGCGTTGTTATACTTATGCATGCCGTTCCGGCCAACCAGGAAGAGGTTGCTGAACTGGTCAGTATAAGCTTTGATTTGGTCAAATTGCTCGTATGTTCCGAAATAAGCTGGATACGTCTTTTCCATTCTTCGCACTGTACTGTCCAGGACATCTTCAGTACGGGCCAAATCCATCTGCTCCAACTCTTTAATAGCAAGGCGCTGGATGGCAGTATCGCTTTGCGCCCAGAGCTCGTCACTGGTATTGCAGAAATATTCCATGCCGATCCAGATGGTGTTTTTATCCCGGATCATCCCATCGCCCCAATTGTTATAGATCATTAGGCGTCCTACTTTCACATCCTTTTCCTGGATATAGATCCAGTTATCTTTTAGCTCCAGTTTTTTGTTATTGGCGGTCCGCATTTCTTTGAGCAGTATACCTACATTGATGAAATCCCGGTACTGCAACCCTGCGGCGATCCGCTGCACCTCCGCCGGTACCTGCTTTCCCATATCAGCAATAAGTTCTTTAACAGGCATGGTGGAAAAAAAATAGTCTCCTTCCCAGGCACCTGTTTGACCGGTCTGGCTATTGATAGTCAGGATTGATTGTATTTTCTCGTCTTGGTGATAAATCTTTTGTACATCCTGGTGCAGGTAAACCTTCCCTCCCATGGCCTCAATTTGCCGGGCAACTTCCTCCCACAGCGATCCGGGGCCATACTTGGGGTATAAAAACTGTTCAATCAGGCTGGTCTCTATTTCTTTTTGACTTAAATCAGTGCCTCTTTTTTTTCCGGCGCGGATACTTTTGACCGCGCCTGCAATAGCCTTGCTTAGCGATACCCCTTTGATCCGCTGGGCGCCCCATTCCGCGGAGATTTCGCTGGGTGGAATACCCCATACCTTTTGGGTGTAGTCTTTAAAGAAGAGTAGGTAAAGCTGCTTCCCGAATTTATTGACGATGAAGTCTTCCAGGCTTTTTTCAGGTGTCCGGGGAAATACCCGGATGTACAGGAAGGAGAATAAAATGCGAAGCGTCCGGATAAGACCCAGCGTTTTCAGCGTATCGATAGACAGCTGTATGGGGTAGGCAAAAAACTGCCGCAGGAAATAAATCCGAGTCAGTCGCTGGATGACCAGCATAACCTTGTTAGGATCTTTAGGGGCCGGTCCGCCTGAGGGAATTTCCCTGGATTTATTTTGATACGAGATAGTGGTTTGACCAGCAGCCTGGCCTTCAAGTGGCATCATACGCAGCCACCAGTCCATCACCCGGTCTGACTTACTGAAAAACCGGTGCGGCCCCATATCCATTCTGTTGCCCTTGTAATTCGTAGTACGGGAAATGCCGCCTATCTCTCCTGACTTTTCCAAAACGATGGGAGTGATGTCCGTTCGGGTTAAAAGTTCATAGGCTGCTGTCAGGCCGGCGGGACCGGCACCGATGATGATCGCTTTCTGTTGCATAGGAAGTAAGGTTGATATTGTTCGCCTGGCGGCGATAAATATGATAGCTGGATAAAGGTATCGGTACCCGATAGGAGGAAAAAGGCCGGTAATAGTCTATTTAAGAACTAGTATCACTAAGGCGGGTGCTTTAGCGTATATATTATAATATTGGCTCAGATCCGCATATCACTTAAGCGTCTTTTTGATACACTGTTTATAGGTGATTTCTCTTATTAGGACGTTCTAAGAAAGTAATCAAGCCTGCTGCATTGCAGTAGCGGCTTAAGCATATACTTTCAACTGTATGAGAAATTTCCTTTTATTGGCCCTGTTCTTGGTGGCGCGGTTGCTGGGCCTCGCGCAGTCCAAACCGGTTATAGATACATTCGCGATCAACCACTGGTATGGGATATCTAGTGAAGTCGCGATCAGCGACAATGGGCATTGGGTGATGTACAACATTAATAACATGCCTTACCAGTCCAATACGCTGGTAATACAGGAAAGTTATGGTAGGAAAAAATTAGAGTTCATCGGTGCGCAGCCAGGATTCTTTACCTCAGATGATAAACGATTCGTGTTTATGATGCGCGACAGCCTGCGGCTTCTGGCACTGAAAACAGGGCAGATAAACGTCATTCCTGGCGTTATGGAAATTACTCGTTTGGGAGAGTCGAGCAGTACAGACTGGATCGCTTACAGGCTGGTAATGAATCCTGGGCAATTGGTCATCCATAACTTGGTTTCCGGAGTAAAGTTTATTGCTGCAAATGTGAAAGATTTTGTTTTTGCGTCGGGCCACATGTCCGTTCTCTTGCATGAAAGCGATAGTGTAAGACAGTCATTAAACCTCATGCCGTTATCTACGGGCAAGGAAAAGCAGGTCTGGACATCATTATTAGCAGAGTCTTTAAGCCTGGATGGCTACCTTTTCGATAAACAGGGGGCACAGGTAGCCTTTGTGCTGTCAAATCCTACGGGTGAGCGGAATATTTGGTTATATAGCTCCGGCATGCAACATGCAGAACAGAAGTTGAACTTTCATCCGAAAGGAATTTCTGTGGAATACAAGCTGGCTGCTGATCTGCCTTCCTTTAGCGGGGATGGTCACTACTTGTATTTCAAAATTCAAGAGCCTGACTTGCCCAAACCCAAGCCTAACTTTGTAAGCCTTGATATCTGGAGTTGGACAGATACCATATTGATGTCAACACAATTACATCATTTAACACCGGAAAGGTTTGACTGTGTCATTGGCACTTTGCAAAATACATTACCGCTGAAATTAACCGATCGTTGGGAGAAGGTTGAGTCAGTGCCAGATACCGGTAACTATGTTGTAGTAGCCTATAATCCCTCCGGCGACCGATTTTGGTTAAAGGACAATGTGAAGAATTACCTCGTATCTTTGAAGGATGGTTCTAGGACGTTGCTTAAACCGAGCAATCGGACTGAATTCCACTTCTCGCCGAATGGAAAATATTTGGTCTATTATGATAGTAAAGATGAAAGCAAGTATTCAAGTATTAATTTGGCGACAGGCAAATATATCCCCGTGTCAAGAGATATTCATGTAGATATTTCTGAAAAAAATGAATATGATATTGATACTTGCACAGTTGCAAACTACGGCCGTTTTTCTAAATGGCTTAATGATACTTCTTTTCTTTTGTATGATCATTTTGACCCGTGGGTTATTGATGTTACAGGTAGATTGCAAGCCAAAAATCTGACAGACTCATTCGGTCGTCTGAATAATATAAAATTTAAAATAATTGACTCCCATGGATTAATGATAGCTTATAATATGGATAATAGATTTAATGGATTCTACAGACTAAATCTATTAAGTAATGGCCAGCCTAAATTGCTTTCAATGGATTCTTGTACATATTACCACGATGCTGATTTTGAAGAGTGGGCTCATTCGTTCAATATGGGGATGGTACCGATAAAGGCCAAAAAGACAAAAGTATACTTGGTTAAAAAACAAAGTAGTGTTTTGGCCCCATGTCTGTATGTTACCACCGATTTTAAAAAAATGATTTTATTTGCAAAAAAAGATCCAACAAGTAATTATAATTGGCTTAAGTCGAAATTATTTAGTTTTCGCCAAGGTCTTGATCGAAACGCAAAAGGCGTTTTGTTCGTCCCCGAAAATTTTGATTTAAATCAGAAATATCCGGTAATAATTACTTATTATAGGCAAATGGCTCAACGTATTTATGAATTTCCTACCCCAGAATTAATGACCAATGATATTAATATTCCTTGGTTTGTAAGTAGAGGCTATGTAGTTGCTTGTATAGACATATATATTATTAACCATGAAGTAGGCAGTAGTGCCTTAAATGCTGTCAATGGAGTGTATAATTATCTAAGTAAATTAAATTATGTTGACTCTAGCAAAATTGGAATAATGGGACATAGTTTCGGTGGGTACGAAACCAACTATATCGTTTCCCATACAGACAAATTTGCCGCAGCCGTGGAGAGTGCCGGTACATCGGATTATATTAGCTCTAGTCTTCAACTTAATGGTCCAGAAGAGGGTAGCAGATTAATGCAATACGAAAATCAGCTTAACGCATTACTTTGGCATGAGCCACTGAAATACTTAAATAATTCGCCCATAATGGCAATTGAAAAAGTTAATACTCCTCTTCTTATCATTCATTCAAAAAATGATAGTGCTGTTCCGTGGGAACAAGCTGTTGAGCTGTTTGTGTCCTTAAGGCGATTGAATAAAAAGGCTTGGATATTACAATATGACAATGGCAATCATGGTGTTTATGATCCGGCAGATATGTGGGATTATACACAAAGGGTCATGCAATTTTTTGATTCCTATTTGAAAGGATCTGCTATTCCTGATTGGATGCAAAAAGGTAAGCCTGCAAAAACAAAAGGAGTTAATTAACATGTTCACTGCACAAGGCATTGAATAAAATTAGGAATTATGAGTAGTAATCCTAAACGAACGGTAACACGATCATTCAAACTATTAAAAAGAGGCTGTCTCAATGTGGAGACAGCCTCATCTGTTTTATTCAGATGTTAAAACTCCAGTGAGAGTATAACATCCACTGCTTGCAGTAGTTGCGTAAGCATTGAATACACCATGGTTAAGAGCTGTTAATTCGCCCGCAGTAATCGTTCGGGGACAAGAAGCGCTATAAGTTGTATTATAGAAAATTTTTGGCCCGAAGCTGCTTTTGGCCTTAAATGCAAATACGCCACCTACAGTTGCAAGAATGGCAATGGATGCCAATAATACCTTTGCTTTTTTCATAACATAAGTGCTTTTTAGATTTCAAAAAGCTAAACTTTAATGGTAAAATGGCCTGCTGGTTAGTGCAATAGGGGCGCAGGTTTGACCCTATTGTTTTGTCCGGACATATCGATTATTATCTTTTAGGAAGTTTGAAAAGCACCTGTTTGGACGGCTAGGTTGGAATGGCGGTCTCATGCAATGGTGTTTAAGCTGCTTGTTTAAAGCTAAGTTCGGCACATAAGATAGCAGGAAAAATGTCAATAATTGACTGTTTGATTCGTTGTTGTTTACTTTCGGAAGTGATATATAAGACTGGCCAATACATACCTTTTGGTGGTGCCATTAGTGTACGTAGTTGAAACCATATTGGCACTGACCGTTCGGATAATACTATTGTTTTGGTTAAATAGGTTGTTCATTTTTAGTTGTATTCCGAGCTGGTTGTCCAGGAATTCTTTGGTGACTGCTATATTCCAGTTGGTAGTAATGTTGTCTTGTCTGAAACTGCCCGTTGGCTGCTGTATGGTGACATTGGTCTCACTGTTCACCAGCATACCCCATAGTAACGGCAGTGTGATACTGGCGCTGTGGTGCTGCGTTAAGTAATTCGTAGTGGCCGGGTTAATGCTGCTTTGGACATACGTATAATCAAAAGCAGACCTGGTTTGTATTAAGTATCCTTTCCCGATCTTCTTTTGTAAACTAATAGCTAATCCGCCATTGTAGGTTTGGTTGGTAGCAGGTAAAGTTCCTGTAAAACTGTTATCGCGGTTATAAGAAACATTTTCGTTAACTGCACCGTCGATATGTTCCGGTAAGCTGAAATCATAGCTGAGATAGCTGGCAATAGCCATATTACCATGTACATTGACGCTTCTGGTAACTTGCCGGCCTAAACTGTCAGTAATAGTCTGGCTGCTTATGCCGTTCTGTATAATGCCACCTTGTACATTCACGCTTAACGAATGTTGCCGGGCAATGAGCAGCCGTACCGCGAAGTTCTGGCTGTTGCTGGGTTTTAAACCGGGGTTGCCTACAGTTAGGTGCAGCGGGTCAACATTGTTTTTTAAAGGCTGCAATTGCTCCAGGCTGGGGAGCTGCTGGGTAATATCGTAACTGAAATATAGCACATGGTGCGGGTCAATGTTGTAATGCCCGAATAAATGGGGGTTAAAATAGTTGTAATGATAAGTTTCGAGCCGCGTTTGGTGCAATCCTAATCCTGTATGTAGCTTGAACCCTTTTTGCTCATAGGCGACCTGGACTATCTCTTCCTGGTTGAAGATGGATGGCGAATAATCAATGCTAAGGCTATCCACCTTTTCGTTGTAATGTTCGCTGGCATTGGTATAAGTAGTTAGCAAGGTATGGGTGCTGGTATATTTTACCCCGTAGCTGGCGCTGATCGTGGTACGCGGGTTGGCCTGGTAAGTAAGATAGGCGTTACCTGATCCGGTCCAGCCTCGGTTACTGAAATCCTTTTTCTGGTCAGTGGAGTCATTAGGCTGGCTCCCGGTATACCGGTTATAGGCATAGAGGTACCCGCTGCTCTGGTTTTGCGCTGACCCGCCTTCTGCTGTGGCCGAGAGCTGCCAGCCTTTGGCTCCAATGGCCCGCTTGTAAAACAGGTTGCCATCGATTGCCTGCCCGCTTACATTAGATAGTATCCGACGAATGCCCTGGTTCACAGTTTTGCCATTTAAAACAGTACTGTCTGTTCCGGTTAATTGGTTATGTGCGGTACTGGTGCTGCCGCTGACAGCAAGTCGCAGCGCATTTCCGCTTCGTTGCCTGATGTCATAAACGCCTTGTGCATGCTGGTCGTAGCTGGTGTTGGTGGACGTGGATCGCTGCTGCTGCAAATAAATAGTGTCGTGCAGGTATTGCTGTACCAGGCTGCTTGTATAGGGCTGGGTCCGCGTGCTTCCCCAGCTGTAGTTGGCACTGGTATGCTGTGCACCACTGTCCCACCGGTTGGCGTAATGCAGCCCGGCTCCCGCCACTTTGGGCACACCTGTGCCCGCAGACGCATTGAGTCCGTCACTGACACCGGGGCTGATCAGTATCGAGGCGACTTCATTGCTCCCGCCGGTCTCTCCGGAAAAACCCGTGGTACCGGTATTGGACAAAAGCCCAAGCGCTGCAAACTGACTGCTGCCCCTGAATGAACCGGCCAGCGCGGTATTGTTATAATAGCCGCTTGTCCCGGCGCCTCCCTCCAGCTTCCCAAAAAAGCCGTGTTGACTGGCCTCTCCCACAACAAGATTAAGCGTATGGCTCCTTTGCCCATCGTCCACACCGGTAAAAGCGGTCTTGTCACTGACCTTGTCAAATACCTGCAGCTTGCTGAACAGACTGGCATTGAAATTCCGCGTGATGAGCTTTGGATCATGAAATACGTCCTCCCCATTTACGAGTATCCGGTCCACCTGTTGGCCATTAATGGTAATGCTGCCATCTGCATGTACAACAACTCCGGACAGCCGCTGGAGAAGCGCCTCGACGGTGGCATTCGGGGGTAACTGCACCTGACCGGTACTAAATTCCAGCGTATCCCCTTTGAGGCGGGTGATGGGTGCCGCATGCGTAACAGTCGCTTCTGCCAGGCTGTCCCTTTGCTGAAACATTACGATCGGTGCCAATGGGATGGCGCCCTGCTGGTGTGTGATTATAGCGCGCCATTCCGGGGTGTAGCCGGGATGGCTGACAAAAAGCAATACTGCTTCTTTGCCTTGCCTGGTAATGGTAAAGCACCCCGCTTGATCACTACGGGTATAACAGATGATTGCTGAGTCTCGTGCCAGTAATAAAACGGAGGCTTGCATAACCGGGGTTTGTCCGCTGGCTTCAATGATGCTGCCCGTAAGGGTGTCTCGCTGTGCCCGTGCCTGAATGAAGCAAAAGCATAACAGCAATAAGAGCAGGCGCATACTTAGGTTTTGCTGATCGTGACAGGATCGAGATACCCGGATTCCAGGAGCAATATCATCCGGTATTCCTTGGGTGTCATGCCCACCTGCTTTTTAAAATGGCGGTTGAAATGGGAGGGCGACCGGAATCCCATTGCATCGGCGATCTCCTTTACCTGCTTGTCAAAATTAGCCAGGGCCTCTTTGGATTGCTCGATACGAAGGGCCAGTTGAAAGTTGTGGACAGTCTCTCCCGTTAGTTCTTTAAACAACTGCTGCAACTTCCTTTCAGGAAGACTGCACTCTTCCGCCAGCTGTATGGGGCTGATCGTTTCCGTGTAATGGCGCTGGAGATAGTCGATGGCGTGCCGGGCCCGCTTGTAGTCAAGCGGGGAGCAATAGACCTTTGGAGGCATAGCATAGGTAAGGTTGAGTTGCTGAATAATTGTTTCAGTAACAAAAAAGCCTGGCGGTAGGTGACATAAACCTTTCCAGAAGTTGAAGGGAACTGCATACCCGTTAGGCTTTTTTAAAAAAGCAAAAACTGATGTTGTCTGCATGGCTAATCATGCCAGCAAATGATTATGTAATTTACAAAGACCAGGTTCCATCCGCCAAATTAGATTGGTTCACTAAAAGTCATCACCCATAAAAAAAATCCTTCACCGTGAAGGCATTGAAGTGAACGATACTCGGGCCTTTACTCCTGCAGACTCTTGGTAAGTTCCGCCGCACTGGCGATACCCGTCCACGAGATCTTCATGCGCTTCTTACCGTCGAAAACGGCAATATAGGGAATGCCCGTTGACTTAAAATAACGCATAAATACATCCAGGCTGTCTACCCCTGCGATGACATTGCTATAACGTTCCAGGTGGAACGCCGTATAGTATTCTTTCAGCGCCTGGTAGTTCATGGGGGTGACCAGGTAAATAGGGCAGTCCCGGAAGGTCTGGATATGTTTGATGATCTCACGGGTTTCATGCTGGCAATGGACACAGTAAGGGGAAAAGCCCATCATGATAAAGGGCTTACCCTTGGGTATGTCCGCAGTGTTCAGCTGGCCGGTGCTGTCGGCTAACTGTAACTGGAAGGAAGGCAGCAGCCGCCCTTCCATGCCCGTTCTGACCTGGCGCGGACGTGTACCTGCGATAACAAGCAGCACGCTCATAACACCGGTTAGCAGGATCAGGACCCCGGCGGCGCCCCGTCGGGTCACTTTACGGTCGGGTGGCCTTCTGTACAATAGTACACCCAGCCCTGCCAGCAGCACGGCAGACAGGTTAAACCAGATATGCTGCTGTGGGCCCAGGTCTTCAATGACGCCGCCGCAGCTGCAGGCAAGATGGTTGTCAATACCCAGTAGTACAGACACGTAAACGGTAAACAATGTCATCATGATCAGGCTTACGTAAAGCCCGGTACGCCTCCATCCCGGTACAAAAAGCAGAACAGCCGTCAGGCATTCCGTGACAGGAAGCGCCCAGGCCACAACTCCGGCAACTGGCGAAACAAGTGGGGAGGATCGCAGTTCTTCCCGGAATTGGGAAATATCAATAAATTTTTCCCCCGCAGTATACAGGAATAAAAAAACGAAAAGAAACGCAATGATGTTGATAACAGTGGACGTCTTCATGGTACGGCTAAGTTACCCTCCCCTATATCTCCAAACAGGATAAAAAGGTTATCATTCGGGACCAGAGTTCTCGCTAAAACATAAACCGTTTTTATTATTCTGCGATTTTTCCCAAATTAGAAGTACGACTAAGCTGTTATAAAAATGGCGCGCCCTATCGGGTAATTCAAAAAGTTGGATAGGGTAGCATATTTTATCAATAAACATAGAAATATCGAGGATGAAAATGCCCATTCATAGACCGAAGTATATCCGCACTATAGTCATCACTTGGGGAGAAATTGATAAGCTGGGGAACTTTTTTTAGCATAGGTATATTTCGAGATTCAAACTTAAAACCTTCTGATCCGCAGTTAGCTACCCGAAAGGGGCCACTCACTGCCTCCCTTATATAAAGCGTTCCTGTGAATCATTCGATATCGAATAAGACGGTCCGTTATTCGCCAAATAAATCCTGTCCAGATAAACCGACAACCGGCTTTGCCAATTACTCTTATCGAGAGCATAAATCGATTGTATATCCCCGAGGATCGACAGTCCACTATTATTCTCGAAAGTCGAATTATAGGTATAAGTCGAATCGTATCGGATAACGGGATTTGCCTTTCTGTAATAATGCGTCGTAAAATTGGTCAGCACGTATTTCTGAGCTGGAGAAAACTCAATCTCTTTAAAGGAGGAATTGTTTCCATGATCCGTGTTGATGCCGGGCACGGAGATATTGGTCAGGATAGGCGCATTGTTGTCTCAAAGGATGACGCGGATGCCATCCAGATGTGTGTGGCTGCCGATTACTCCGACGATATTGTCCTTATAGTTGGACACAATACCCACGAATGCGTCTTCGATCTTCTTTCCATTATATCTCTGAAGGAGGATTGTGCGTAAAGCCGCGTTGTCAGTAAAAAGACAAATAAAGTAACGAGGTAAATGGTTTCATGACGGTAAATTTCCGAAAAGATGAATCGGGTGGAACTCGAATACCGTTAAATATTCTATGTTAACTCACGATTGGAGCATACCTCACTTCTATCCAAAGGTACCCCATGTTTTTATCAAGCGTAAAGATCCAGGAATTCCCTTTGCTATTGCCCGTATAATACCAGATGCTGTCGCAACGGTCGATAGGTATTTTGTCCACCGGGCTAAAGAAGTTGTAACGCGACTGCGTAGTAAAGGCTTCGTCCAGGACATGAAAGGGCAAACTCTTCAAAAAGGGTTCGATATCCGAAGCACTGAGCCGATACTTTCCGCCGACCTCCAACTCTCCGGCGTCAAATTCAGAGATGACCGCAATCGAAGGCGGCAGCAGTAAATTTGCAGTCTTTTCGATGAGAGGGATATAATAGCTGCCTTTTCCGGTATGGCAGCCGGCAATGGCGAGTAACATTCCTGCCAGGAAGAGCAGACCTCGGGCGGACTTCATAGCAATAAGGTTTATATCCTTAAAGCTAATCCCTTTCCCTGTGGCGGCATTACAGCTCATCTTGTGAAGGCAATAATTCCCTGAGCTTTTGTGCGCTGCTTTTAGCTATTGCGGATAGGCGGAAATTCAAAGGGCAGCTGGGCTAATTCCAATGGTGCTATAACCAATCTAATATGTAAGGGCCTGTTCCATCTATGCTTGTTCGGCAGTCATGCGAGGCGAAGAGAAATGGAGAAGTAAAACATCAGCGAAAGATTAATCGAACATACGCCTGCTGAACAACGAAAGTAACGTTTATCGCCCTATTTATTAAGAAAAAGTTCAAGCTGGGCTGGCCGGTTTTGACCGACACATGGAAGCGAATACCGAGTCTGATCGACCAGGCAGAAAGAGTCCTCGGATGAAAAAACCACTTCGGTTATGTCACATGAATTACAAGGACTTATAAAATACCGTGTTTTAACTTAACAACATGGGTGTTTTCACGGTGCCACATGTTCAAAAAGTTGGCTATTTTGAGGTATACTCGAATCTTACATTTATGAGTTGGCGGAGCGACCTATGGGTCAAAAAAACTACGACGTGGACTTATTTTCAGCCGGACGACACACAGTGCCCGATGACCCGTTGGTTGAGGCCGATAGAGCCAGACCGTCTTTCAGAAGGTGACGACTGCCGGTGAATTAAAGACGTCGATCCTTATTACCATTCGCCGGCGTCAAATTCCGAAATGACTACAGATGGGGCGGCAGCAGAATATCGGCGTCACTGAAGTGTAAAGCGTAGGGCAAAAAAGAGGATTTGTGGATGGAAAGGAGTATTCCATCCACTGGATTTTCCTTTTCGCATGGAAGGCGTCCAAGGCTCCAACCTCTTTTTTACTTTTGCCGTGTATTTTAGACTCTTTCCTCTATTATCCTCCTCATCCTTTGAAAATTCAAGACTCCGTTTGGTAGCGCCTTACCACCCTTATTATAACATAAACGTATTGAAATGACACCAGGTATCGATGAGCCTTCTTCGAATAGTGAGGAATCCTTTATACCCTCCACTTCGGACAACAACTTTCTCCAGACATTCGCGGCAGCCCGTTATACCTACGTTCCCCTACGTGAGCTTGAGGCTGGTAATTCTGTATATATGGGTATAGGCTATTCCAAAACGGAAGCAGAAATAAAGCCCACTGAAGAAGCCCTGGCAGCAGCCAAAGGACAGTATCGGGTGGAGATCATACACCTGGCGCAGCGGTTCCAGGAAGATAGGGAAGCCGAACTCCGGGACCTTGCCGGTCGTATGGATCGGGTAAAGGAACAGCAAAGAAAGCATGATCGTGAAGAAGAAAAGTTATGGAAAGAGAAGGAGGAGTGGAAGGACAAACGGAAGAAGGCGGTGGATGAACTGGAGCAGGCTGAAAAAGCCCTGGTCGATGCCAAGGTAAATATTATCAGCAACTGGATAGAGCAGGCAAAAGAGATCATCCTGAAGATCCTCCAGGTCGATAAGGAGTTGCAGCAAAAACGGCAGGAATTCATCACCGAACATCTTACCTCCACCAAAGAAAGCCGGCTGGGCCTGATCAAGGAAGTAAAAGAAATCATCACGATGCTTCGTTTGCAGTCCGATATAGCCAAGGGTAAACTCTCGGGGTTACAGTCCGACGGTATCTCGCGCAAGACCTCCACTTTTCTTATCGGTTTGGGGTATGCAACCGCTGTCACGGCGGGGTGGATCTTCTCCATCTTTACGATGAATGCCGGCTTTAGCAGCAGCGATATTTTTTTCTTTTTATACAAAGGGATTACGCATATGTCCCTCGGAGAGCAGGGGAGTCCTTTTAGTGTTATTTGTCAGTGGATCCTGGTATTGATGACCATGACGGGAGCGCTTCTGATATGGCGGGCCGTAGCTGTTCATATCAAACGAAAATCAAAGGCGGATAAGCATGCCGAAGACCCTGAAGAACATCTGCTCGAGATGGAGATAAAAAGCGAACGCTTTAAATACAGCAGCAAATTCAAATCCGGGAACTGGAGCCTTTTTTATATCAGTGCCATGCCGATACTACTGATCGCCGGTGTGCTGGTCATCTTACTGTCCTATGATATGCATATAAAGGGATCTTTGGAAGACCTTGAGAAATCCCTTCCTGGCCTGGTGGTGGGGACGGGGATCGCTTTGGGGCTGGGGGCATTGGCTTTTCTTTATGTTGCCCGGGTCTCGATGCATCGATGGGCGACAAATCCGACAAAGGTCAAGCGTTGGTTTGGCTCCTGGGAGTTGACCGCGGTAGCCCTTTTATTCTTTGCCGCGACGGGGGCGGCCATCTTCTATGTGATGCAGCATGGGGCGGAGATGCATGAGGCGATTGCCAACCGGCAAGCGCCGCTTGAACACGAATTGAAGCCTCAGTATAAGATGATTCTTTCATTGTTGCTTTTTCTCCCTGCTTCCCTCCTGGCTGCGGTGTCGTTGGGGTTTGGGTTGCACTACCAGTCTGTTCAGGATCTGAATGACGACCTGGACTATCGGATCCGCTATTTTATCGACCTGGCAGGGAGGCTGGATTCGCCGATCAGTATTGGACCAAACAAAAGGCTCAATATGCAAGCGGATGCTTTGCTACAGGGCTTGTTAAAACAGGTAGGAGATAAAAACTTCAGGCTTTTTAATGACGATCTCCGTGTGGTTCAGGCAAGGCGCATAACGGAGGAAGAAGCAGATGCGGGAGAAGAATACAAAACGCGGCTGGTCGAGTCTCAAGTAGAAAAGAAGCGTAGCTGGACGGATATTCTGGCAGAAATCGTGTTGCTCTTTTTGAAGATGCTGGATAAAGTCTGGGTTTATCTGTGTAAGCTGATCAATGATCTAATCCTGCCTGATGAAAATCAAAAGGAGAATTCCGCCCCAGGCTATAGCATCCTGCAAGTTGCCATTCCATGGGAAGAGCAATTCTTTCCCGACCTTACTGAAAGGCTAAAAGTTGCGCGAAGAGCTTTATTAAGGATCGATAAAGAGCTGGACAGGCTACAAAAAAGCATCCTGGAATGGACAGATAAGAAAAAGATTCCTTTATCGTCGATCCTGGAAGATTTTCAAAAAGTCAAGGAGGAAATAACAGAGCGCAAGCGACAGATTGAGAATCTGAGACTGGCCACGCGGATGGCGATTGGCAATATGGAGACGAGATATCAAAGGGCACTGATCGAGTTTCGGAAAGGGGTCGAGCTCAGGCAGATCTATCAGGAAAGTGGCTTCAAAACCATTTTTACCAATCGCGCCGAAAAAAATTAATTATCTCATTCACTTAACCGATCGATATGCCATTAGCTCCAAACGGTAAATCCAACTTAAATAATGGTCCTCTTAACTTTACTCCCGCTGCATCCGGTGTGAAACCGCCGGAAAGTCTGCCACCCGATCCGGCGCCGAAATTGGATCCCTCGCCTACACCAGAAGAGCCAAACAAGGAGCTCGAAGAGATCGACGCACGCGTAAAGAAAATGCACGAGATCGTCAATGCTGCCGAGAAAGAAATGCAGGATGAAGGGGAGATAGATGGATCGCTTGGATTTTTCCGAGGTAAAAGCTATATCCAGGATATGGCAGAGAAGAAAAGTAGAGATGCTTATCATCGGGCTGTTTGTATCATGGAGGCCAGTCATCGGGAAGTAGAGGTCCAATTGAATGACGAACGGCGGCATTATGCGGAAGCGATGAAGACGCTGGAGAGTACGCAGCATTATAAAGAATATCTGGAGCACAACCGGCGGTATGCGGCGTATAGTTTTAGCCGGGCTGTCATCTGGATAGGATTGCTGGTTGGCATACTACTGATGTTGGCGGATATTCCCCTGGCCGTGGAGTTGATTAAGACCGGATTTACATTAAAAGGAATCGAACCGGATCTGGCACAGGCGGGATACGATCCGGATAAATTGCAGGCCCTTATCGAGAAATCGGATATCCGCTACTTGTTTCATGATTTCTGGCCTGTTTTTCAGGCCAATTGGGAAGTATTCGTAACGGCGATTGGTATATCGCTCTGTACGATATTGATCAAGCTTTATTATGATGAAGAAATAGGGACTGCTTACGGCGCCTGGATCCTTCAAAAGAAAAAGCACCTGGAATTATTTACGCCTTACGGCAGTAAATCCTTTTCTCCGCCCGGCAAGCAATTGCCGGAAGCCCAGCCTGCCGAAAAGAACACGGAAAAGAAAGAAAAAGTAGGTGGCTTTTTTGAAGGGGACGATTTCAATCAGATAAAAAGGGATACCCGGAAAAAAGCCGGTTTCAAATATGCATTGCTGATATTGACACTGATAACCATCTTCTTTATCGGTCTCTTTAGGGTCAAGTCAATGAAATTACGGGATGCTGATCAGCATTTTGATATACGTTCAAAAGAGATCGTTGCCGATGTATCGATGTCTGCTTTACAGGCGGACAGCGCATTGACCAGCGAGAGAATGATATTGAACGACGTAAAGGATAATACGGGTGGCTTTGTTTTCCCTGCTACCTTTATCCTTATCACTTTATTATTCCCTTTAATCAGTGGAGTCTGTCTTTCCCAGGGCATCACAGCCTGGCAGAACAGGCGAAAACTTAAATCAACGAACAAGCAGCTGAAGACAGATCTTGGGGCTGTGACCCAATGCAACATGACCCTAAAAGTCGTCGAGGGACAATACAATTCGTGGCAGTTGGAGAGAAAAGAATTTGAGCAAAAAAGCCAATGGCTTAGCAATTTCGTGAACGTCCTGGGTATTCTTTACAACAAAGGATATGTCCTTGGTATGGCAGGAGCCTTGGAAAAAAGAAAAATCTCCGGCCAAATGGCGATCATGTACGATTGGATGCGAAAGACTTTATATCACAATATACTCCAAACAGGCTTCAAAAAAATCGATTATGATAAAACAAGAACTGAACGTCCAGATGCCGGCAAACCATCCGGCCCCGATTCAATGGATGATGGCACTGATGATGACAATGTTACTTCCCCTGTTGTCGTTTAATAGTTCCGTGCCAGCTGCTGCGGATCCTCTGCCAAAAAGAAAAGTTATCATATTGTGTGATCTCACTTCCAGTATCGATTCTGCGAGGAATATCGTTAAGAAAAATCTCGCTGGTCTTTTGCATGACCTTCCTTTAAATACGGATTTCGAAGTGTATTCCATCAACAAAAATATCACGCCTCCTTTTTACAAAGGTAGCACGGGATTTACCGCTGAAAATAAGATCCATCAAGTGAGTATATGCCAGAAAGCAATGGATAGGCTTTTTAATGCCGATCCTGCCAATCAGACCTGTATTATCCATATGATGGATGTTGCCTATGGGAGTATCGAAGACGCGCAAGAAAGCAAAAAATATCAGAAGATCCTTGTGGTAATATTATCGGATATGCAGGAAGCCTGCCCGCTGGGGGATCAATTCATCAATCTTGAGAAAAGCAAACAGCGAACGCTTACACAAACCTATGACCAGGCGATGAAAGTGTTGAACAAATGGGAAGGCAAAGCCTATCATTTCGATAACAACGTCAGAATCGTCACGGTCGTTACTTCGGCGGAATTCAATGAAATCGATCAACTACAGAAGTTCTGGGACGCTTATTTCAAAAAAATCAACTATCCGGGAAAGGTTAGACTGAGTGCCACGCTACCCACGGGCTGTATGGATTAGTTGCGGGAGACGGTTTGCTGAAGGAGACGGGAGATGCGTAGTTCAATAATCGTCGCGTGACTAAAAACGCCTTCAGCCAGGCGCGGAAGTATCTGTCGCCGGAAGCTTTTGTCGAGTTGAGTAATGCGGTAGTACAGAACTTTTATGAGAATGTGGCCTCAGGAAGGGTTTCATAGACGGGCTTTTGGCAGAGGGACCCAAAAAGATATACTCAAAAATATGGCCTTAACGTCGTTATGGAGAAGTAAAACGTCAGCGAAAGATTAATCGAACATACGCCTACTGGACAACGAAAGTAACGCTGAGTGAAAACACCCAATTTTACTGGATTGCCGAAAGCGGAATATGGTAGTTGGTATATAAAAAAGAATTCCGACACTGTCGGGATTCTTTGTATGGTTTTGAAAACAGTCTTAAGGCGTCACAATCAGCTTCCTTCCCTCCAGCTTAAAATGCACCTGATCACTCGCCAGTCCGCGGAGGATATCCGGCAATGTAATATTCCGATCAATCTTCCCTCCGTATTCCTGGTGGGGGATATTGCCGCGGTATTCGACGTCTACATCATACCAACGGGCAAGCTGACGCATCGTCGCTTCGAGAGGAGTGTGGTTAAAATGGAAGTAGCCATTCTTCCAGGCGGTGATCTCATCGATATCGACGGCGGATTTTGTCTTCAATTCGCCGTTGGCTTCGAGTATGGATTGCTGGTGGGGCTTCAGGGTGGCGGTGTTTGAGCCGGCAGTAAAACGGATTGCACCGTCGACCAATGTCGCCTGCTCGACAGATTCATCGCTGTAGGCCATGATGTTAAAAGACGTACCCAGAACGGTAATTTCGCTAACATCAGCGTTGTGCTGAACCCGCACTTTAAAAGGATGGGTAGCATCTTTGGCGATCTCGAAATAACCTTCGCCAGTCAGCTCGACGGTACGGTCGGGGCCGACAAAGGCGACTGGATAGCGTAAGGAAGAAGCGTTGTTCAGCCATACCTT
>JAATGQ010000168.1 GCA_015654595.1 Chitinophagales bacterium | reverse complement strand
TGTCGGCGGCACGGCGAATACACCGCCGATAGGCGAATATATCGCTTATGCCGGCCGGCTGAGCGAGGAAAAGGGCTGGGACATGCTGGTCGATATTGCGGCTCGTAACCCGCATCTGAGAGTCGAAGTTGCGGGATTTGTCAATGAAGAGGTCCTGGGAAAAGCGCTGCCCGACAATATCCGGTTTTCGGGTTATCTCGATCAGACGAAGCTGAGACAATTCTATCGCAAGGCCCGGTTCCTGGTGATCCCCAGCCGGTGTTACGAAGGCTTTCCGCTGGTGGCGCTGGAAGCCATGGCCATGGGCAAGCCCGTGATAGGTCCCGACCACGGAGGTTTTACGGAGATCATTGGACGGGGGCCTGACGCAATCGGCTTTCTGTTCCGGCCGGGTGACTCTATAGATTTAGAAAAGGCGATCTTATCCCTATGGAACGATGAAGAACAAATCCGGCTCTTTGGAAAAAAGAGTATCGAAAAAATAAAAACGGCTTATTCCTCAGAGATCATCTACTGGCAATGGGAACACTTGTTCTCGGAGCTATTGGAGACCGGAAAGAATTAATCACGTACAATCATGAACACTAAACACAAAGCAAGACAAGACCTGACCACTGCCAAAGCAATGAACAATTTCGACCTCATCCGGCTGGCAGCAGCTATCCAGGTTTTTGTAGGTCACGCCTTTTTGTTCGGCTTTTTGCAGCACAACCTGGTAAGGGATATCATCTGGTTCTTTCCCGGCGTCCCCGTCTTCTTTGGCATGAGCGGCTTTTTACTATTATGGTCGCTGGATCGGAATCCAGACCTGGTATCTTATTGCAAGAACAGGTTTCTCCGGCTCTTCCCGGCTCTATGGGCAACGATGCTGCTGACAACGGCAGTTTTGCTGATTGCAAAGACGATCTCTTTTGATGATCTTTTGGGTTCCCCTGCACTGTTATATCTGATCGGGCGATGTACGATCATCTATTCCTTCGTCCCGCAGCTGATCCGCCGTTTTGCGCAAGGCAATCCAAACGGCGCGCTATGGACCATCGGAGTCGAGTTACAGTTCTACCTGTTACTGCCCTTGCTGCACCGGGCGATCAGACGCCAGCCCTTGTTGATGAAGAATATCATCCTGCTGACGATCGGCGCCATTTCTTACTGGATAAACCGGAGCGACCCTAATCTGCCTTTTGACGTCTACAGACTTAACGGATACCTGCGTATCCTCATAAGTGAGATAAGGATCTTTTATTTTTTGTTCTTTTTCATCATAGGGATGCTTTTTTATATCAATTATAGCTGGCTGAAAAAGTTATTGGAGGGACGATGCGGTATCCATTTTGTTATCTATTGTATCATCTGTGCCGCCTTTTTTTTCTGTACAGATCTATCTAAAGCCGACCCCTATTTCCCGGATGCAATAGCCCTGATCCGCTATGTCTTTTTAATGTTCTTTATTTTTTCTACCGCCTTTTCGAATGTGGAGCTTTCCTGGAGGTTGCTGCGCGGAAACGATTATTCATATGGCATCTACCTGACGCATCTGCTGGTACTTAATGCTTTTTATGAATCGCATCGGTTTACCGGGCGGATGAGTTTTGTCTTATCGGCAGTAGTGACAGGTATCCTGGCCTGGGCAAGCTGGCATTTTATTGAAAAGAAAGCGCTGAGGTTAAAGAAATATTCGCTCCGGTCTTTGGTCAATAGAAAAGACAAAATGGCCCCCGCAGGTTTTTAATGAATGAACCTAAAAACACTTGCTATGAGTAAGCTGACAAGATGGATGGCAAAAGCGGTTGTCCGTGTGGTAGACAGGATCAAAGCCATCTATGAACAAATCAATCTGCATTATCTGAAAGGAGAGTTCAAACATATCGGCAGCAATGCTATTATCGAATATCCTTCCCATATCATGAACCCACAGTGTATCTCCATCGGCAATGATTTTACCGGCCGGGCGGGGCTAAGACTGCGTGCCTATACCGATTTTGTGGGTCTTAAGCATACGCCGGAAGTGACTATCGGCAATAATGTGCATCTGGCAATGGACGTCGTCATTAATTGCACACACCGGATCGTATTAGAAGACAATGTTTCGATAGGGGTAGGTTCAAAATTGATGGACCACATGCATGGGCAGCCTGATTTTTCCGATCTGAAAGTCAAGGTCATGGACAGACTGCTTACCTCAAGAGGGGCGGTGATCCTTCGCAACAATGTGATGCTGGGGACTGGCGTGGTGGTGCTGCCGGGGGTTGAGATTGGAGAAAATTCGATCGTCGGTTCTAATTCGGTCGTAACAAAGGACATTCCACCCAATAGCATTGCGGCTGGCGTTCCCGCACGCATATTACGTACCATTGAATTGTCAAAGCCATGACAATCTCAGTCGTCATACCCTGTTATAATGGCAGCCGGTTTATCCGCAAAGCCATCGAATCTGTGCTGGCCCAGAAAAGACTACCGGACGAGATCATTGTGTTGGACGATAACTCCTCGGATAACACTTTGGCCGTTTGTGGGACGTTTGGAGACCGGATAAAGATCCTTTCCAATCCTAAGGGACCGTCGGGTTTTGTCCATGCATGGAACAATGCGATCGCTGCCGCTACGGGTGACTTTGTCAGTATCCTTCACCAGGATGATGTACTGGAGCCCGCCTTTATCAGTCGGGGGATGGCCCTATTGGAGAAACACCCCGAGGTACGGCATTTGTTTACCGCCTGTTATTATATGGATGAGACGGGAAAATCGTCCAGTCTCTCTTATGCGGGTCAGGGTGTAGTCCGTTATAGCGGGCCTGCGTATGTACGAGCCTACCAGGAGATGGGACAGCCACATATCCATCGTTGCCCTGGCGTGATCACTCATCGAAGCATTTTCGATCAATGCCGGTATGAACCTGCGGCGGGGCATATCGCCGATGACGACTTCTTTTATCGAGTAGGACAATACACCGATGTGATCGGGATACTCGAACCACTGGCCTCTTTCCGCATACATGCGGATTCCGCAACCGGCAGCCTGGAAGATGAGTGGCTGGCAGGTCAATTGATGCACGATTATATTTATCAGTGCCGGCAGTGGAAAGACGTGCCTTTTATGAAGGAAGGATATCCCTATTTTGTACGCAAGGCCCGCAAATACATCCGCAGGTATATCGGTCATGGGCTGCAAAAGGCCAATTGGCGAATGGTTCGGGAAGGGATGAAGAAGTGGTGGAGTCTATAGGTTCGGTACTCAAATCCTTAACAACAACAGCCTCCCAATGGGAGGCTGTTGCATTATAAACGATCGCTCTAGCGGCTTAATTCTTTCGAAGCTCCTTCATCCAATACCCCCCAACAACCGATCTGGCCTGAAAACCAACTTGCTTGCCATCGGTTGTCTCATGCCAGTCGCTAAGAGGAACGCGGGTAGGCGTTTCGGTAGCATATTTATAAACAGGGTCGATCAGCTTTTCGAAGTCAGCCTGATTATCGGTCATCGTCGCTGTCCAGAGGATCCAATCGGACTTGGTATATGTTTTACGGCTGTCGAGAGGCAGGCCAAACTTGTTCTGGTGTGCGAGATACCATTTGATCTCGGTGTCGTATACCGAGCGGGGAAAGAGGTTCAGGCCAAGCACTTTGTCCCAAACCATATTGTATTTCTGGCTCCAGCTGTCGGTATTGCCATAGACGAGCGAAAAGTGATCACCGGCATTGTCTTTTGCGATCCAGTTAGCCGACATTTCTTTGGCCAGCTTCGTATATTTCTCATAAGTAGCCGTCTCGCCGAGCCTTTTCGCCATCTCGGCATAAGCTGCGATACCCACGATCGCCTTTACGGAAAGGTTCGCATTATGCGCCAGGTGACCGGCAAAATCATCCGTGCAAAGCTGGTTGCCCGGATCGAAACCAGCCTCGGTCAGATAGTTGACCCAAGTCGTCAGCGTCTTCCAGTGCAGCTTAGCATATTCGGCGTTGTTCTGTGCATTGACGATCGCAGCCGTCAGGATGACCATATTACCACATTCTTCAACTGGCATGTCTTCACCATAGGTTTGTCCGTTCGCCAGCGGATAGGTTCCCAGGTCGTGCGCCGCAAGAGGCTTTGCCCATTTGCCGCTCTCGCTGTAATAAAAGATGCCGTTAAGCATGCCCTTTAACAGATCGGGGTTATACCTGAGATACAGCGGCGCAGAGGGATAGGTGACATCGACGGTATTGATAGAACCATTGCTGAAGTTTTCCTTGGAAAGAAAAAGCAGCTCGCCTTGAGGACTTTTTACCAGCTGATGCGCGGCAATGCTCTGACGGTAAGCCATTACACAAAGCTTGGCATAGTTCTCACCACCTGCAGTCAGCGCATCTCCATAGATCTTTTTATCGGTAGCGTTACATTCTGCCATCACCTTCTGATAGTTTTTAGCAGCGCGGCTAAGCTCGCCCTCCATCGTTGCTCCCGGCGTATTTCGCCACCAGGGTCTGAGGTTGGTTCCGAAATACTGGATCGAATAGATATCATCATACCCTAACATCACATAGGCCGTCATCGGACCCGATCCTACCCTGCCTATATTCAACACTGTATTGAGCATCAGTCGACGGCCAGAATCAGCAGCCGTAGCAAAATTTCCTTTTACAAAAGAAGCGATGGCGTCGTTCTCAGAAGTAACATATTGTTTTTGTTTATACCCAGCGGGTACGCCAACAGAAAGATAACCCCAATCGATACGGAGATCGTCGCCGCGCTTTTGGAGGACGGGTTGTTCGACAGAACCAACGCGAAGCGTCGTTATCCCAAGCTTTGATGCTACAGAAGTCTTCACGGGCTGAAAGGGCTTATTGACAGCAAGATCACTCGACACCCCCTGATAGATGGAGACGTCATGCGTAGCGCCATCGCTGCTGCTCACCTCATAGCTGATATACGATATGGGAGACGCAAGAAGATCGAGATCGGTGAGGATCAGCGGAGAGGTGAACTTAACCTTGAGATTGACGATACCGCACTGAAACATATAGGTCGTCTGCGTTGCCGTCACATTTACCCATGTCTGGTTAGCAGCATCGATGTCATCAGCAGGCTGATCAGGAACCTCTTCCGACAGACCCGCATCGATCCAGGTGCCTCCGCCGGTGTTCTTACAATGTATAGCCAGCAGGTTTAATCCCGTGGTAAGAGCCGCCTTGGCCGTTGGAGTCAGCGTTATCGCTTCGAGATCATTGTTCGCGCCGGGAAGCTGTGCGATCAACTGACCATTCAGATAGATCTCGGCGTCGTCGTCATGAAAGGCCTTGAGAACGATCTTCCCGTCCGGAATCTGGCTCAGGTTGAAAGTCCGTCGAACCCAGATATCCTTTCCTTTCCAGGTAGTACCGACGGGACCACGGTCATCTCCGAAAGGCCCTTTGCCGGTCTTCCAGCCTTTGTCGTCAAAGGTAGGCTGGTACCAGTCTGCTGCAGGCGGCGTTTCCAAAAGATAATGAGCAGGATACATCGTCTCATCACCCGTCTCCAGCAAATTTTTGTATTGCGGCGCGGCCTTGCCCATAAAACGATAGTAATGGCCGTCTACCCGAAGAACGCCTACAAGAGGCTGGTCTTTTCCTGTCCAGTGATGCGTTACCGATTCATTCAATTTGTCGGTATTGGACCAGACGCTAAAATAAGTGTTGTGCGTGATCAATGGATAGGCAGGCATCTGGGAAACCTGAGCCTGAGAAGAGATTGCAGCAATCGTAAGCCAACCTGCGTTGAGCAATGCGAAGGCTTTTTTGACAAGAGGATTCATCGACTCGTTTTAAAAGATTAAGTGTTTAGTGTTGTTTTCCTGGTTTGGGGAATACATTGTGGGTATCCGCCCATTCCCGCCATAGGCTGGCAAGATGTTCGACTATATCGGAATGCTGGCTAGCCAGATCGTTTGTCTCTGATTTATCCCTGGACATATCATACAAATGCCAGGTACTATCGCTGCCGGAAGCAACGATCTTCCAGTTCTCCACCCTGGCGTACCGTGCACCGAAATGTTCATTAAAGAGCGCTTCATGTCCTGCTATAGGCTGTCCGGAGAAAGTGGGTACAAGGCTGATCCCTGTAGTAGGCGTGATCGTATGGCCCTTGTATTCTTTTGGATAACTGGCGCCGGCCAGTTCTATAAAAGTCGACATAAAGTCCATCACATGACCAACGTAATGGCTGTACCCGCCGCGATTGACGTTGATTCCCTTGGGCCAGAACGCGATCATCGGCGTGTGAACTCCACCTTCGTAGGACTCTGCTTTCCAGAACCGGTAGGGCGTGTTGGCGACGTTGGACCAGCGGGGTCCGATGGAAGTGTAGGACGTTTCGGGCCCAGGGGGCACGTTCTTTTTTGTCGGATACACTATCGGGCGGCCGTCACGGGTTTCATCGGGTCGGTCAAAGCCCGGGCCGTAGCCAGCCGCATCTTCGGCGCTGGCGCCATTGTCGCTAAGGAAGATGATAAGCGTATTATCGAGTTGATGCGTTTCTCTCAGCGCTTCGATGATACGCCCTATCCCCTGATCCATACAATCGATCATCGCGGCATGGACCGCCATCGCTGAAGCATCCCAAACGGCATCAGGATTATTCCCCCAATCCTGCTGATCTTTCCACCGGGGAGAAAGCTTTGTCGTGCTGGAATCGATCAGCCCAAGTCGAACCATTTTTTTATACCGGGCTTCGCGGATCGCCTCCCACCCTGCCTTGTAACTATCCTTGTATTTGGCAATATCTTCTGGCTTTGCCATCAGCGGCCAGTGCGGAGCGTTCTCTGCGACATACAAGAAGAAGGGCTGCCTGGAATGCGCATACCCTTTTATATACGCAACAGCGGTATCGTTGATCGCATCTGTATGATAGTAGCCTTTAGGTATATCGGTTATCGGCCTGGTACCACTGACAAGACTGAAGGGATCGAAATAATCGACAACACCCCAGATCGTTCCAAAGTATTTTTCGAATCCGCGGTTGACAGGGTATTGCTCCAGGGGAGAAAATTCCGGACGGATAATATGATGATCCAGCCAGGCAAGCTGATCTTTTGCGTTGCCAGCGCCATTGGTGTTGGCCACATGCCATTTGCCAGACATGGCCGTATGATAGCCCGCCGTTTTCAGGACTTCGGCCAAAGTAACCGCATTGGAGGCAAGATGACCCTGATAGCCAGGTTCATCCTCGGCATCGGTCATTTTCCCTATCCCTGCCTGGTGATTATAAAGGCCCGTAAGCAAAGAAGCCCGGGTCGGGCAGCAACGGGATGTATTATAGAATTGAGTATAGCGAATACCGTTTGCGGCAAGATAATCAAGATTGGGGGTATGCACTTCCCCGCCGTAACAACCGATATCGGAGAAGCCAAGGTCATCGGCAAGGATGACGATGATGTTGGGACGGGGTGCATGCCGTGTTGCTAAATTCTTTTTAGCAGCAGGTGCAACCGGTTGCGACTGTGCGGCCGCGCCCAGAGAAGCTCCTGCTAATAGAATGCTAAAAAAAACACTGTTCATTCCGTATTCGATTAAAACGCCAATTTAACCAATATCCGGAAAGAACAGTGTAGAATATTCCCTTACCGCGTAATTCTAATGAGCCGTTAAACTTTATTTAAATACAGAAGCCAGCGTTTTGTCGAGGGCAAGAATTGACCATTTTTCCAGGCAATAGCTTTATCCACATCAGCGCCTGCAACTAATTCTGATGCACCTCCGGCTCTCAGCTGCATTTGTTGTCCGGGAGACAGCTCGTCGCCCGCAGCGATCAGATCGAGCAGTTGCCGGTCATTTTCGGGGAAGTATACAAAAGAAAAGGAGCCGGATAAACGGCTCCTTTGTATTTATTTATTTTGTCTTCGATTCTCCAGGTCTTATCGGAGCGCCATCGTTGTTGGTCGTGTGTGGTTTTTGCCCCGTAACCTGTTGATCCGGCTGCTGCGTGTTCTGGTAGCTCTTACCAGGCATGCTTCCGGAAGAAGCGGTATCCTTTTTATCCTGTTGTTGATTATGAGGCATATTCTTCTGCTCCGGCTGCTGCTGCGAAGACTGCTGCTGATTAGACTGCTGCTGCGCCGGCTGTTGTTGCCTGAGCTGCTCCTGCGAAGCCTGTCCTTCTGTATTTTGTCGGCTGGTCTGCAGGTTTTGATCCATCTGCCCGTTTTGCTGCATAGGACGATTCTCCTGGGTTTGCTGATGCTGCGGCTGATCTGTCCCTTTCATCTGCTGACCGGAAGACTGCATATTTTCCTTCATGCCCTGCTGATTTTGCTGACCAGCCTGCTGCATGTTTGGGTTACCAGTCTGTTGCTGTTGTTTACTGCCCGTATTAGCCATTCCGGACTCATTGTGTTGCATGTCTTTGTCCTTTTGGGTCTCTGTAGACTGTAAGGGATCCTGATTAGAATTTTGCATAACAATCGTTTTTAATTAATGAATAGATCAATCATGAGGATGCAATTTGCCTGCCAGCACACGCATGTTGCGAAAGTCATCCCTTCGAAAAAAATAGTTTGAATTTAAACTAAATTTAAGATTTTCGTGTTATCAGAGGAAACACGAGCGTGAATACAGCCTCTGTTACAACGGCAGAATTGGCCCGGCTGCTTGGGCGATCGATGTTGGAGATGAGGAACCGCATCAGCTTTTCCATTCAGGAAAAGATCAGGGACCATGGACTGTCGATGAGCGTGGAAATGCTCGAGATCATGGCTTGTCTTTGGAAAAAAGACGGCATCAATCAGCAGGAGATCGCCGCGTTGACGATCAAGGACAAGTCCAGTATAACACACCTGATCAATCAGCTGGTAAAACACTCCCTGGTAAAGCGGGTGGCGGACACGTCGGATCGAAGAAACCGGCTGATCTATTTGACAAAAGACGGCCGACAGTTGGAAAAAAAATTCAATCCGTGGATCATAGACATATATGATACCGCGGTAGAGGGGATTGACCGGTTGGAAATAGAAAGTTCACTGCTTCTGATAGAGAATATGAATCAAAACCTTCGATTATTAAACGTACTATAAATAACCCCAATATGAAAACAGTTATTATTCCTGTCGATTTTTCTGCCGCGTCCGACAATGCGGTCAAACATGCTGCTGCCCTATCCCAGGTTACCGAATATGAAATCGGACGCATCGTCCTTGTCAATAGTTATCACGTTTCCATCTACGAACAGATCCTGCCCTCTCCCGACCTGGTCCAGGTAAGCGAGGAAGAAATAACTGCCAGGCGCGGCCAGATCAAGGTACAGTTGGCGGCTCTAAAGCAGGAAGTCTCCCTGAGGACACGCGTACAGGTCGATACGGTAGAAAGCGATCAACCCTTGATGCGGACCTTGCTGGAACAGATAGCTCTGACAAAGGCAGATATGATCATTTTGGGGAGCAACAGCGCACCGAGTGACAAGGATAGCGAACTTGGAGAACAGATCATCGAAGTAGCAAAGCTCAGCCCTATTCCTGTGCTGATCGTGCCGGCCTGCGCCAGCTATTCAGGTATCAACACGGTTTTGCTGCCCTGCGATTTTAAAAACCTGTCCAACCTTAAGCCGTTGAAAACGATGCAGGAATCGGATCTGTGGACAAAAAAGAAAGTGTTGGTGCTCAACGTGGATCCCAACTTCCGCCGCGCACAGCCCGACGATAAATTCAAAGAAGTAGAAAACAGCCTGCAGGGATATTTGCAAAACATCGACTATGAAGTTTACTACTCGGACGACAGGGATACCCTTGGCGGAATATTAAAATTCGCTGGCGAGAAAGCCGCAGATATGATCATTGCGCTGCCAGGAAAACATAGTTTCTTTTATGCGATGACGCATCAAAGTATTTCGCAGGCTTTGTCGATAAATGGAAAGATTCCGGTGCTGATATTGAAGTAGACGACTTAGCGCGTACCGATCGTACGGCTCTGCTCGCCGATTGGAGAGACTTGCCGCCGTCTAGCGTTTTTAGGATGAGGTTCTTTTCATGGTCTTGTTTTTCAGCCGTTGCAATCGCTGCAGCGGGGGCAAGCATCGGGCAGCACGGAAGGAAGAGCAGCCTGTCCGGCAGCCGGCAACCAAAGCCGGCGTCATACAAAAAAGGGCAGGCCTTTTACAGCCTACCCTTGTCAGGTGATGTGCAGGAACTAATGCTTTTATTTCGTATGATCCTTCCGGTTGTCGTCAGCCACTTTATTTTGACGCCGTGCCTTGGTCACAGGATGAGAGACATTGCGATTACGCAGCGTCTTCGCATGGGAGCGGGCCTTTTTATTGTTGGCAGCTACAGCCTTATGATCCTGTACAGCCTTCTTAACTTTTGCATGGGTCAGGTCCTTGTTTACTTTATGACTAGCCGCGTCTTTTTGTCGCTCCTCAGCACGAAGCTTTGTCATCTCTTCTTTTTTCTTTGGATCTGTCTGCGCCATTACCCCAGCGCCAAGCGAAAGGGCAATCAAAAATAGAATGATCTTTTTCATGGTTATATTTTTAGTTTTCTCCTTTGCGGAGGGCTTTTATGATCAGGGCCGTTACCAGTCCGCCAAAAACATAATAGCCCACCGTCATATATTTTGCTCTTCGGGTCTTTGTCAGGTGGCCTGCATCAAGACCCATTTTACGTGTCAGCGAAACAGCGCCCACACCCGCAATGGTCCCATATAGCACTCCATTGAAGAGAAGGTGCTTTTTCTTACGACCGATCATACTATAATACAGGGCATTACTGATCAGGTCGCCAACAAGTGCGGCGTTGTGCAGCGCGCCGCCGCTGAGGGGCTCGGAGCCCGTCTTTTCCAGCATTTTATTGACGCCTTCTTCTCCAACCAGGTCGAAACGCGGAGCGCCCTGATCGATCTGCCTTACGGCCTCATGAAGGGCAGAGAGGGCCATTGCGCCGGTAAGTCCCCCAAGGAAATTGGTGAATGCTTTTGCTTTCATACTAGTAGGAATGAAATTACCATGCCACGCCTATCCTAAAATAAAGAACCCTGCGCAGGCAGGGTTCTTTATTTTATCGTTCTACTTTATCATGCCACATTTGAGGCGGCTGTATTGGAGGCCGGGACAACGGTTGTTGTAAAGGCCGGCTTTTCTTTGCCGCTTCTTGCGCGTTGCCGCGACAGGGCCATAACGAGAATGCGGTTCATGACCAGTACAAAGGCAAGCAGGAAGAGCAGCTGAAATTCCAGCGACAGCCGGATCGTTGCCAACGCAATACCAAAGGCGGCTATATTGACCAGGACGAGTGTCGATGTCGCCTGCATGTGCGATAGCCCGAGGTCGAGCAGCAGGTGATGGATGTGATTACGATCGGCATGAAAAGGAGATTTTCCTTTTTTTATCCGCAGGAAGAACACCCGCAGGGTATCGTAGATCGGGATGATCAGCAGCGAAAGCGCAACGGCGATACCAGAGCCGGCTGTCGGGCTGGTCAGCAAGGTATGCGGGGTAGTCGCATTGATCTCTACAAAGCGGATAGACAGCAGCGAAAGCACGAATCCTAAGAAAAGCGAGCCGGTATCTCCCATGAATATCCGGGCCGGGGTCCTGTTATGATAGAGGAATCCCGCCAGGCAGCCGCACATCGTCACACAGATAAACACATAGGCATATTCACGGAGCTGCCAGAACTGAAGCCCAAATATTACGCAGTTGAGCAATCCGATGCTCCCCGCAAGGCAGTTGATGCCATCGATCAGGTTGACGGCGTTGATCAACAATAGAATAAAGACGGTTGTAAGACCAACACTCACGGGATACGGCAGCATCCCTATTCCCATAAATCCCTGCAGGCTGGTGATCCTGACATCGGCAGCAAGGGTCATCAGCAACGCGACGATCACCTCAAAACCCATCTTTTTATAAGGATTCATTCCGACAAGGTCATCTGTAAGCCCCATAAAGAATAATAATAAGGCGCACGCGCAGATATAGCGCATGCCTTCCATATGATAGTTGGGCAACAGGAGAAAGGATGCGCCCAGCATGGTGGCAAAAATGGCTACTCCTCCCAGATTTGGCGTGCTGGTCTTGTGAATCTTACGACTTTCTGTTGGTTCGTCAAATAGATGCTTTTGGTCTGCCACATAGATCACCTTCCGGATACTGTAGGAAGTCAACGCACAGGCGACGGGAAACATCAGGATAATGCTAGCGCTCATACTGATAGGTTTTTTGTTTCAAAGAGATAAAGAGAAGCCAGATCAACGACCGAAGAGCAAGCCGGTGATTAGGAGATCTCAGGGACGAAGAATATAGCTCGCGAGCCTTACGGAAATCACCCGTCATATGCATGATCCTTCCCAGGTGATAATTGTTTGTTCGGGCTGCGCGGTTGATCGTGACGGAATCACCGAGATAAGGCGAATGACAATCGAAAAGAAAGGACAGCTTATCTGCCAGCCGGCGGTTGTAAACGGTAATGTTCCCACCGTCAAGGTAGTAAGTGCCCAGGTATTCGGGTAAGTATTTAAAGGCATTGGTGAGACGGGCCACTTTGAGCCAGCAGTCAGCGTCTTCCACTCCCACAAGGGTCTTGTCCTCGCTAAAGCCTCCAGCCTGGTCGAGCAGCGATTTGCGGACACATACCCCGGAATTGATGATGATGCCGTTGTGCCCGTTCAGCATTAGATCCTTGAAAACCGGTTTCTTAAGCGACCGGCTGGTCAATGGCTTGCGTTTACCGGAAGACATTACAATCTCAAAACCATGATAGATAAGGTCATGACTTTTGAGGTAGGGAAGCATCTTCTCCAGCTTTTGAGGGTGCCAGCTGTCATCAGAGTCGAGCAGACAGATCCAGTCGGCCACCGCTTCCTTTATGCCCGTGTTGCGAGGCCGGGCAGGCCCGCCCCAGTTGGGCGCATAGAAATACCGAAGCGATTTGAATTTTATATCGGTTTGAAACGCCTCTACTATCCTATTTGTTTCATCTGTTGATCCGTCATCACAGACCAGCACTTCAAAGTCAAGGAAGGTCTGGTTATTAAGGGAAGTGAGCGCCCTCAATAACTTCTGCGCCCTGTTGTAAGTTGGTATCACAACAGAGAATACAGGCTTCCGGTTCATTATACTGCTTATCTTGTCCATACGTTGTGGTATAGCTTGTCTGTAATTCGTTTGTTCTATGGAAGCAATCGTAATCGCATCAGGATAACGTGGTCTGACCTATAAGGACAGGACGTTTAGCAGGGGTGTTTTACATGGCCCTCCACTCACTGGCGATGGTGCGCAGAGGCTTTTGGAGAATATACCCTTATGTAGTCAATCCAGATCGATTCGGGATATTTACCGGCTTTTCGATCGCCGCCAAACCCGTTTGCCATCACGAAGTTGCTCAGGATAAGGAACTCGGAATGATGGGAAATTGCCTGGTTGGTACGGGAGGTTTCTTTTCCATCTACGTAGAATATGTATTCATCGGGTGTCCAGAGTAATCCGAAAGTATGGTAGCCTTTGGAGATGCCGCCGATATGCTCAGCAGCATGCCAGGTACGATGCTGGGCGCCGTAGCCATTCCAGTGCAGGTTGTGCTGCAGGAAATCCAGACCGCCGGAGTTGAGGTTATATTCAAAAATATCAATCTCGTCGCCGTCTACTGTTGGGTTCATCGTTGCTCCCGTCTTTTCCGACTGTAACCATAAGCCAAAATTCGCGCCAAATCCTATATCTGAAAGACTCGCCCGACATTCCACATACCCATATTTAAAATGAAAAGACTGATCGGTTGAAATCATCGACGAACTATAGCTGCTATCGCCGGAACGATTCCCCTCAAGACGTATCGTTCCTCTGCCAGGAACGACATTCGAGCGAAGCACGGTCGAACCGTCACGGTACTGGTTTTCCTGACGGTAACTCCACTTATGCGTATCGAGGACCGGCGTGTTTAACTCATCGTGAAAGATCATAGTATATTGACTAAGATCGACAGGCGAAGCCGGATTACCATCAGCATGGGGCGGCGCCTGGGCCTTGACAGCTGCAGCATTCAGAAAACCAATCAATAAATATATCCCCAATCGGCGCATGTTGCTAAGTGTTATGGCTTAATTTCGTAGTTATCGACAAAAGAACGTTTTAATAAGGCAGCTCCCTGAAATGGAAGCTTACGCACATAAGATGCCAGATTCACCATTCCGCCGCCGGTCACAGAAAAAGCAAGAAAGCTCCCTGCAAATTGAAGCCATCGTTTCTCTTTAAACGCGTGAAAAAGACGTGTTTTATGATAGCGGGTGCGGTAATGCTTCACCTGGTCGTTGGCAACATGTTCACCTTTTGCCTTCCGGATCCTCCTCTGACAGGCTTCTTCGATAATAGCGTAGTGGTTAAGCTGCGCTTGTAACTCGCTGCCGGAGTTGGAGATGGAATTGGAATGGATACGATACAGATACAGCGGTTTATTGATAAACAATACCGAGCCGGTCTCTTCCAGTTTGTAATAAAGGTCCTGATCGACAGCCCTTTTATTTAATGGTGAAATTCCATCGGTCTGGTCGTACGCTTTCATCTTGAACGTCGCAAAGTGGTGGATGCGTCCATCGTTGAGGAGAAGATAGGGCACCCCATCCGGCAAGGCCCGGGGATATTCCGCCACACGGCTTATCTCGAGCTTATCGTCGCAAATGTAGTGTGTCGAATGGATCAGACTACAGGATGGATTCTCCAGATGCGCGGCAGCCATAATACTCAACGCCTCGGGAGCAAGCGCGTCATCGGGATCGAGAAACCCGGCGACGACACCGGTTGCCTCGGCAGCACATCGGGCCTTTGTGTAACCGCAGCCAGCATTCCTGTCGTTACGGAATATCTTTATGCGTTTATCGCCCAGGAAAGGGGCGACAGCGGCGGTGAAATTATCTGTCGAAGCGTCATCGACCAGGATCAACTCCCAGTCTTGGTGGCTCTGGGCCAGTAGACTCCTTATCGCGGTATCGAGATACCGGGAGTTGTTGTAGTTGGCCATCAGGACGGAGAAAAGCATAGTAGGGATGTTAGTCTTTGAATTGTAGACGGACCGCGTCAGCTGAGTGATGTTTTATGAGATAGGAATAGGTTTCGTTCTTTATCTGCTCTGTCTGGTTGTCATGATCCATCAGCTGCTTGTGCAATCGAAGCCACTGGCCAATCTCTTTTTTACCGCCATTGGGATCAAAGTCGATCACATCGCTATAAATATCGAGATTGCGTTCGATGTCGTGCTGATTGACGATATAAGGCAGATAGCTTACGTTGTCGATCTTATATTTTCGCTGCATATCCTCCATTCCTTTCCGGGAAAGGACATAGATGGACTGAACCTGCCGGAGGTATTTTGCGGCCGCGGTGTTACGATCGTAAATACGGGAAAGCTTATCGAGCAGGGAATTCTTCAATTCATAGAACCGGAATTTTGCCTGCATCGGGTTGTGCAAAGTGATGGAAACGTATTTGTATCTGGCATTCAGCATAAGCGCCAGCAGATCCATTTCTTTCTTCTGCCCGCTGATCTCGATATGAACCTGATCACGGGAAGAAATGATGGACAGCATTTCAACAATACTTTTGGCGCCGCTATCGATAAGGATATATCCCCTATCCTGGAGCACCAGCTTGTAGAAGTCATTCGCGTACCGGGAGATCTCGGTGTTGCCCGTCAAAGGGCCGACATAGTATTTTTTCATAATTGTGCCACGGTTTGCCGGCGGCTTTCCGTGGGAAGCGGTCCACGGAGGCTGCTGATATGATGCAACATTGTTTGGTATTCGGTTTTCATGGTCAGGAGTTGATGGATATAGGCCAGGTTCCATCTGAAATACAGCAGGCGAGCCGCTTTTTTTGGAGGAATGGCCAGGTATTTTCCAGTTCGGAACAAACTCAGCAATAAGTGATAGTACCAATTGGTGATCCGTTGGTGAGACGGCCTGGTGGTAATATGCGCGTAATAAAGATTACGGATAGGACCATCTTTCCCAAAAGCCTTAAAGAGACGGCCCAGGTATTGTTTATTCAGACGGCCCTGCGGCAGGTAATGCGAGAACCAGAGGTCTTTCGCATAAACCAGCTTATAACCGCGCAATACAAACGTATAGGTCATCTCGATATCCTCGCCCGAGCTAAGACTTTTGCCCGTTCGGCCTTTAGTGAGGAGATTGAGATCTTCGGGAAAACATTCCTCGAGCGTCCGTCTCCGGATTGCCAGGCCAGCCCCATAAAGACTGATAATGCGTCCATCGTCGACATTGACGTCCTGCGGGCCCGTAGCAAATGCTTCGGCGTAATCGTCGAACCATTCGGGTTTGCTTGCTTCGAATACGGGTATCCCCTTCCCGCCGCAGGCGGCGACAGAAGCATCCGACGAAAGAATGTCGGATACGCCCTGTACATAGTCGGGGCAAAGCCAGTTGTCGTCGTCGCAAAACAGCAATACGGAGTAAGCGGCTTCGGCAATCCCCTTTTTACGGGCATAGGCCAGACCGGGTGTCGGTTCAGCCACGATGCGAAGCGGAACATCCACTATCGGACGCGATCCCGGACCGGCGGCGTCGGATAAACCGTCAGCCGCAAAAGCTTCCCAAAGCATCGTGGCGGCCTCAGCCGTATTATCCGTGGACGCATTATCCACCAGCACGATCTCCCAGTCGATCCGGGAATGGAACCGCTGACGGGCTAGGGCGGAAAGGGTTTCTTTCAGCCGTCCGGCGCTATTATAACAACAGATGATAACAGATACTCCTTGCATGGATCAGAAATATATTAAGCCGGAATGACTAATTGAGGACGGTTCTGACGGACAGTTGCCTTGCCGAGCAGCGTTCGGTTGATCGATTCCCGCGGCTTGTCGACAAACCAGCCCCATTTGTTAAAATATCTTATCGATGAGTTGACGTGATACTTCAGCAACTTGAAGTTCTTGTACGAACCCTTTGCAAAACCATGGATGATATGGACCCGGGGATAATAAACCGTGCGGGACACCTCATTCAGACGGCGGCTGAGATCGGTATCTTCAAGATAGAGGAAGTATTGTTCGTCGAACCCGCCCACCTTTACATAAGTATCTGTCCGGACAAACATAAAGCAGCCCGACAGGTTGGGCACTTCCATCACCGAGTTATAGTCCTTGAACTTGAGCTCGTAGCTCTCCATCATCTTTTTGAAAAAGGGCTTCACCGGACCCGGGATAAATCTTCTGAGAAAGAGGTCGCCCGGAGCGGGGAGTTTCTTACAGAGATATTGCAGGTCGCCGTTGCGATAAAGGACCTTAGGCATTACAAGACCCACGTCAAGGTTGCTTTCCATGAAAGCAAACAGGCTGTCCAGCACTGAAGGTTCGAAAAGCACATCCGGGTTAAGGATCAGGTGATATTTTGATTCTTTCTTTATCTTATCCAGGATGAGGTTATTGGCTGCGCCAAACCCGATGTTCTTACCGGGGAAAATGTATTCTATCTTGGGATGATCAAATTCAAAACGGAGATCGTCGTTCTCCGAATTATCGATCAGATAAAGCTTCTTGCCATTGGAGCGAAGGAAGCATTCGACAGTCGGTCTCAATTCCTCCGGATTGTTGCGGAACAATACAATCGAACAGGTGAGGTCAATCATAACTAGTTGAGTTTTGAGATTTGTAACTGATTTTCTATAACCGTTTTAAAGGATTCAGCCGCTTGCCTCCACGAGAATTGAGCCGCGCGCTGATAGCCTTTCTCAATCAGCTCGCTTCGTAATTTATCGTTAGCAACAAGTATTTCCAGTGATCTTTTGATTGATTCTTTGCTGTGCGGGTCGATGTACAGGGCCGCGTCGCCGCATACTTCGGGCATGGAAGAGCTCTCAGAAGATACGACGGGACATCCGCAGGCCATCGCTTCGAGCAATGGTATCCCAAACCCTTCATAAAGGCTTGGATAGACGAGCAGGTACGCCTCGCGATAAAGCGCGGGCATAAGTTCAAAGGGAACATACCCGATAAAGTGGATCTGATCTTCCATGCCCATTTCCTGTACCCTTTGTTTTAAATGGGCGATATATTTTTTCATCCCCCCTCCGATAACAAGAGGATGCGCTTTGCGTATTTCGGGCGATAATTCCTTATAGGCGTCGAACAGGCGTTCGAAGTTCTTATGCGGGTACGTCGGGCCAACAGCAAGAAAATAATTGGTAAACCCGTACTTCTTTTCTATGTCGCTGGTCTTTTCCGATACCTTATAATAATGCGCAGTGTCATAACCATTATAGATCACCTTTACTTTTTCTTCCGGAACCTTCAGGAGCTCCACTATATCCCGCTTGCTTGCCTCTGAAACAGTAATGATCAGCCTGGCCCTTGAAACCATAAAGGGCAGCAGATATTTAAAGTAGAACCTTTGATGTGCGCTGATATTATTGTAGCGGAGAGAGATCAGATCATGAATCGTGATGATCTGATTCTTTAGCAGAAAACTCCCATGTGTGGTAGGACTGATCAGCAGATCAAACTTCCTTGCCTGCAGAGGATAATAAAAGGTGTTCCAGAGAAAGCGGGTCAGTGCCGCGATCTTTCCATATCGGGAAGATTGTAAGAAGTCAGAAAGTTTTACAACAGCCAGCTTGTCGCTAAGATTATAGTGAGTGGGTGAGAATACGGTGAATTGCAACCGTGAATCGTCAGCCCACTCGAGTGCGGGCAGGTTGTTGATAATATTATAAGAGTATACTCCGGTGCCGGTGGGTCGGTTATCCAGCATAGAGCCATTCATACCAATATGAATCAGTTTTCGCGACATTGTGGTTGCTTTGGGTCAAGTAAAGACAAAAGAATCCAGTTCGGGCTTTTTCATTTAAAAAAATTCCCGTCAGCCGGTTCATTCATCGGATGGATGTATGGATTACAATGGATGCTGGATGCGATTGATTCTATGGCAGGCTAAGCAATACATTACTACGGCAGAATTCACAAAGTGAACCACCGGATAGGGGAAATTTAGCAGGGGTGGGCGTTAACCGGGTTGGATATTAATCAGTATGAACGAGATCCATACTGTGTGGCATATTTTCCACAACTAAGGGATCGTAATCTTATTTCTTGTATGATCGCAAGAAGGAGAGGGATCGCTTACAGGTTGTGTCAAAAGGCCGTTGTATAAAGTGCAAATTTTGCGCCAGTTAATTGGAACTCAACAAATCTTTTTGATTACCAAGGAAAGGAGTCACGCCCAGCGCGGATTTCCGGCTTTGCTTTACGGCCGGGATCATCGACACCGACGCCTTGGTCATGTGGAAATTATAGGTCAGCCTTTGTTTATTGAACAGATTCAGGGCCGCCAGAAAAGAGTAACGCATCGACCTTTTCAGAATGATTACCAGGTAAGCCCTGCGTCTTATATCACACACTACATTGAGAAAGTTGATGCAGTCCCGCTTAAGTAAAGCGGCAGGCGGCAGGGTACTGGCCAAACGGATCTCCCGGTCATGACAGATCCTGGCTTTCGTATCGACTCCAATCTTAAAGCCATGAAAGAGTACCCTTTGAGTATAGTTTACGTCTTCACCATAGTGAAAGAATATCGGGTCGAAGCCTCCCGTTTTCCGCAGACAATCGGCACTGATCAGCCAGGCTGCGGCATTGACGAAAGACGTGCTGATCACTGCAGGACCATCTAATGGCTTGTCCAACAGCCAGGCGGAAAGCTGAGGTTTTATATCCGACTGAAGCAAATAGTCGGCAAAATAGCCGTCCAATGCAGTTCCGGCGCCATTGAGATGCACAGGGCTCAGTATTCCGTATTGGGGCTGTTTGGTTTGCATTGCAACCAATTCGCCGATCGTACCCTTCTCCACCCACGCATCCTGGTTTAACAAAAAAGCATGGCCTGCCCCCTCTTCCAGTACCATCTCAAGCCCTACGTTATTGGCCTGGCCAAAACCGAGGTTCTTTCCGGTAGCGATAAGACGGGCCTGGGGAAATTTTTCCCGAACAAACTCAACCGTATTGTCGGTGGATCCATTATCGATAACAATAATAGTGGTAGGGTAGCTGCTTGCGACAAGACTGGAAAGACACTTATCGATCCAGGTCATGCCGTTGTAAGTGACTATAATGGTATATACAGATGTCATGGGTATGTGTGAAATCAAGGTATTACTATAGTAAAGAACAGGCCAAACTTGCTGTTGTACAGGAATTTAATTTTAATTCTTTCGCTTTAAGCCTCACTCTTCCATTGGCATAAGGTTTGTTCTAAGTGCGGATAGCCTTTTTCCCGCTTGCTATATGAAAGCCACATCCTTGCTATAGAAAGACCGTTCAATAACACCTGTCAAATTTAAACCTGTTTACTTTGCAAAATAAGAATGGACCTTCTGCCCAGGCTATAGCGTTTGAAAATACTATGTCATACCCGATAAACGAACCTCTTCTTGCGAAGGGAAGCGAACCTGTAAACAGCCCTGCTCCCCCACCCGCCCCAGAGCGGAAATGGTTGGAGACCATCACCCCGCATAACAATATTTTCTCCCTGAATATCAAAGAAATATGGTCTTATCGGGATCTGCTCATGATCCTGACCCGCAGGGATATCATCGCCTTATATAAACAAACGATACTAGGGCCGATCTGGTTTGTACTGCAGCCGATCCTGACGACACTGACCTTTATGCTGGTCTTTTCACGGACCAGGAATTTGCATGATGGCTGGCATCATCCGGTGATCCTTTTTTACCTGAGCGGCCTCGTGATCTGGGGCTATTTCTCGGAGTGTGTTGTTCGTACCTCTACTTTTTTCAAAGACGCCACACCCATCCTCAGCAAGGTTTATTTTCCCAGGTTGATCGTACCCTTATCATTGATCGTGACCAACCTGGTCCGTTTCAGCCTGCAATTGGGGCTCTTTTTCCTGATCTACCTTTTCTTTATCCTGTTCAAAGGCGAGCATATGGCCCCCAATGCCTACGCGCTGCTGCTGCCGGTGCTGATCCTGATGGTGGCGCTGCTTGGTCTTGGCGCCGGGATGATGATCTCTTCTCTGACCACCCGCTACAAAGACCTGGCACACCTGACCACCTTTGGCGTACAACTGATGATGTTCGCCTCTACGGTGATCTTCCCCTTTGGATCAGTAGGGACCGGTCTTTATGGCGCCGTGATGAAGATCAATCCCATGACGGGCATTATCGAGGCCTTCCGCTACGGCTGGATGGGGGAAGGTCATTTAAGCTGGAGCCTGCTGGGTTATGACGCAATATGCGTCGTCGTCCTGATGTTCCTTGGTATCATCACCTTTAACGCGATCGAAAAAAGTTTTGTAGACAGTATTTAAACGAGAGCACATGAGTCAAGAGATCCTGCAAGTAGAAGGCCTTTCAAAAATGTATAAGCTGGGAGATATCAATACTGGTTCTATCAGTCATGATATCAACCGCTGGATCAGCAAGCTGCGCGGAAAGGAAGACCCTTATCAAAAGGTAGCCGTAACAAATGACCGCACGACAAAGACGTCCAATTCTTACGTCTGGAGTCTGAAGGATATAAATTTTTCTGTCAACCGCGGAGAAGTATTTGGGATCGTAGGTAAGAACGGGGCAGGCAAGTCGACGTTGTTAAAATTACTGTCGAAGATCACTAAGCCAACGGAAGGCAGGATAAATATAGACGGCCGTATCGGCTCTTTGCTGGAAGTAGGAACGGGTTTTCATCCGGACCTCAGCGGAAGGGAGAATATATTCCTTAACGGAGCAATCCTGGGGATGCGGAAACAAGAGATCAGGAGACGCTTTGACGAAATAGTAGAATTTTCGGGTATCGAACGCTATATCGATACGCCGGTCAAACGATACAGCTCGGGGATGTTCGTCCGCCTGGCCTTTGCCGTCGCGGCACATTTGGAGCCAGAGATCCTGATCATCGATGAGGTACTTGCCGTCGGAGACCAGGAGTTCCAGAACAAGTGTATCAGCAAGATGAAGGATGTCTCCTCACAACAGGGAAGAACGGTATTTTTTGTCAGCCACAATATGATGGCGGTAAGACACCTGTGTACAAGAGCCCTGCTGCTGGATAAAGGCCAGGTCTCTATGATCGGGCCGGTTGGAGAAGTACTGGAAGCTTACCATCATGATGAAAAAGACAGCGCTCACGGCGTTCGCAATAACCTGCCCGAACGGACAAAAGGTTATTTTAAATCCTGGCGGCTGGAAGGACAGACACCCTCCAATAATCATAGCTGCTATTCCCGTGAAGATTTCGACATGGTGCTCCAGTTCCGCGCACAGGAATCGATCGTCAAATGCGATCTCAATTTCAAGATAACAGGACCAGACGGCACGACGGTCTTATTTACAAAGAGCTCAGATGGTCTGGGAGGGCTTTTTATGGTACACCCCGGAGACTACGAGTTCCGTATCCGGATGAACCTGCCGGTGGCAAAGGGCAAGTATGAAGTTGAAGTAGGACTCTTTGCCGGAGGCTGGGTCGATACCTGGAAAAGCACCACAAAACTGCAAGTGCTGGATGCTGCCGATGGATACGGCGGCGATAGCAGCGCAGCGATCTTAAATGTCAAAACGGATTTCAGTCTTTCATCGATATGATCTCTATCATTACCTGCTCGGTAGATCCTGTACGTCTGGAAAAATTTAGCCAGAACGTCGCGCAGACCATTGGCGTGCCTTACGAAATTATCCCTATCGATAATTCTTCGAATACTTATGGGATCTGTTCTGCCTATAACCTTGGCGGCAGTCAGGCAAAATACCCTTATCTCTGTTTTGTCCATGAGGACGTCAGCTTTGAAACGGAAGGCTGGGGCCATCGGGTTATCGCACATCTGCAGGACCCTTCGGTCGGACTTATCGGCGTCGCGGGCGGAGATGCCCGGGCCATGGTGCCCTCCTCCTGGTCGGTCCCCATCGGCAGCAAGCATATCCATCTTTATCAGCACTATAAGTATACAAAAGGACAATCTTCTTTGATCCGCGAAACCGATGGCGCCGACTATCTTACCCGTAAACGGGTGGTAGCTCTGGACGGCGTATGGCTTTGCACCCGACAGGATGTCTTTCAGCGTTTCCAATTCGACAATAAGACCTTTACGGGTTTTCATGGCTATGACATCGACTTTTCGCTGCAGGTAAACACGGCTTACGCAGTATATGTGGTATTCGACATCCTATTGCATCATTTCTCGGAAGGAAAGCCGGACAGGACCTGGGTAAAAAGCGCAATGCTGCTCAGCAGAAAATGGCGCAGCGAACTTCCTGTCTCGGTCAATCTTGAATCAAGAGAAGTCTATGCGCTTCATCACTGGAGGAGCATGCGTGCCTTTCTGGAGCGATTGAAAGAGTTAGGCTACCCGGTTCCACAACGGATGTATTACCTGTTGTATTATTCGTTCAACCGCTTCTTTAGCCTTCGCCGGGTCGGCTCAATGGGAAAGTATATCTTATCAAATAAATAATGGGAACAAAAGTCAGCGTCATCATCCCCAGTTACAATTATGGTCAGTACCTTGATCCAACGCTCAACAGCGTGCTGGAACAGACCACCAGCGACTGGGAATGTCTCGTCGTCGATGACGGGTCGACTGACCATACCGCTGCTATAGTTGCAGAATGGAGCCGGCGTGACCCGCGCTTCCGTTATCTTCATCAAAACAACCAGGGACAGGCGACAGCCAGAAACCTGGGGCTGCAGCATGCCCGCGGCGAATATATCCAGTTCTTCGACTCCGACGATCTGCTGCAGCCGGATAAGCTGCGGATCCAGTCAGCCTGGCTGGACGCCCATCCGGAAACGGATATTGTGTACGGCAGAGTGCGGTACTTCGAGACAGGCAAAGAAACCCAGCTGTTTATAGACCGCTGGGGCGAACGGATGACAGAATGGATGCCAATGCTTTCCGGCAAAGGCGAACCGATGATCCGGGCCTTCGCAGATAAGAATATCCTAGAAATGGGCTGCGCTCTTTTTCGAAGAGAAGCAGTCGATCTTGCAGGAGGCTTTGACAAGTCCATGACGGGTATCGAAGATTATGATTTTTGTTTCCGGGCCGCGGCAAAAGGCCTGAGCTTCACCTTCCTGGATGCCGACTCAACCGCAGTATTGATGCGGCATCATCCCAACAGCTATAGCAAGAACCGGATAAAAGTCTACCGGGTGGAACTGGAGCTTCGCCGGAAGATGGACGAAGTATTGACGAAAAATGGTTACCGCCAAGCCAAAGAGATCAACGATGAACGCTACGGTTGGCGGATGCGAAGACTGCAGGATCTGCTGATCGATCGGACGATCAAACAGCAGGGCAAACGGCCAGATAATAAAGAGCTGGGATGGATGTACAAACATTCCAGCTTAAAACAGAATCTTTACTTCTTCCCAAGAATATTAAAGGCCATGGTGGCCCGCTAAATGCAAAAACCCCTTTCGGGGCTTTTGTCCGGCAAAGGCTTCGTCTTTGCCGGACATTATCGAAATGAACTCCCGTCTACCTTTAAAGGGTGCCGGGAGTTTATTTATTTCATGTATTCAAATGCTTTTCGCAATCCAAAGAACCCGCCGGCCAGAAACAACCCGGCAAAGAACCCTATCAGCCCGAACTTCATCGGGCTGGAACGCAGCTTTTTCAGCGGCAGGATCGGCTGGTCTACGTACTGGATCAACGGCGTTTCCCGGATAAGCGTCGTCTTTGCAGCTTCGAGGCTGCGGTTGAGATCCACATAGGTCGTCTTGAGGATCTGTATATCGGTCTGCTGCTTGTCCTGTGCAACACGCGCGATCTGCAGAGCCGGATTGATGTGTTCGTCGTAATAGGAAGCCCGTCCCGTCAGGGATTTGTTATATGCCCGCTGGATCGAGTCCAGGCGCTGCTGGATAAACTCGAGATTGATCTGGGCTCTTTCTGTCTTTACGTCTACATAATAGTTTTTAACCTGCTGCATCAGATTCTCCAGGAACAGTTTGGAGAAAAGCTCGTTGTGCGAAGTGCAGGTTGCCTCATAGAGGGTGGACCCCTTCCCTACTTTGTCGACCTTTATATTCTTTGCGATAAGGACTTCGAACATAGCCTGGTAGAGGCTATTTTCAAAAAGGGTATCGCTGCGACTGCCATTGGGGATCGGAAAGCTTTGTTTGTAGTAATGCGGCTTATCCTTTAGCCATTTGTCGCGGTATTCCAGCGAGTCGAGGAAAAAATCCGCAAAAGAAATGGTGTGGCCGTCGATGGTCGTGCTTGTCCTTAACGTCTTTTCAATAAGCAAACGGGAGCTCAGCAGCTCCACAATATTCGACGGGGTACTGAACACGCCGCCGGCATCATAAGACTGGGAGATGCCCAATGCCTCTGTCAACTCGGACAGGCCGCTGTGCGTCTGCTGGGTAGAGGATGCCGCGCCCTCGTCAAGCGCAAAGGTCATGTCGGCCACATAGTCTACTTTTTTAAAGTAACTATAGGCAGCGCCCAGCGCCGCCAGTAAGAGGGCGACCAGGAGCACGGGCTTCCATTTGAAAAGAATATAACGGCTCGTCTCCCCGATCTGGCGGAAAAATGTCTTAGGGGAGAATTGTGCGAATACCCTGTCCTGTGATGGGTGCGATGAAGTATCCATTTGTTATTTAACAGAGTTGTAGGCTATAAGAATTAACGTTGCAAGGCTGACCATCAGCGAGATAAAAGTGGCGGTATTCAACGGCGCTCTTTCTTTTTTCAGCGGAACATAGATCTCGGCCCCCGGACTCAGCTTTGGATAGCGCCGGAAGAAAAGAAAATGCCTGGTGCCTTTGACGGACCCGTTGGCGTTGACCACATAAGACTTGCCTTTTGCCGAACGATCGCTGAAACCGCCGGCGTTCAGGATATAGTCCTTAAATGAATAGTCTTTGTTATAGCGGACAAGGGTTGGATAGAGCACTTCGCCGTTGACCCGGACGGTCTGAAGCTGTTTGGGCACCGTCAAGGTGTCTCCATCCTGCAGCAGCAGGTCGAGGTTTCCATGCGGGTTGGCCATGATACCTGCCAGGTCGATGCCAACGGTTTCGGTACGGCGTCTGGCAGATGCTACGATTTGATTCTGTATGGATTGCGGGGTATTGGATTCGGCATTTTGTTTCAGTAAGTTGTCGAGTCCCTGCTGGTCGTTGTTCTCTTCGATGCTCGAGAAATGGCGGGTCCGGATCAGCACTGCACCGGGAAGGTAGGCATTGGGCGTCAGACCGCCTGCACGCTTCACCAGGTCGGAAATACGATCTCCTTTTGCCTGTATCGTATACTTACCGGGATAGATCGTCTCCCCCTGGATAACGGCATTTTGTTGTACGGCATATCCTGGTTCGGGATAGATAAAGACCTGGTCGAACGGCTCCA
>JAATGQ010000019.1 GCA_015654595.1 Chitinophagales bacterium | reverse complement strand
GTCCAGCAACCTTTACCTAACGTCAATGTACGAGCGCAGTTTCTTCCAGATCACGGTTGCCAATGATTTTATCCGCCAGTCTACCGATGCAGCTGTAGCAGCCCGTCATATCACGGGCGCCGATGCAGACAGCATACGTCATTATCGTGCAGAAGCCCGCTTCCTTCGCGCCTTTCAGTACTGGGTGCTGATGGATCTGTTTGGCAGTCCTGCCTTTGTCGACGAAAATGCTCCCGTAGGCGACTATATCCCGAAACAGATCAAACGGGCCGATCTCTTCAACTATATCGAATCAGAACTTAAAGGCGCCGACTCCAACCTGATCGCTCCGCGGCAGAATGAATATGCCCGTGTCGACCAGGCCGCCGAATGGGCGCTGCTGGCAAGGATGTATCTCAACGCCGAAGTCTATACCGGAACGGCCCGCTATACCGATGCGATCACCTATTCCACAAAAGTGCTGAATGCAGGTTATACCCTAATGGATAACTATTCCAACCTCTTCAAAAGCGACAACGACCAGAACAACCCCGAAGTCATCCTGCCTATCCCTTATGATGCTACACACGCACAGAACTACGGGGGGACGACCTTCCTGATCTGCTCGGCTCACAACACGGACCCTACCGACGACGCCAACTACGGCATCCCTGCCGGCGGCTGGCTAGGCAACAGAAGCACGTCCCCGCTGCCAGGCGTTTTTGGAGACTATACCACGACCCAGGACACCCGCGCGCTTTTCGGTCCCGGCTCTCCTGCGATCACCTCGATCTATGACTTTACACAAGGCGTCGAAGTATACAAATTCTCCAATAAGACCTCCACAGGAACGACGCCCTTTTCTCCCAACGGCGTCCTCTGCAGTACGGACTATCCGCTCTTCCGGCTGGCAGAAATATACCTGGTCTACATCGAAGCGGTAGCGCGCGGCGGCAGCGGCGGAGACGCGGCAACAGCCCTTAATTATTTCAATAAGCTCAGATACCGGGCTTATGGGCAGACGACAAACGGCAATGTCGGCAGCTACAGCCTGATGGACATCCTGAATGAAAGACAGAAAGAGCTTTATTGGGAATGCACCCGCCGGACGGACCTGATCCGTTACGGTCTGTTCACCAGCGGCAGCTATGTCTGGCCCTGGAAAGGCGGCACTTTAGCAGGAACCGGTGCAGACGCTCACTACAACCTGCTGCCTATCCCCGCTTCGGAAATTAACGCCAATCCAAATTTGATCCAAAATCCCGGTTATTAATTCTTTCAACTCATTACTATGCGTAAATCATTATATATCGGCTGCGCGCTCCTGCTCCTTGCTTCAGCCTGTAAAAAGACGGGCGAGGTAGATCATGTCAATGCCAACACCTCCTTTAGCGATGCGCTCAGCGTCTCTTCGTCCAATGTCACACTGACCGCCGCAAATGACAATGACACGGTTCTGGCATTCACCTGGCCGGCGGTCAGCTATAATACCCCGGTGACGGTCAACTATACGCTGGAGCTGGATGTTCCTTCGGATACTTCCGGTGCAGCGCCCTGGGCCAAGGCAACAAAATTTATCGCCGGCATCAATGTGCTGAAATATTCCTTTGCAGGAAAAGACCTCAACAACCTGATGCAGACATTGAATTATGTCAGCAGCACCAGCCTGGTCTTCCGCGTACTCTCCGATGTCGTTCAATACAATGGTTCAGCTTCGTCTGTCCCTACGATCAGCTCTTCTGCCGTCGCTACGGTCGTCACGCCTTATCTTTCGGCGCTGTATGTCCCCGGAGCCTATCAGCAATGGGCGCCTGCAGTTGCGCCGGTGATCAACACCGTAGCCGGATATGCAGGGATCTTTGAGGGATATGTCTATATGCCCGGCAGTGGTACGCAGGACTTTAAGTTTACCAATGCGCCGGACTGGGATCATATCAACTATGGCGACGGGGGCAGCGGCCTGATGAGCACGGACGGCACAGCCCCCGATCTCACTGTTCCCAATGGCGGTTATTACGAGTTGTCCGCCAACCTGAACAACAATACCTGGACAGCCAAGGCGACGACCTGGGGTATCATCGGAGACGCGACACCCGGAGGATGGAATACAGATACCCAGCTGACCTACGATCCGATCAACCAGGTCTGGACGGCAACGGTAGCGCTGATACAGGCCGGCTCCTTTAAGTTCCGTGCCAACAATGCCTGGGTCATCGACTTTGGCATCGACGGGTCCGGCAATCTGCAATATGCCGACAACCCGCTGTTCACTTACAATCCTAGTCTCAACAACCTCAGCGTACCCGCCGACGGGACCTATCTTGTTACCCTTGACCTTCACAATTCGCAACATTATACCTATTCTCTCGTCAAGCAATAAATCGCATGAAAATGAATTTTCTTCTTCTGGTCGTACTCGCACTGCTGTCCTGCGGCAAACATAACAGCGCGCCTTCCAATTCAACCACCGGGACGACAACCACGACGACCACGACGGATACCACAGCCCCGCAATACGGCACCCCCTTTGCCGGTGTGCCCGACGCGCGTGATGCCACGATCTACCAGGTCAATATGCGCGCTTTCAGCGCCACGCATAATCTGCAAGGCGTCACCAATCGTCTCGACCAGATCAAGGCGCTTGGCGTCAATACGATCTACCTGATGCCGATCTATCCTGTCGGAACGTTGAAGTCGGTCAACTCGCCCTATTGTACCCGCAGTTTCGATTCGGTCGGGGCAGAGTATGGCTCGCTGGCCGATCTGCGCAGCCTGGTCGATGGTGCACATGCCCGCAACATGGCGGTGATCCTCGACTTTGCCGTCAACCAGACCTCCTGGGATCATCCCTGGATCACGCAGCATCCGAACTGGTATGTGCGGGATGGCAACGGCAATATCACACAGCTGAGCACCTATACGGACGTAGCCGCGCTCAACTTCAGCAATGCTGACATGCGGATATCCCTCATCCATTCGATGCGAAATTGGGTCTACCGCGCCAATATCGACGGTTTTCGCTGTGATTTCGCCGACAACCCGCCCATCGATTTCTGGCAGCAAGCGATCGATTCGCTGCGCCATATCAAGACACACCAGCTGCTGCTGCTCGCAGAAGGCACACGTTCGGCCAACTATGGCGCAGGCTTCGACTATAATTTCGGGATGCAGTTTTACGGTGCGACGTTAAAAGATGTCTTCAACGGCAAACCGGTAACCGAGATTGACAATTCCAACACGGTAGAATATACAGGAAGCACCGGCAGTCAGCAGATCGTGCGGTATCTGACCAACCATGACGTGGATGGGTCGGACGGGAGCCCGGTTAGTCTGTTTGGTGGAAAAGAGGGTAATCTCGCGGCCTTTACTGCTATTGCGTATATGAAAGGGGTTCCTTTTATTTATAATGGAACGGAGGTGGCGTTTCCCACGGCGATCGTTTTTCCCTTTACGACAGTCACGATCGACTGGACACAAAACGCGGATGTCACCGCGGCTTATACGAAGATCATCGGCTTCCGCAACAGCAGCACCGCTATTCGACGCGGCACGCTGACCTCCTACGACAACAACGACGTATGCGCCTTTACGAAGGCATCGGGCAGTGAAACGGTCTTTGTAATGGTCAATCTCCGGAATACCCCGATCACTTATCCGATCCCGGCGGCCCTGCAAAACACGAATTGGACGGATGCATTCGACGGCAGCGCCCAGACGGTTGGGACGCAGGTCACGCTGGCGCCTTACGCTTACCTGGTTCTGCATAAATAAAAGCGCCTGGCTTTGCCGGGGAATGCCCGATGGCTTTGCCGGAGAATTGCCCGGTGGCTTTGCGGGGGAATTGCCGCAGAATTATTCGGCGGCTTTGCCGGGCAGATAGAAAAAATCCCGGCGGTTTCGCCGGGATTTTCTTTTATTACTCTGAGCGAAGGCTTTTCACCGGATTGGCGAGCGCTGCCCGCACCGTCTGTATACTGACCGTCAACAGCGCGATCAGCAAGGTAGCCAGACCGGCCAGCGGGAAGATCCACCAGGCCAGCGTTGTACGGTATTCGAAGTTTCGCAGCCACTGTTCCAGGAAATAACCGGCAATCGGCGAAGCGATCATAAAAGCGATCATAACGAGCCGGATAAAATCTTTTGACAACAAACCCGTGATCGAGGGGATCGTGGCGCCCAGCACTTTTCTGACGCCAATTTCCTTCCTACGCTGTTCCATCATCAGCGAAACGATCGCAAACAGCCCAAGGCAGCTCAGCAGGATCGCAATAAACGCCGCCGAAAAAAAGATATCGGAAAGACGTTGTTCCTTGTCGTACCAGCGTTTGGTATTCTCGGTGATATAGGACGCACGGATAGTATTGTCCGGCTCCAGCTGATGATAGACGCCCGTCACCAGATCCATCGCAGCCGTCGGATTGGTAGTCTTTACCTTTACCAGGATATACGCCAAAGGCCTTTCCGCCTTCTGCATAAACAAGGTCGTCGGAGAAAGCCGTTCGTGCATGGAATACAAATGAAAATCCGGAATAACGCCGATGATGGTCCACTTCGGCTTGGAGCTATCGGTGTAAAAAGAAAGTCCTACCGGATCCTTAACGCCGAACTGGCGCGCCATGCTTTCGGTAACAATGACATTATTTACTTTCGACGACGTATCAGAGGCATACTCCCTGCTGAAGTCACGCCCCGCAAGTACCTTCATCCCCAACACCTTCAGAAAATCGTAGTTGACGAATAAAGCCGTTGTTATGATCTGTTTGTCCTGGTAGCCGAATCCAATGCCCCAGTGCGACTGACCGTGATCCTCTCCTATCCCTATGTTTACGGTACTGCCGGTGACCGCTTCCACCTGTGGCTGATCAGCCAGTCTTTGTCTTAGCTCATCGATATAACGAGCTGAATTTTCTTCGTTCTTTATGGGGATGCTGATCACCGATTCCTGGGTAAAGCCAAGCGGCGCGGTACGCAGGTGTTCGAATTGCCGGTAGATCACGATCGTACTACAGATGAGCGCGCTGGCCATGATGAACTGAAACACGATCAGTCCGCTGCGCAGCAGACTGCTTCTGCGTACAGAGACTTTACCTTTCAACACTTCCACCGCATTGAACCGGGCCACCAGCCAGGCCGGATAACCGCCAGCCAGGAACGAGACGACCACGGTCATCGCCAGGGCAAGCAGCAAAACCGAAGGCTGCAGCAGAACGCCCAGTTTTAGTTTCTCGGTAAACAGCGCGTTAAATGGGCAAGCGTCAAGGAAGCAAATCCGATTGACAACAAAAGGGCGGCGACAAACAGCAATAGACTTTCTGCCCAAAGCTGGAAATAAATCTGCTTCTTGTCCGCGCCGATCGTCTTGCGGATCCCTACTTCCTTTGCCCGTGTAAATGCCCTGGC
>JAATGQ010000156.1 GCA_015654595.1 Chitinophagales bacterium | reverse complement strand
TCGTCCATCTTGGAGCCTGTGTCGATCAGTGCGGTAGCGAGGATGGTCAGCGAACCGCCGTTTTCGATCTTACGCGCAGCGCCAAAGAATTGTTTTGGCTTCTGCATCGCGTTGGCTTCAACACCACCGGACAACACCTTTCCGGATGCTGGTGCAACGGTGTTGTGAGCACGGGCCAGACGGGTGATGGAGTCAAGCAGGATCACGACATCATGTCCGCACTCTACGAGGCGTTTAGCCTTCTGAAGCGCGATGGTAGAAACTTTTACGTGTTTTTCGGCCGGCTCGTCAAAGGTAGAAGCGATGACTTCCGCCCTTACGCTCCGTTCCATATCGGTAACTTCCTCCGGACGTTCGTCGACCAGTACGATCATCAGATAACATTCGGGATGGTTGGCTGCAATGGCGTTGGCAATGGCTTTCAGCAGCATCGTTTTACCTGTCTTAGGCTGAGCGACGATCAGTCCACGCTGGCCCTTGCCTATCGGAGTAAACAGGTCAATGATACGTGTAGAGTAGTCACTTGGGGTGGTGAACAGGTTAAGCTTTTCGAAGGGGAACAACGGCGTCAGGTAATCAAAGGGAACACGATCACGTACTTCCTCAGGTCCTTTGTTGTTGATGGTTTCAACCTTCAGTAAAGCAAAATATTTCTCGCCTTCTTTTGGAGGCCTGACGGAACCCAGAACGGTATCACCGGTCTTGAGGCCGAAAAGCTTGATCTGTGAAGGAGAAACATAAATATCATCGGGAGAAGAAAGGTAGTTGTAATCGCTGCTGCGAAGGAATCCATATCCGTCGGGCATCATTTCCAGAACGCCTTCGGCCTGGATAACGCCGTCGAATTCGATATTGAAGACTTCGTTTCTGCGTTGCGGATAGGCTCTGCCGGACTGATCTCCTGTGCGTACGCCGTCCGTAGTATTCGGATCCATCGTTTCTGTCTCTTCCTGCAGGGCTTCTTCGTTACCCGTCATCTCCTCGTTCTCGTGGAAGGACTCTTCATGATGGTGGTTGTCGCGGTTTGGGTTCTCACGAGCTTCGCGCTGGCCGTCGCGTTCACGGGGCTCGCGGGAGATCTCGCGGTTATCCCTGTTTTCGCGGGGGATTTCGCGATTCTCACGATTTTCGCGAGGCTCGCGATTCAATACCGGTTGGGGTCTTGAGGCGGCAACAGCTTTTGCGGTTGCAGCAACAGCCTCCTGGGGTTCTTCTTCTTTTTTACGGGGCTTTTTCAGCAAGGTTTTTTCTTCCTTCTTCTGCGGCGCTTCCTTACGAGGCTCTTCTTTGCGAGCTTCTTCTTCTTTCTTGCGGGGCGCTTCTTTCTTTGCTTCGACCTTCTTCGGCTTCTCTTCAGCGCTTTCTACAATCGCTTCTTCTGTGCCGCTGGATGTCGTAGCCTTTACAATTCGTTTGCGCTTGGGTTTGTCGTCGGCAGATTCTCCTTTTCCTTCGCTCGCAGCAACTGCTTGTTTGTCGAGGACTTTGTAGATGAGTTCCTGTTTGTCCAGCTTCTTTGCGCCCGTGATTTTTAACTGCTCTGCTATATCGAGGAGTTCCGGAACGAGCATGTCGTTCAATTGGAGAATATCGTACATAAAATGTCTTGAGAGTTGAACAGCATTCTCAAACAGATAGGCCTGTCCAGTTGAGAAATGTTTGAAATGAAATTTTGATTAAAAATGAACAGAATGAGTTAAAACTGATGAGCTGTGAGCATTGGAAAAGGGACTAATCAGCTTAATTCCTCTGCAATTTTAGCATAAAAACACAAAATTCAAAAAAATTTTTTGCTACTATCTGACATTCAGGCCATTTTTTGCTCATTTTAACGTATAGCCTAGAGGCATGCAAAAACTTTTCCAGGGTGGTCATGAGACTCGTCCCGAAGGAGTTTCGTAGGATTCTTTCCCCGGCTTGCTCTATATTTGCCACACTAAATTTTTACGAAAAGACCATGTTCAACACAAGAGTGAAGGTGAAAGAGCTGCTGGCTACTACACCGCAGAACCAGGAAGTGACAGTAATGGGATGGGTGCGGACCTTCCGCAACAACCAGTTTATAGCGATCAACGACGGTTCAACCAATAATAATCTGCAGGTTGTCGTAGAGCTGGGCGCTTATGACGACCAGCTGCTGAAAAAAATAACCACCGGCGCCTCTCTGAAGGTAACCGGCCAGCTGATCGCTTCGCTCGGCAAAGGTCAGTCTGTTGAAGTAAAAGCTTCCACTGTCGAGGTTTTGGGCGAATGTAACCCCGAAAAGTACCCGCTACAGCTAAAGAACAGACCCAGCCTCGAATATCTGCGCGAGATCGCACACCTGCGGTTTCGTACCAATACTTTTGGAGCGGTATTCCGCATTCGCCATTCTCTGGCTTTTGCGATCCACCAGTTCTTCAATGAAAAAGGATTCGTATACCTCCATACGCCGGTTATTACCGCCTCAGACGCCGAAGGAGCAGGGGAAATGTTCAAAGTGACCACTCTTCCTTTTGACAATCCTCCCCGCAAAGAAGACGGCGCTATCGACTTTTCCGAAGACTTTTTTGGAAGAGCGACCAATCTGACCGTCAGCGGGCAGCTCGAAGGCGAGCTTGGCGCAATGGCCTTTAGCGAGATCTACACATTCGGCCCCACTTTCCGCGCTGAAAACTCCAACACAGCAAGACACCTTGCGGAATTCTGGATGATCGAGCCGGAAATGGCCTTTTACGATCTCGAAGACAATATGAACCTCGCCGAATCCTTCATCCGCTATCTCATCGACTACGTGATGAAACACAACCGGGAAGACCTCGAGTTCCTGGCGCAGCGTCTCGCCGAAGAAGAAAAACAAAAGCCTGTGGCCGAGCGCAGCGAGCTTGGACTCATCGAAAAGCTGGAGTTTGTTCTGAACAACCAGTTTGAACGCATCACCTATACCGAAGCGATCGATATCCTTTTGCAGTCCCCGGCATACAAGAAGAAGAAGTTCCAGTACGAAGTAAAGTGGGGCATCGATATGCAAAGCGAACACGAACGCTACCTTGTAGAAAAACATTTCAAAAAACCCGTTATCGTTACTGGCTATCCAAAGGACATCAAGGCCTTCTATATGCGCCAGAACGAAGACGGCAAAACCGTGGCAGCAATGGACATTCTGGTTCCCGGCATCGGCGAGATCGTCGGCGGATCACAACGCGAGGAACGCCTCGAGCTGCTGGAACAACGCATGGAAGAATTACATATCCCGGCAAAGGAAATGTGGTGGTACCTCGATACACGCCGCTTCGGAAGCGTGCCCCACGCGGGCTTTGGCCTCGGCTTCGAGCGTATGATGCTCTTCGTTACCGGCATGACGAATATCCGCGACGTGATCGCTTTCCCGCGCGCACCAAAGAGCGCAGAGTTTTAAATTCTCCCACCTATATAAAAAAGGAACGGCGTATGCCGTTCCTTTTTTATGGATTTCTGCGGGTCCCCGCATCTTATTATCAAATTCCTTTTATGGCAGAGATCACAACCCCTGCCGGCAACTCTTCAAAAAAAAGAGGCGGCCGCCGCAGTAAAAAATTGTCTACCCGCATCGATCTGACGCCAATGGTCGACCTTGGCTTCCTGTTGATCACCTTCTTTATCTTCACGACAACGATGAGCCAGAAACATGTTGTCGGTTTGAAGATGCCTGCCGACGGCCCACCTGCCGACCTGGCCATGTCTGCCGCCCTCACCGTGGTGCCTGTTGCAGGAAATAAGGTGTTTTATTATCACGGCGAGTTGACGGAAGCGCTGCGCACCGGTCACTACGGAACCGTCGGCTACAGCGAACAGGACGGCATCGGCGCCGTCATCCGGCAAAAACAGGAAGCACTGGATCGTTATTATAAAGGTGGACGGGCGGAAATGATGCTGCTTATAAGATCCGCCCCCGACGCCACTTACGGCAATATTATTTCGCTTCTCGACGAGACGCAGATCAACGACGTCAAACGATACGCCATCGTCGATCTCGACAATGCGGACTACGCGCTTTTTTCCTCAAAAATTTGATACTTTTACCAAGGCCCTGTTTGCAAGGCCTTTGCCCCGGCAAAGAAATCTTTGCCGGGCTCTTTTCTTTATCGATCACTATCAAATCTGTTATACCATGGCCATTCCGGTTGTCGACCTTGCTCAATTCTCAGGAACACCACAACAAAAAACCGCTTTCGTAGACGCGCTCGGTAAAGCCTATGAAGAAGTAGGCTTCGTCGCCGTGAAAAACCATGGCATCACCGACGAGACCATTCAGAATCTCTACGCCAATACCAAGGCTTTCTTTTCTCTGCCCGCAGATGCTAAGAGAAAATATGAAATACCCGGCCTCGCCGGTCAGCGCGGTTATACTTCCTTCGGAAAGGAACACGCAAAAGGCAGCACTGCGCCAGATCTGAAGGAATTCTTCCAGTTTGGCCAGACCGTCACAGACAACGATCCGATAAAAGCCGAATACCCGGACAACGTCTCCGTCGCAGAACTGCCGGACTTCAATACGATCTTCCGGACAGCCTACCGCTCCTTCGAGCAATCGGGTTCGCAACTACTTCAGGCCATCGCGCTCTTTCTCGGCCTCGACCAGTCTTATTTTGACGGCCATATCCACAATGGCAACTCGATCCTGAGAGCCATCCACTATCCGCCTATAAAAGAGGAACCGAAATCAGCCATCCGCGCAGAACAACACGAAGATATCAACCTCATCACACTGCTGATAGGCGCCTCCGCCGACGGCCTGGAGATCCTGTCCAGGCAAAATGAATGGGTACCCGTGACCTCCCTGCCGGAACAGATCGTCGTCAATGTAGGAGATATGCTGCAGCGATTGACCAACAACCGGTTAAAATCAACGACACACCGGGTCGTCAACCCGCCGCGCGAATTGTGGGGAACCTCTCGCTTTTCCATCCCCTTTTTCCTTCATCCCAAAAGCAATATGAGCCTGGCCTGTCTGCCCAGCTGCATAGACGCCAGCCACCCCAAAGCATACCCCGACACCACGGCGGGCGAATACCTCGATGAAAGACTCCGGGAAATTGGATTGAAAAAGTAATGTAAAGGTCCTTACCCTTGGATGTGTAAAAAGGACCAGAGGAATAAGGCAGAGGCGATACCGGCTAAGAAGCTAAGGATCAATTTCATTTGATAAGAACAAAAGTACTGCCCAATACTGGATATTTAATGTTATTTTAATGTATCTTTTATACTACATAAGACAGGGCCCTCAGGGTCCTGTCTTTCTTTTACCACTGATCCGGTCAATTCCGCCACTTATCCCATCTGGAAATCTCTCTTCGTTCTTAAATTCCACAACTAAGTATTTGGTTTAGCGAATATTATGAATCAAAGATCGCACTTGATCATAAAAAATACCTTTGCTAGAATGGTACTATGTGTTGCACAGTACTAAAAAAGTATTTACCTTTGGTTTGTCAAGGTTATCGAACACGGCTGGCGAAGGTTAGCCGCGAAATAAAATAAAACCTCAGCGTATGAATATTGAGAATACCCAAAGCCAGATGCGAAAAGGAATTCTGGAGTTTTGCATTCTCTCCGTAATCAGGCGCGGTGAAGCATACCCCTCCGATATCGTGGAAGAGATGAAAGCCGCCAACCTGATCATCCTGGAAGGAACGCTCTACCCCTTGTTGACAAGGCTTAAGAACGCAGACATGCTGACCTACCGTTGGGTAGAAAGCAACTCGGGACCGCCCCGCAAATATTTTTCCCTCACCCCGAAAGGAGAGACTTTTTACGGGGAACTGGAGGAGACCTGGAAAGAACTGGCTAACGCCGTTCACACCCTAACCAATAAGGAATACTAAAGGCCCCCTCTGCCAACTTCAAAATTTCAACCTCCAAATACACTATTTATGAAAAAGGTCATCAATATAAATTTTCACAGCAGGGTCATACCTATCGAAGAAACGGCGTATGAGATACTCCAGCAGTACATCGCCAGTCTGCGCAGGTACTTTGCTAATGAAGATGGACGTGATGAGATCATTGGGGATATCGAAAACCGTTTTGCCGAACTGTTTTCTGAGTCGCTGAAAAAAGGCGCCGTCTGCATAACCGACGCCGATGTCAATTCCGTCATCGCCAGTATGGGCCGCCCCGAAGAGTTCGAAGCCGAAGAAATCGGCGGCAGCACCTCCAGCACCCAGACTTCAAGCTCAACCAATAGCCAGTCCACAGGCGCCTCCTCCACTCAACAGGGCGGATACCAGCCTGCCGACGAGCCCCGCCGGTTATACCGCGCCTCGAACGACAAACTCCTCGGCGGCGTCTGCGCCGGTCTGGCCAACTACCTCCGGATCGACCCCGTCATCGTCCGCATCCTGTTTATCCTGATCACATTCGGCTGGGGCACCGGCTTCCTGCTGTATATCATCCTGTGGGCCGTACTTCCTTCGAGGGAGCTCCCGGTAAACGGTCGCAAACGGCTTTACCGTAACCCCGACGACCGCGTCATCGCAGGTGTAGCCAGCGGGATCGCCGCCTACTTTCATATAGAAGTATGGATACCCCGCCTCATATTCTGTCTGCCCCTCCTCGCCGGCATCGTTACCTCCATCTTTGATATCGCCTGGTATGACTTCAACGGCCCCGCCATCTTCACCGGCGGCTTCGGCGGCTCGCTGTTCATCGCTTATATAGTGCTGTGGATGGTACTGCCAGAAGCGCTGACCGCATCGGAAAAACTGGAAATGCGGGGGGAAAAGGTAGACCTTGAATCGATCAAAAACACTATCCGCAGCGAAATGGAAGGCGTTAAAGGCAGGGCCAGGGAAATGCGGGACGAAATGCGGGAAAGGGCAACGCAGGTCGGCCAGAAGATAAAAGAAAACACCCGGAATTTCACCTATGAAGAAGCGGCTCCTGTTTACCGTCGCACCCGTTCGGGATTCGGCCACGCAGTCGGCGTTCTTTTCAAAGCCTTTTTCCTCTTCATCGCAGGGATCATCGCCTTCTCGCTGATCATGGTACTGGCAGCCCTGCTTTTCCGCGGCGGCGGTATCCTTGAGCTGAAAAGCTTTATCCTCGAAGGATTCTGGCAAAACTTCCTCGCCTGGACAAGCTTTGTCCTCTTCCTGGTCATCCCCGTCATCGCATTGCTGACCTGGCTGATCCGCCGGATCACCGGCACCCGCTCAAAGACACATTATCTTGGCTATACCTTCGCCACCCTCTGGGTTCTTGGTCTGTTCTCTACCATTACCCTCGTCGGCCTGGTCTTTAACAACTACCGCTCCCGCCAGCATGTCGAAGAAGACTTCAACCTTGTCCAGCCCAGCCACGGCAAGATCGTTGTCAATGTCCCCGAAGCCGTCAACCGCTATCACGACACCGACTGGTGGTCCGATATCGACTTCGGCGAGCACAGCCCCTTCTACGGAATAGGCAATAACAAGTTCCTGCTGACCACAGTCCGGGTAAAAGTGATGAAAAGCGCGGACTCTTCCTTCCACGTTCAGATCGTAAAGCTCAGCCGCGGCAGCAGCAGCGACATGGCAAAAAACCTGGCGGGTCGTATCCAGTTTCCCATCACCCAGAACGACAGCGTAATCAACCTGCCCGAAGGATTCACCCTTAACTCGCCTTCGAAGTTCCGTAACCAGCAGGTTCTGGTCGAAGTAGCGGTACCCGTCGGTAAAAGGATCCTGATCAACCACAGCGTAGAAGACTACAATTGGTTTGACATCAACCCCAATAATCATCATATCCGCTGGAGCAGAAACTACGACGGCTGGAACTCGGATTGGAACGAAAATATGGATGACCAGGAAACCTATAGCTGGACCGCCGGTGTAGAATACAGAATGACACCAGCCGGCCTGGTAGAACTCAACGGACACGGCGCCAGCTACCATAACAAGGCAAAGCCCAATGACAACGACCGCGATGATGATGATGACGACAAAAATGATGACGATGAGGACAACGGCGGCGTATACAAAGAAAAGAAAGCGCACCCCCAGCCCGGTAATAATGACGGCTACCGGTATAAAGGCGCCCCACAAAAGGGTGCAGACACCCCGACCGTCAAAAGAACAGCTATGGTGACGAACAAGCCTGGAGACGAGCTATCCCTCCTTTCCATGCTGATAAGATCTTAACTCACGATCGATCGTTGGTTGAAGTTGGAACAAAAGTCCCCCGGCGTCTGCCGGGGGACGTCTTTTTTTATCTACATTTGCGCCACAAAATTAATCCATGAAGAGTACTCCTTTCACGAGCAAGCATCTTGCTCTTGGCGCAAAGATGGCCGAATTTGCAGGTTATAATATGCCTATCAGCTATAGCGGCATCAACGACGAGCATCAGGCTGTCCGGACTAACGCCGGAGTCTTTGACGTTAGCCATATGGGCGAATTTATCGTGAAGGGACCCCATGCGCTGGAGCTGATCCAGCGGGTCACCACCAACGATGCGGCAAAACTCACCGTAGGCAAAGCCCAGTATAGCGCACTGACCAACGAAAAAGGCGGCATCGTAGACGACCTGATCGTCTATTGCATCGAAGAGAACAACGTCTATATGCTGGTCGTCAACGCCTCTAATATCGAAAAAGACTGGGAATGGATCTCCCGTCATAATACGAACAAGGCCGAGATGCACAACATCTCCGACAAGACCTGTCTGCTCGCCATCCAGGGACCCAACGCCACAAAGATGATGCAGGCGCTTACCGACGTCGACATCCTGAACCTCACCTATTATACGTTTGCAAAAGGCAAATTCGCCGGGATTGACAACGTCGTCATCAGCGCAACCGGCTATACCGGCGCCGGCGGTATCGAAATCTACTTCGAAGACAAGGACAATGCTGCAAATATCATCTGGGATAAGATCTTTGAAGTAGGCGGTCCGCAAGGCTTAAAGCCCATCGGTCTTGGCGCACGCGATACGCTGCGGCTTGAAATGGGCTACTGTCTCTATGGCAACGACATCGACGACAAGACCTCTCCTCTCGAAGCCGGCCTTGGATGGATCACCAAATTCACAAAAGACTTTACTGCCCGGCCGATACTCGAACAACAAAAGAAGGACGGTATCAAGCAAAAGCTCGTTGGCTTCGAAATGATCGAAAAAGGAATTCCCCGTCACGACTATGAGATAAAAGACTTCTCAGGTCAGGTGATCGGCCGCGTTACCTCCGGTACACAAAGCCCTTCCCTTGGGAAAGCCATCGGCATCGGCTATGTCAGCCCTGTCTTTGCCCATATCGATACAAAGATCTACATCAAGATTCGGGATAAACTCCTGCAGGCAAGAGTCGTGAAGTTTCCCTTTAATTAGTGGATAAGGGTTAAATGACTGTGTTTTCGGATTCTTTCGACAACCTTGGAATGATTTTTTCTTGATCTTTGGGCATTTCCATCACCCATTTAAGCAGAAAATGCCTACTATCCACCTGACAACTTTCGTTGCTGCTCCGCCCGAGCGGGTTTTTGACCTGGCCAGAAGTGTCGACCTTCATCGAAAATCCATGGCCCATACCGACGAACAGGCGATAGCAGGCACAACCAGCGGGCTGATCGGACTCGACGAAACGGTAACCTGGAAGGCCAAACACCTGATGAAGAACCGGGTCCTCAAAACGCGTGTAACGGCGATGACACGTCCGCTTTCTTTTACGGACGAGATGGTCGAAGGGGTTTTCAGGAGCATGAAACACGAACATTATTTTAAAAAGATAGACAACGGAACGTTGCAGATAGACCTTTTCTATTTTGAATCTCCCTTCGGCGTGTTGGGCAAGCTGGTCAACCAGCTCTACCTTTCGCAATACATGAAGAATTTGCTGGAAATGCGGAACCAGATGATCAAGGAATACGCAGAGTCCGACAAGTGGAAATTTATTTTGGACAAATAGTATCGGACGAACACCTACATTTGTGCTATTGCTGTTATGACAAATTCCAAACCTCACTTATATACGGCTCTATCTCCGGCCTTATTACACCTGTATGACGTCAACAACGCCATCGTAGTCATTATAGACGTTCTTCGCGCAACTTCTACCATCGCAACCGCGCTCTATAACGGCGCTAAGTGTGTTATCCCGGTAGACAGCGTCGCCAAATGTATAGAGCTGGGCAGACAAATCGACGGCATTACAGCCGGCGAACGGGACGGTATGATCGCCGAAGGCCTCCAGCACGGGAACTCTCCCTTTGAATATCCCCGCGAATTCATCGGCGGAAAGACGCTCGTACTCACGACCACCAACGGAACAAAACTTCTTCACATGGCCCTCGACAGGGGCGCCGGCCAGATCATCACCGGCTCCTTCCCCAATCTAAGCGCCATATGTGACTATTTAGTTGCTCAAAACCAACCGGTTGTATTGGGCTGCGCCGCCTGGAAAGACAAGGTCAATATCGAAGACCTGCTCTTTGCCGGCGCTGTGATCAACCGCATCAGGGATAATTTCCATATCAATTGCGACTCCTCCCAGATAGCAGAAACGCTCTATATGGACGCCCGTAATGATCTTTATTCCTTTATGAAGGAAAAAAATGCATCCCACTACCATCGACTGATGAATTATGGGCTGGAAAAAGATATCCGGTATTGCCTGACCCCAGACGCAGCCAACGTCCTTCCATTCTATGAGAATGGAAAATTAATCGTGCTATAATGCCCGCTTCTGGTTTCCTTCCCTATTTCGTAAATGGAGGCAGCCCCGAACGGCTTACCTTTGCGCTTTTACTGACAAGCCCTGAGGCCTTGACCTGGTTTTGAAAAAGAATACGCTCCATATTGCCCTGGTAGGGAATCCAAACAGCGGAAAAAGCTCTCTTTTTAACGCCCTTACAGGGTTAAATCAAAAAGTCGGCAATTTCCCAGGCGTAACCGTTGACAAAAAGACGGGGGTGAGCCAGCTGGCACCCGGCCTTTCGGTCAATATCGTAGACCTCCCCGGTACCTATAGCCTCTATCCGAAAAGGGCAGACGAATGGGTCACCTATAAGGTCCTTCTCGACCAGGACCCCTCCGTTCACATCGATATGGTCGTCCTTCTGGTCGACGCCAGCAATCTGAAACGCAACCTGCTTTTCTGTTCGCAGATCATCGATCTGAAATTACCGGTCGTCGTCGCACTGTCTATGATGGACCTCGCCGCCCAGAAAGGGATCGAGATCGACGTCGACGGCCTCGAACGGGAACTGGGAATCCCCGTCGTCGCGGTAAACCCGCGAAAGAACAAAGGGATCCCACAGCTCAAAAAGATCGTCGAACTCCGGGCCCGGCAGCTCCACCAGGCGCCTCCCCGCGAGTTTATCGGCAACCAGGCACTGGCCAGCAGCGCCATCCTGGACGTGCAGCAGCTGTTTCCCGAGGCCAGCGACTACATGGCCATCCACTACCTCATCAATCACGAACACTTCAACCTGCCCGAAGACCTCCAGGGGAAGATCGAAAATATCGAGTCTGTTCACGCCTTCAACCATACCCGCATACAGGCCGACGAGATCCTGCAGCGCTATGGCCGGATCAAACAGATCATGCAGCATACAGTTGCCGAACCAGATCCGCTTGAAAAAACCTTGTTCACCGAAAAGCTGGACAGACTCTTTCTCGACCGGACCTGGGGTTATATTATTTTATTAGTCGTTTTATTCCTCCTTTTCCAAAGTGTATTCTGGATCGCCCAATTCCCGATGGATGCCATCGACTGGACCTTTTCACGCCTGGGCGGATGGCTGGGACACTCCCTGCCCGAAGCCTGGTGGAGCGACCTGCTGGTCAATGGACTGCTTGCCGGTCTCAGCGGCATTCTGGTCTTTGTCCCTCAGATCATGATCCTTTTTGGACTCATTACCATCCTCGAAGACACGGGATATATGGCCCGGATCAGCTTCCTTACCGACAAGCTGATGCGGAAGGTCGGCCTCAACGGCAAAAGCGTAATGCCGATGATCAGCGGCTTTGCCTGCGCCGTTCCAGCCATCATGAGCACCCGCAACATCGAAAACCGGAAAGAAAGACTGCTCACGATCCTGATCACGCCGCTGATGAGCTGCAGCGCCCGACTTCCGGTCTACACGATGCTGATCGGCCTGGTGATCCCCCGAAAGGAGATCCTGGGTATATTCAGCTTGCAGGGGCTGGTTATGATGGGGCTGTATATGCTGGGAACCATCATGGCCATGATCGTCAGCTACGTGGCCAAATGGTTTATCAAGCTGAAAGAAAAAAGCTTTTTTATCCTCGAATTGCCGATCTACCGCGCTCCCCGCTGGAATAACGTGATCGTCACCATGATCAACAAGGCAAAGATCTTCGTGGTCGACGCCGGAAAGGTCATCATGGTCATCAGCCTTATCCTCTGGGCGCTAAGCTCCTTTGGACCCGGCAATAGCATGAACAGGGTCAAAGCGTCCTACGCACAGCAGAAACAACAACACCCCGGCCAGGCAGCCGATCTCGACAAGGCACAGCAGGCGGCCCTGCTCGAAAATTCCTATGCCGGCAGACTTGGGAAGGTGGTCGAACCTGTTATAAAGCCTTTGGGCTATGACTGGAAGATCGGTATAGCGCTGATCACCTCTTTTGCAGCCCGCGAAGTATTTGTCGGAACGATGGCTACACTCTACAGCGTGGAAGGCGGAAAAGACGCCGACCAGCAAACGCTTCGCCAGCGCATGCAGTCGGCAAAACGCGAAGACGGCTCTCCCGTCTATACCCTCGCCAGCGGCGTATCCCTGATGGTTTTCTATGTGCTGGCAATGCAGTGTATGAGTACGCTGGCGGTGGTCCGCCGCGAAACACGCAGCTGGAAATGGCCGTTGATACAGCTGGTTTACATGACCGGTCTGGCTTATGTAATGAGCCTGTTTTTTTTCCAGATATTGAAGTAAGACGCCAGTCAGACGCCGGTCGCATTTCCGTGACCATCCGCTGCTTTGTCTGCCGCTTTGCGCCGCAGCCCTGCCGACGCGCTGCCCCGCCGATCGTGCCACGGCGCCTAAAGTACCCCGAGTCCCTTCAATTCTTCTCTGAACAACTCCGGAGTCCGGAAATGAAGCCCGATAAAGCCCAGCTCCCTGGCGGGGTGAACATTGCGGATGTTATCATCCACATAGATCGCTTTTGTCGGATCGATATGAAACCGGTCGATCAGCAGCTTATAAATTTCGGGGAAAGGTTTCCGCACCTTCTCCTCACCCGAGACCAGCCGCCCGTCAAACCAATGTAGAAAATCATACAGCTCCAGCGCCACGGGAAAAGTCTCCGCACTCCAGTTCGTCAGCGCGTATAGCTTTAATGACGTATTAAACTTCAGCTCGCGAAAGATCTCTACCGTCTGGTGGATGGGACCACCCAGCATTTCTTTCCAACGACCATAATAAGCCCGGATGGCTGCCTCGTGATCCGGGAACTGCTTCACCAGCAGCTCCGTCCCATCCTGCAGACTTCGTCCGCCATCCTGTTCCTCATTCCAGTGCATCGTACAGATAGTAGACAGGAACCATTTGCGTTCTTCCTCATCCGGAAAGATCTTGTTATACAAGTATTCTGGATTCCAGTCGATCAGAACGCCGCCAAGGTCAAATACCAATGTGTTGATCTCTTTTTTCAAAGGCTTTCATATTTAGATTTTTGCAAGTCGTTCCGCAGCTTTTTGAAGCGTTTCTTCTTTTTTCGCAAAGCAAAACCGCACAACCCGGTCATCCTTCCCCGACTGATAGAAGGCAGAGACGGGTATAGAAGCCACCCCATACTCTTTCGTGATACGGATAGCGAAATCCTTCTCCGCCTCGTCGCTGATCCGGTCGTACTTATAGAGCTGGAAATAGCTGCCATAAGAGGGCAGTGGGGTAAACCGGCTCCCTGCCATGAAGCTGGCAAAATAATCCCGCTTCTTTTGCAAAAACCCGCCCAGCGAAAGATAGCTGTCCTTATTCTTCAAAAACCTCGCCAGCGCCACCTGTGAAGGAGTATGGCTGCTAAAGCAGTTAAATTGATGCACTTTCCTGAATTCCTGCATCAGTGCCGGGGCCGCAACACTATATCCTAGCTTCCAGCCGGTACAGTGATAGACCTTTCCAAAGGAGAAAGACACAAAGCTTCTTTCCAGCAGATCTGGGTAGCGCAGGATCGAGCAATGCTCAGCGCCGTCGAAGATCAGGTGCTCGTATACTTCGTCGGAATGGATGAGTATATCGGTTCCTGCAGTGAGTTCCCGCAGCTGCTGAATGTCTTTCGGACCCAGGATGGAGCCCGTAGGATTGTGCGGGGTATTCAGCAGGATCATCCGCGTCTTTGGCGTGATCCTTTTCTTCACTTCTTCCCAGTCGATATGATAGTCCGGGAATTTCAGGTCGATCCTTACCGCAACCGCGCCGTTGATCTCTATGTTAGGGATATAGCTGTCATAAGCCGGTTCGAATACGATGACTTCGTCGCCAGGCTGCAGCATCGACGTCAACGCGGTATAGATTGCGTATGTTCCACCCGGGGTGACGGTGATCTGTGTATCGGGGTTGACGACCCTACCATAAAGATCCTGTATCTTTTCCGCCAGCACTTCCCGAAGCGCGGGAAAGCCATTCATATGCGTATACTGGTTGTATCCATCCTTCATCGCCTGGGTGACCAGGTCCTCCAACTCCTCGCTCATGGGAAAATCAGGAAAGCCCTGTCCAAGGTTGACGGCCCCTACTTCTGCAGCCAGCGAACTCATTACCGTAAAAATCGTTGTGCCCACCCGCGGGAGCTTACTTTTAATAAGAAGATCAGCCATTGATTACTTTTTTCGGATGACCCGCCAAAGCCCGGTGGTAAAGCCGGCAGGTCCTTGTTATGCTTTTATTTCAATATTTTCCGGGAGTATCAGCTCTTCTCCGTGTATCCGTAAATAAACCTGCGCAACAGTGGCCACATCCTTCTGGCAATAGGCCGCGATACGGGCCAGGTCTTTCTGACGCCAGTATACTTCGCCAACCTGGCTGCCGTCGATATCGTCCTTTGGTGTGGGAACCCCCAGCGCATGAGCCAGGAGGTTGAGCGAGATAAAACTTTTGAATTCCCCGAATTTCCAGAGCTCCATCGTGTCGATGTGCGGGATCTCCCAGGGTTTCTTGCCGGCCAGGTTGAGAACATGAGGCAGTCTCATCCCATGGATGATCATACGCCGGCAGAGGTAGGGAAAGTCAAAGTCTTTGCCATTGTGCGCGCAGAGATATTTCTGCCCCTCCGACCCCCATTTGTGCAGCAGGTCGTAGAAGCGGGTCAGCACATCCTTTTCGTCGTCGCCGTAAAAAGATTTCAGCAGCAGCTTTCGCTCGTTTGGATGACCCGATATGATACCGCAGCTGATGCAGACGACTTTTCCGAACTCGGCATAGATGGCCGCTTTTCCGTAAAGCTCCTCGGGGGTCGTCGGCTCTTTCTCACGCTGTACAAGAGCCCCGGCTTTTGCCCGCCACAGCTCCTTCCACTCGTCGGGGACTTCGTCGAATACGGGACACTGGGATACCGTTTCGATATCCATAAAGAGGATGGTATGCAGCGGATAGGGAGACATATCTCCCTTAAAGATACTGATCTCCTTTATTCCGTTTTACTTCTGCCACATATTCTTTGATCTCCTGTTCCTTGTCGCGTCTGCAGATCAACAGGACGTCCTTCGTGTCTACCACGATAAAGTCATCCAGTCCCTGCAGCAGCAAGAGCTTGTCGTTTGGAGCATGGACCATGCAACGGGTAGAGTCGATGACGATCACGTTGTCGCCGGCAACGGCGTTTTCGAGATAATCCTTCTGAAGATTTTCGTAGGCGCTGTTCCAGGTTCCCAGGTCGCTCCAGCCAAAAGAGGAGGGGATGACATAGACGTTATCCGCCTTTTCCATGATACCGAAGTCGATGGAGATATTGGTACAAAGGGGATAGATATATTCGAGCGCCTGCTTTTCAGAAGGCGTGTTGAACTTATGTTTGTCTGCGGCAAAGACGTCGTACATTTCCGGCAGATGTTTTTCGAAGGCCTGGATGATGTTTTTCACCTGCCATACGAAGATGCCTGCATTCCACAGGAAGTCGCCGCTGGACAGGAAGGTCTTAGCCAGTTCGAGGTTCGGCTTTTCCGTAAAGGTCTTCACCTTGTAGACGTCGTCCGAGACGGTATGTTGTTCATGCTGGATATAGCCGTATCCGGTGTTGGGATAGGTCGGCTTGATACCGAGCGTAATAAAGGCGTTATGCTTGTTGACAAACTCGAGCGCTTCCAGGCAAACTTTCCTGAAAGCTGTTTGATCCAGGATCAGGTGATCCGAAGGAGCCACGATAAGAGAGGCTTGTGGATCGGCTTGTTGGAGCTTGAAGGAGATATAGGCGATACAGGGAGCCGTGTTCTTCCGCGAAGGTTCGCCAAGGATGTTTTCTACCGGCAGCTGCGGCAGCTGTTCCTTTACGATGTCGGCATACTCCTGGGAGGTGACGACAAAAATATTTTCCGTGGGGATAAAAGAAGCAAAACGGTCAAAAGTCCATTGGATGAGCGTCTTTCCTGTGTTCAGAATGTCCAGAAATTGCTTTGGATAATTCTGACGGCTCATGGGCCAGAATCGACTGCCGATTCCTCCTGCCATGATAACCACATAATGATGTTTGTTCATACAATCTTAATGCCGTATTACAGTTGCCGCCTGTTTCCTGGTCAAGCCGCCAGGTAGTATTGTTTATTCAACGAATAGCATGTATCGTGCCCGTTAAATAATGCCTTCCCGGATAAGGTTGTTCAGATCGATAAACCCCAGATACCGGTCCCCGCTCGTAACTACCAATCTTGTGATATCATGAACACGCATCAGATCAAGCGCTTCAATGGCTAAAGCATCCGCTTCCACAGTTTTTGGCCGGAGGGTCATTATGTCCCGGGCTTTCAGGCCCTCGGTCATTCCTTTCTTTTCCAGCATCCGGCGAAGATCACCATCGGTTATCACTCCAAGCAGCAGGCCCTGTCCGTCGGTAACAGCAGTAGCGCCCAATCGCTTGGAGGTCATTTCTATGATCACTTCCCTAAGCGCCGTATCAACGTCGACGCGGGGCTTTTCATTGTGAATGTACACGTCCTGAACACGCAAATATAATTTTTTCCCGAGCGTACCACCGGGGTGGAAACGGGCAAATTCTTCGCTGCCAAATCCACGCATCTCCATCAATACAACCGCCAGCGCATCTCCCATCACCAGCTGGACCGTCGTGCTGTTGGTGGGCGCCAGGTTGTTGAGGCAGGCTTCCTGGTCGACAGACACATTCAGCACGATGTCGGATTCCCGCGCCAGGGTAGAGTCCGGCTTGCCACATATACCGATCACCGGGTTTCCCAAACCCCTGATCAGCGACAGTAATACTTTTATTTCGGGGCTTTCACCGCTCTTGCTTAGTATGAGGGCTACGTCCTTATCCTGTACCATGCCCAGATCCCCATGAATGGCGTCCGCCGCATGCAGGAATATAGCCGGTGTCCCCGTTGAATTGAAAGTGGCAACGATCTTCTGGGCAATGATGGCGCTCTTTCCGATGCCGCTGACGATGATCCGGCCCTGGCAGGAGAACAGTCGTTCGACCGCCTTTTCGAACTGGTCATCCAGCAAATGCTCAAGCGCAGCAACGGCTGCCGCTTCCTTTCTGATCGTATCCTTGCCTGTTTGTATGATGTTCCTCTCGCCGCCCATATATTAATAAGTCGCAAACCTACGGATAAATGATAAATAGACAATGACAGCCGATCGGCTGACTGCTCTGCTAAATCAAAGCAGCCGGGACCGCAGCATCAAAACTCGTCGTTCGGATAAAGAACATATCGCCCGTTGGGTTCACCTTCTCAACCGATTAACCCGCAATTATGTCCTTTAGGAGTGTTTTTAGATATTTTATAGAACATTTACGTATAACAATCCGCAATCATTTGATATCCATCGCAATATGCTGTTCTCTCCATCGGATGCGCCTTTGCGGTTCAGGCCGGATGGCCCAACTTTAACAGAATCCACTAGCAGGGTACCCCCTTTTTGTGTAACTTCGCCATCCTTTAAACCTGGGGTAATAAACCACAATTCCCCAGCGTTTATAAGCCAGAGAAAATGAAAGTTTTCTCTTGATTTGGATGGCCCTGATTCTGTAATCCTTACTCATCGATAAACTGCTTTGCAGTGTTCAGGGCTTTATTTTATTAATTTAGTTTGAGTGCTGCGGGTTTCCTAACCATATCCTATTCCTGACGCGCTCAAGACCCTGGCCAGGAGAACCGACGGTTCTCGGACAGATAAAAGTGAGGAAGAAAATTTTTGAGCATGGCAACAACCGAAACAAAAAAGAGCGCCACCAGAAAAGCCAAAGCTGTTAGTAGTAAAACAACTGTCAAACAACAAAAGTCAGCCACCCAACCTACGGGAACCCTTCTTTCCCACTTACAGGAGCAATTTGGTTTCGACGCTTTTAAAGACAATCAGGAAGCCATCATCCAGAGTCTGTTATCCGGTAAGGATACTTTTGTCATTATGCCCACTGGCGGCGGGAAAAGCCTTTGTTATCAGCTGCCTGCAATCGTCAGCGAAGGGGTGGCCCTCATCGTCAGCCCGCTGATCGCGCTGATGAAGAACCAGGTGGACCTGGTCCGCAGCTATAGCAGCAGGGACAATATCGCACACTTCCTCAATTCTACGCTCAGCAAGAAACAGATCCGAGAAGTACACGAGGATCTGCTCAACGGACATACAAAGATGCTTTATGTTGCTCCTGAGACCCTGACCAAACAGGAGAACATGGATTTCTTCAGCGACCTCAAGATCTCCTTCTTCGCGGTCGACGAAGCCCACTGTATCTCGGAATGGGGGCATGATTTCCGTCCGGAATACCGCCGTCTCCGCGAAATGATGGATCAGATCAGTCCTGATATCCCCGTCATCGCGCTGACCGCAACCGCAACGCCCAAGGTAAAAAGCGATATCGTCAAGAACCTGGGTCTGCGCGAACCCAATATTTTTATCTCCTCCTTCAACCGCGGCAATCTATATTATGAGATCCAGCCCAAGATCAAGAAGGACCAGACCATAAAGAGCATCGTAAAGTATATCGTTCAGCAAAAGGGCAAGAGCGGCATCATCTATACACTCAACCGCAAGACTACCGAGGAGCTGTCCGATATGCTCGTCGCCAACGGCATCAAAGCGGTTGCCTACCACGCTGGTCTCGACAGCAAGCTCCGCGCGGAACGGCAGGATCTCTTTCTGAACGAAGAGGTACAGGTCATCGTCGCTACCATCGCCTTTGGGATGGGCATCGACAAACCGGATATCCGTTTCGTCATCCACTTTAATATACCCAAGTCCATCGAGAACTATTACCAGGAAACCGGCCGCGCCGGCCGTGATGGTCTCGAGGGCAACTGTATCTTATATTATTCGCACAAAGACGTCGCCAAGCTGGAGCACCTGATGAAGGACAAGCCGCTCAGCGAACGCGAAGTCGGCGCACAGCTGATCAATGAAATGGTTGGCTACGCCGAGAGCGGCGTCTGCCGCCGCAAGGTGCTGATGAGCTACTTTGGCGAAGAATACACGACCGAGAGCTGCGGTAAGTGCGACAACTGCCTGCATCCAAAGGAAAGGGTAGAAGCGAAGGACAACGCGGTAAAAGTGCTGAAGGTCGTCAAGGCCCTCGACGAGCGCTTTGCAACCGGCTATGTCGTCAACATCCTGACCGGCAAGCTTACCCCCCAGATCCAAATGTTCCGCCACGAAGGCATCGCCGAATTTGGTCTTGGCAAAGACGAACCCGAACATGTCTGGAACTCGCTGATCCGCCAGCTGCTGCTGGAAGACCTGCTGAAAAAAGATATCGAAGAATACGGCGTGCTGAAGCTCACCAAAAAGAGCGAAGACTTCCTGAAGAAGCCGCGCTCTTTCAAGATCGTTCTGAACAACCTCTTCGAGGAAGCCAATGCCGACGACGAAGAAGACAACACCGAAGCTGCCAGCACCGCCGCCACAGACGAAAAGCTGTTCGAGCTGCTGAAAGAGCTCCGCCAAAAGGAAGCAAAGAAGAAAGCGCTGCCGCCGTTCGTTATCTTCCTGGAAACCTCTTTGCAGGATATGGCCACGCTTTATCCTACCACGACACAGGAACTGGAAAAATGCCAGGGCGTCAGTAAGGGCAAGGCGATCCGTTATGGCAAACCCTTTATCGAACTCATCGCCCAATATGTGGCGGACAACGATATTGTAAAGCCCGACGACTTCATCATGAAAAGCGTCGTCAACAAGAGCGTCAACAAAGTTTATATCATCCAGCAGGTCGATAAAAAGATCCCGCTGGAAACTATCGCCAAGAACAAGGACCTCCGGCTCGATGCCCTCCTCGAAGATATGGAGACCATCGCCGCCAGCGGTACAAAGCTCAACCTCAACTATGCCGTCGACGAAATGCTCGACGAATATGAGCAGGACGAGATCATCGACTACTTCAAGAGCTGCTAAACCAGCAGCCTGCAGGTAGCCCAGCAGGAACTCTCCGAAGGAAACTTCACCTGGGAGCAGCTGAAGCTGATGCGGATCAAGTTCCTGAGCGAGTATGGGATGTAAAAAAATTCTCCGATATTTTCCTCAAGTGTGTAAAATATCGGGAAAAGCCCTATCTTTGCCACCCGATCAAAAGTTCCGGCTTTCTCGGAACACTTGAATAGGATGGTGCGGTAGCTCAGTCGGTAGAGCAAAGGACTGAAAATCCTTGTGTCGGCGGTTCGA
>JAATGQ010000084.1 GCA_015654595.1 Chitinophagales bacterium | reverse complement strand
TTTTAGTAAAGGGATGCTGGTCTATGCCAGCGGTTTCCCCAGCGATCTGTTGTTGAATGACGAGGCGGCAGCCAAGAGCCTGAGCATTTCCAACAACACCAATTCCAACACCAGGGATAATTCACTCTTTGGCCGTGTCAGCTATAACCGGGATGAAAAATATATTGTGGATCTGACGGCAAGAAGGGACGGATCGAGCAGGTTTGGTCCGGGTAAACAATGGGGCAACTTCGGGGCTGCCGGTCTGGGTTGGGTATTTACACGCGAGTCTTTTTTAGAGAAGCCGCTTAGCTTTATCAGTTTTGGCAAGCTGAGGGCGAGTTATGGAACTGTCGGGAATTCTCCGAGGGGCGATTATCAGTATCTGAGTCTTTGGAATACGACCACGTATGCTTATGATACGACCGTCGACCTGTATCCGACAGGACTTTCCAATCCCAACTTTGCATGGGAGGTTACGCATAAGCTGGAGGTTGGTATGGATCTGGAATTTATGGCAGGCCGTATCCGGCTGGCGGCGGATTATTACCGAAACCGTTCGCCCAATCAATTAGTCGCCTATACTTTACCAACAGTCACAGGGTTCAATACGATCGAGGCCAACCTTCCTGCAACGGTGCTTAACTATGGCTGGGAATTCAGTCTTCAGACCGTCAATATACAGGAACGCAATTTCCGATGGACGACCAGTCTGACCTTTTCGGCTCCCCGGAATAAACTGGCTTCCTTTCCCGGACTGGATTCTTCTGCCTACGCCTCGAAGTACCTGATCGGGCAGCCGATCTATGCTACGCGTCTTTATCACTATGAGGGGGTGAATACGCAGACGGGAACTTATCAATTCCAAACAAAAAATGGCGCTTCCAGCTATCCCGCCTACAATACGGATTTCTATAGCATCTATGATCCGAGGCCAAAATATTGGGGTGGGTTGGAGAACGAAGTGTCTTATAAAGGATTTACGCTTAGCTTCCTGTTTACCTACGCAAAACAAAAGGGGCTGAACCTCGATCCGCCGGTGACGCCGGGACAGATATACAATCTGCCAACTTCCTATCTCAATCGCTGGCGGAAGACGGGAGATGTAAGCAATCACCAGGAGATCAGCTATCCGGGCTATTCGAATATCCTGCCTTATTTCGACCTGGCGCAAAGCGATTATTATGTAAAGGATGCTTCTTATATACGATTGAAGAATCTATCCTTCTCGTACCAGTTGCCTGGCAAGGCGCTTGCAAAGGCGCATATCGTCGGCAGCAGGGTCTATGTGCAGTGTCAGAACTTGTTTACCATCTCGAAATTTCCCGGGCTGGATCCGGAAACCCAGAGTTCGACGGTCATGCCCCCGCTGCGTGTCGTTACCGCAGGTATTCAGCTCACTTTATAAACTTACAATCATGCGACGCATAATCATAGCAACGATCTTTATCACATTGACAGGACTCTCTTCCTGTAAAAAACTGGTGACGGTGGCGCCCCCGACGACGGAAATCGAAAGCAGACAGGTTTTCAACAGCGATGCCACTGCTTCTGCGGCCGTGAGCGGTATCTATAGCAGGATGATGGATGAGTCTCTTGGCGGGTTTGCTTCCGGGAACACGGGAAGCATGACTTTTTTGGGCGCTTGTTCGGCCGATGAATTGATCTACTATTCGACTAACACCACACAGCCTTCTTATTATATGTATGGCAATGCGCTGCAGCCGACTAACACGACAAGCTTCTGGTCGGAAGCCTATCAGTATATCTATACTGCCAATGCCTGTATCGAAGGGCTGTCGGATAGCAACAGTGCGGTAAGTACGGCAGTGAGGTCGCAAATGATCGGCGAGTCGGAATTTATCCGGGCTTTCTGCCATTTTTATCTGACGAATGTATTTGGCGACGTACCCTTGATCACCACAACCGACTATGTGGCCAATCGATATGCGAAGCGTACGGCTCAGTCGGCAGTATATGCGCAGATCATTACCGATCTGAAAGATGCGGAGAGCCGGCTCAACGCTGATTATTCCGTGGTACAGGGTGGGGAGCGTGTCCGTCCGATCAAATGGGCCGCTGCTGCTTTGCTTGCGCGGGTCTATCTGTATACAGGAGACTGGATGAATGCGGAAAGCCAGGCTACGATGGTGATCAATACCGGGCTGTATAGTTTGATACCCGATCTGACCCAGGTTTTTCTGAAGAACAGCCAGGAGACGATCTGGTCTTTGCGTCCCGTGCTCGCTGGTCAGAATACTTCTGATGCCCAAACTTTCTTATTGACTGCTGCGCCAAGTCCTTCGCTGCTGAATGTGAGTCTGCAAAATAAATTGTTGTCTGCGTTCGAAGCGGGGGATAAACGCAGGAGCGTCTGGGTTGATTCTCTTGCAACTGGCGGAACGACCTATTATTTCCCTTATAAGTATAGAGTCGGCATTCCGGCAAACGGAACCATAACCGAATACAGCATGGTGCTGCGGTTTGCCGAGCAATACCTGATCCGTAGTGAAGCCAGGGCGGAGCAAGGGAATCTTTCCGGGGCTGCATCGGACCTGGACCTGATCCGTAGTCGTGCGGGGCTGGGCGGTACGACGGCTGCTACGCAGGGAGATATGCTGACCGCGATATTGCACGAACGCCAAACGGAATTGTTTACCGAATGGGGCCATCGCTGGCTGGACATCAAACGTACCAATAGCGTAGACAGCGTCATGACGGTGGACTGTCCACTGAAAAATACCAAATGGACCACGACGGCGCAATTATGGCCGATCCCGCTCACCGAGATCCAATCTGATAATCAACTCACACAAAATCCAGGATACTAACATCATGAATCATTTACTGAAACTTGCACTTGGAATCCTTTTGGGTATTCCTGCGGCAGCTGTTGCCCAATCCCCACATTATGTTTTAGAGGGCACGATCAACGATTATTCTTCG
>JAATGQ010000111.1 GCA_015654595.1 Chitinophagales bacterium | reverse complement strand
GCCGCCAGTCCCTCTTTGCACAGCGAGCGGCAGCGGCTTTTGAGGTGGCCCCAGCGCATTAATCCCTCGCTTATACAGCGACACCAACCAGCAAGCGCCGGCCCTGCAGCGAACGGCCCAATCAATTCCAACCCGCAATTTCTCGTCCAACTTGCAACTCTCCCCCTCCTTCGAACAAAACGAAAACCCCCCTCTTCCCCACGATCTGGCAACCGGCCACTTTTTTGCGACTGCACACAGCTCGCCGATGATCTAGAACCGAAGAAGAATGTCGTCTCCGTTGAGGAAACAGCCCGAGGTCGTGGCTGACAGGGTCTTGCGGAGGGCCGAACTAGGCAAGGTAAGCCGTTATAGCACATGTCGAACAAGGCCAGCCAGACGGCCAGATGGCCAAATGGCCAAGTGGTCAAACAGCCAGACGACCAACCGGTCAGACGGCCAGCGACCACCAGCGACGGCCAGTGACAAGTAGATAAGACGGCTCTTCACTTTTACCTTTAGTGGCTGACGTTCAAACTCGCAAACTATCGACAGATGGCTCGGCGACTACAGAACCGACTTGCCCTGGCGCAGTTCAAGACTAAGCATGGCTGGGAGGACCTGACGCTGGACACGATCGAGCCCAAGATGGAGGAAGAGCTGCGGCGGAAGCGGCTGTCGGACGGCAGCGGCGATGTGCTGTCGGACTCGTCGTCGAGCGCCTCGGACCTGCCCTACCCGTCGTAATTGACTTCGATCAGCGCGCCGGTGGTGCCGTCGATGTAGCTGGCCACCACGCCTTCGGCGGTGACGCGGGCGGCAGCCTTGCCGGCCTTGCTGCCCAGCTTGACGCGCAGCAGCTCTTCAGCCTTGCCCATGTCGCCTTCGGCTTCGGTCAGCGCCTTCTTGCATTCCATCATGGGGGCGTCGGTCTTGCCACGCAGTTCGGCAACCATGCTCGCGGTAATTGCAGCCATTTTTCTCTCCGTATCGGTCAATGGTTGGGGTATCTGGGATTAAAAAAAAGGGGCATACCAGCCCCTTTCTTGGG
>JAATGQ010000170.1 GCA_015654595.1 Chitinophagales bacterium | reverse complement strand
CTGATAGAAGCGCGCTCTTGCGAGCGCTTCAAGCGGCTTTCAGAAGGCCTCGACGACCCTTACCTCCGCCAGTTCTACCGCCGCTTCATGGAAAGCGAAGCCGGTCACTACCATCTCTTTATCGAACTGTCCGAAACCTATATCGAAAAAGAAAAAGTACGCCGCCGCTGGAAAGAATGGCTCGACTACGAAGTCGGCGTTATGGAATCCCAGGAGATCCGCGGCGACCGGATCCACTAGTGTGCAACCCGCAGGCGGCGACACCGCAGGCATCGCGCCCGTGTCGCTGCCCGGCCTTCAGGTCCTCCAGCCACGCCGCTGGCTACCCGCGGCCGGCTCGTGCTGCCCCTTCGATCCGGGCCAGCTTCTCCACATAGCTGTCCGCATACTCCGCCATCCGTTTCCGCCGGTATTGCATCACCCAACGCGGATGCGGCAAAGGAATGATCTCCCCGAAAAACCCATACTTCGCGTTGAGCCGGCTGAAGTACTTATAGTTCGCCCCTTCCCCCAAACACCAGGCAACAGCGTAGGTCGGTATCGCCGCCATCTGGCGCCGGATACAATCCACCGCAAAGGGTTCGACATCCCGCATCAGTTCCTTGTCGTCATAATAGTTCAGGTTCCTGCCATCCTTCACAAAGCCCAGCGGCGAGATGGCCGTTATATAAAATTGCGAATAAAACGCTTCGGCTCCGCCAAACCGGTCAATCATCTCATATACAAAGATCGAAGACAGTTCCGCCTGCTTCTTCCAGTCGTTGGGTATGCCACATTTCTCTTCCAGCCGGATAGGATCGGTAAACGGGACACCCGTTACACCTGCCCCAAACCGCCCCGGATTTATGCCGAAGATATACCCTCTCGGCTGCTTGTCCCCGTAATACTTATGATAAAACGTACTCGCCGTCTCCCAGGTAGAGGGGTTCGTGTATGGGTTCATGATAGAAACCCCGGGCGGCATCGCAAAGTCGGGCCTAAGGCTTTTATAAAACCCCAATATCGCTGCCGCCTGTGTCGGGAAAGATGTTAATGACTTCGCCATGCTATCGGGCAAAATACTCCAGCTCCTCTTTCAGATCGAGAAAGGGATACTGCCGGGTCAATTCAAGCGCCTTTTCATAGTGATCCCGCAAAAAACGCTGATGCGCCTGCGTCTCCGGCTGAAAAGGCTTATGCCGTCTCGCGATCACGATCTTCTTCACTGCTTCGAGCAAAGGCTGGGCCGCCGGATCGATATAATGCTGGACAAATTTTTCCAGTACAAAAGTGGTAGCGGGATAATTCGGATGCACCATATCGATGTCGAAGAACCGGTAGTCCCGTAACACATCGATCACCAGTTCATAGGCGGGGAAGTAATACAACCGGTCGAACTTCGAAACAAGATGGTGAACGGCCTCGATCAACCGCGCCTTGCTCCTGTTGTTCTCCACGACCCCATCTCTTATATGACGCACGGGGCTAACGGTAAAAATGACCTTTATCCCAGGATTGAAATAGAATAATTGATAAAGCGTACTGTCCAACGCAATGATAATCTCTTCGATCGTCATCAGATGCTTGACAAAGGTCTTGCCGGGCGCCCGATGACAATTGGCGACGGAAAGCGGTACGGGCGACCCTACTGCCGGCCCTGTCAGCTGCCCTTCTATCCTGCCGATTCCCGGCACTCCCTTCTTCCATTCCTGCGGCGCCTCCGACGCAAGGCGGTAAGAGAACGAACTCCCGAGCGTGATCACCAGCCATCTGGCTTCTTTTAGAAAAGCATGCGCCCTCCGCTGCGAAGCATTGATCTTTTCCAGCACCGCATCCCGGTCCATACCCGAAAAATGGCTGTGGTGCTGCCAGCTATGCCATAGCTCGTTGAAGTACACGAGGTCATCGGCCGTGAACTGTTTGTTTTGTATATAGGAGACCAGCGATTCCGCCACGCTTGCCGCATCGAAAAGGATGCCATTGGGATTTTGCAGCACATCAAATTTCCAGTCGATCAGCTGGCTGCCGATATGCTCCGTAAAACAGGAGCCTGTCAACAGGATCTTCTCTCCGTACCGGATGGGCTGCGGCAGCGAAGGAATGGTGATAGGTAGTTGAAATTCCATGCTCAGACAAAGATTTCGTCAGCCAGCAACGATGCTTCTTTTAAGGCTGAGGGATCAATTTTTATGGGCAGATGCCGGGCGGTCAGGTGGAGGATCATCTTCTCCATGTCCATATTTCCCACCAATTCACTGCCGGACATCGGACATCCCCCGATGCCCTTTAACGCCCCGTCGAAACGACGGCAGCCTGCCTCTAAGGCCGCATCGATCTTGGCTTTCCGGCCATGGGCGGTAGCATGAAGGTGAACCCCGATCGTACACTGGGGCAGCTCGCGGATCAGGTAATCGGTTACGCTGAAGACCTGTTCCGGCGTAGCGAGTCCTACAGTATCGGCTATAGAAAGGGTCTTAACGCCCAGCTTTGCCAGCGCCCCCGCCCACTCCATTACGATCTCTTCATTCCAGGGTTCGCCATAAGGATTGCCAAAGGCCATCGATAAATAGACGACCAGTTCCTTTTGCCTCGAAGCGCATAACTCCAGCATCTCTTCCACCGTGGCAAAGGAGCCTTCGATCGTCTTATTTGTATTTCGTAGTTGAAACGTCTCCGAGACGGAGAAGGGGAAACCCAGGAAACGGATCGCATCCTGCTGCGCGGCTTCTTCCGCTCCGCGGTAGTTGGCAACGATCGCCAGCAGCTTCGTCCGGCTCTTCTCCCAGTCCAGTCCTTTCAGCACTTCGGCCGTATCCGCCATCTGCGGGATGGCTTTTGCAGAAACGTAACTGCCAAAGTCGAGGACGTCGAACCCCACTTTCAGCAATGCGTTGAGATAGTCGATCTTCTTTTCCGTAGGGATGATATGCGGCCATCCCTGCATTGCGTCCCTTGGGCATTCTACCAGCGTAATTTGATCATTCATAATCGTTGTTTCATTGCTTCGTATAAGATGATACCAGCGGCAACAGACACGTTAAAACTGTCGAATCCGCCCGCCATGGGAATGGTGAAAAATTCGTCCGCCGCCTTATGGATATAAGGCTGAACGCCCTTGTCCTCGCTTCCCATCACAATACAACAAGGCTCTGCCATCGGCAGTTCGAATACTTTCGAACTAGCCTTCATTTCGCTGGTAAAAACCTTTATCCCATTGAGATGCAGCGTGTCGACCGCCTTTAAAAGACTATTGACCCGGCAGATATGGATTCGTTCCAGCGCGCCGGCCGAAGATTTCATCGCTTCCTCGTTCAGGGCTCCCACTCCTTTGTCGGGGATGATCACCGCCTGAGCGCCGCAGCAGAGCGCGCTGCGCGCGATCGCGCCGATATTCCGGACATCGGTGATCCCGTCCAGCATGATAAACAAGGGCGCCTGCCCCGATGCGACGACGTGGTCGATGACCTGCTGCAGATCCATATACTGCACCAGCCCCGCAAATGCTATCACTCCCTGGTGGTTGGCCTTTGTCAGCGAACCCAGCTTCTCTACCGGTACAACCTGCACCGGTATATTGGATTCCCTTGCCAGCTGTCTGATCTCGGCGATCGAATCCCCTGCCGTATTCCTTTGCAATAATATTTTATCGACAGCCCGGCCCGAGCGGATCGCTTCGATCAATGGCTGTCTTCCAATGATAAGATGGCTTTTTTTCATGAAATAGTTAACTGTCCTTGCAGCAGCATTAATTTAACCTTTTGTATTCCTGCGACAGACATTGAATCGGTTATTTCTCCCCTTTCGACCATCTGCCATGCCTCTTCAAAAAGAACGCGGCGAACGACCAGTTGTTCCGTCTCTTCCGGCTGCGCTTCGCGTTGTTCCAGTCCACGCGCCAGAAAGATAAAAGCCTGTTCGTCCGTGACAGAATTCGAGAGGTGCATTTCCAGGATCATCGTCCAATCTTTCGCCACCAGTCCTGTCTCCTCGATCAGTTCCCGCTGTGCAGAAGCAACCGGCGCAACGGCCGGGTCTCCGCCGCCTTCGGGGATCTCCCAGCTATAGGCATTCAGGGGAAACCGGTATTGCCCTACCAGCCAGGTATAGCCCTGCTCGTCCAGCGGAATGACGCCAATGGCCAGGTTCTTGAAACGTACCTTCCCATAAATACCCTTGCCGCCGCTGGGATTCAGGACATCGTATTCCGTCAGACCGATCCAGGGGTTATCGTAGATCACCTTTTCACCCAGAATGGTCCAGGGATTGTTCGATTCGTTCATAGTGTAAAAATAAAGAGACCGGTCTTAAAACCGGCCTCTTTTTTATCTTCTACCGGCATCTGCCGGTTGTTGGCTTATTTGATCCCAAAAGCCTTCTTAACCTTTGGAACATAATCCAGCTTTTCCCAGGTGAACAGTTCGACCTTCTTCGTAATGGACTTTCCATCAGGAGAAACAAAGGTCTTCTCTACCACCTGAGGCTGACGGCCCATGTGACCATAAGCAGCAGTTTCGCTGTAGATAGGATTACGCAGCTTCAGACGGGTTTCGATAAAGTAAGGGCGCATATCGAACAGTTCCATCACCTTTTTGGCGATCTGTCCGTCGGTCAGCTTTACCTTGGCCGTACCGTATGTGTTTACGTTGATGCTGGTAGGCTGAGCAACACCGATTGCGTAGGAAACCTGAACCAGTATCTCGTCGGCAACGCCGGCAGCAACCAGGTTCTTGGCGATATGACGTGTTGCGTAGGCAGCACTGCGGTCAACCTTGGAAGGATCTTTTCCGCTGAAAGCGCCGCCGCCGTGTGCGCCCTTGCCGCCGTAAGTGTCTACGATGATCTTACGTCCGGTAAGACCCGTATCGCCGTGGGGGCCGCCGATAACGAACTTACCGGTG
>JAATGQ010000026.1 GCA_015654595.1 Chitinophagales bacterium | reverse complement strand
GCTAAATTGGAAAATTCTGAAAAAAGTCTCACCTTTGCTGCCCAATTATTTTTGGATGGTCTTCGTGGACAGGAGAACTCGGCATTGAAGAGTTGGATGGCCACGAATGCTAAAGAGTTGTTTGAAAAGGCTTTGGAACTGAATCCCAATAACGATTCATCGAAGATCGGACTTGGTGCAAGCTACATATTTGGTAGTTCCGCGGGCAATCCGATGGAAGTGATGCAGGGGATTCAAAAGATACTGGAGGTTTCCCGGCGGGATACTTCCAATATGTATGCGCAGTTTATGTTGGGATGGGGCGGCGTGCAATCCGGACAGCTGGACAAAGCCGTAGAACGTCTTACAACTGTCGTTCGTCATCAGCCGGATAATGTTGAAGCTATGCTGCTGCTCGCACAGATCTATGAGCAGAAAGGCGAAAAGGCAACAGCGGTTAACTGGTATGAGGCGGCTAAGAAATTGATTGGTAACCAGGATATGATCAAAGACATAGATCAGCGTATCCAGACTTTGCGTTAAGAGGGCTTCGTGTCCATCGGCTGATAAGGTCATTTATTTTTTTAACTATAAAATTGCATTGAACATGCCTTGTGGTAAAAAGCGTAAGCGTCATAAAATTGCGACGCACAAGCGAAAGAAAAGACTGAGAAAGAATCGCCATAAGAAGAAGAACAAATAAATAGGAACGGTCCGCCCTCCGGCGGACCGCCATTCTTTGCTACGCTTTGAATAAGGAACTAATAATAAACGCAACTCCGCAGGGTGTCGAAATCGCCTTGTTAGAGGATAAAAAGCTGGTGGAACTTCACCATGAAAAGGCTGACGCCAGCTTTGCAGTTGGCGATTTATACCTGGGCAAGGTCAAAAAACTGATCCCCGGTCTGAATGCCGCTTTTGTAGACGTTGGTTTCGAAAAGGACGCCTTTCTTCACTATACAGATCTTTCTCCTTATGCCCGGTCTTTGTTGAAGTTCACGCAACAGGCGATGAATGACAACAGTCCCGAAGGCTTTGACTTTGGAAGTTTCCAGGTCGAACCGGAGATTGTGAAGACGGGTAAGATCAACGAGGTACTGAATGGCAAACCTCATATTCTTGTTCAGATCTTAAAGGAGCCTATTGCGGCCAAAGGCCCAAGGTTAAGTTGTGAGATCTCTCTCCCTGGTCGTTTTGTTGTTATTACCCCCTTCAATGATATTGTGGCTGTTTCGAGGAAGATACATTCTTCCGATGAGCGCAAGCGGCTGCAGAAGATCGTCGAAGCCATAAAGCCGAAGAACTTCGGGGTTATCGTGCGTACGGCGGCGGAGGGGAAGAATACGGCAGAACTCCATGAGGATCTTACCGAACTGGTGGCTACCTGGAAGACGATCCAGCACAACCTGAGGGGCGCCGTGGCTCCGGCCAAGATCCTCAGCGAGCAGACGAAGACGACGAGTATGCTGCGGGACCTGTTGAATGAAGATTTTAACAAGATCGTCATCAACGACCGCAATATCTTCAACGATACCAAGAGCTATATCCAGCGGATTGCGCCCGACAAGATCGACATTGTCTCCTATTATCATAATGGCTCTCCGATATTCGACCAGTTCAGCGTTACCAAACAGGTAAAGGCGGCCTTTGGAAAGACCGTCAACCTGCCCAGCGGCGCCTACCTGATCATCGAACATACGGAGGCGCTCCATGTGATCGACGTAAACAGCGGTTACAAGAGTGTCAGCAACAACCAGGAGCAGAATGCCCTGGAGACCAATATGGAGGCAGCGGAAGAAATTGCGCGGCAGCTAAGGCTTCGGGACCTGGGTGGTATCATCGTCGTCGACTTCATCGATATGAAGCTGCCGGACAACAAACGGAAGCTGATCGAGGCGATGGAAGGCTTTATGCGGACCGACAGGGCAAAACATGCCGTCTTACCGATCTCCAAGTTCGGGCTGATGCAGATCACCCGTCAGCGCATGAAGCCGGAAGTGACGATCAACACACAGGAGGTGTGCCCTACCTGTAATGGTACCGGCAAGATCTCTTCGGCGCTTATTTTGGAAGACGAGATCGAAAAGAACCTCAGCTACCTGATCAATCACCAGCACAAGGACCTGATCCTGGCGGTTCACCCCATCATGCACGCCTATCTGACAAAGGGAGGCTTTTTGGGGATCGGTTCCCGGCAATGGGGATGGAGGTGGAAGTACAAGCAAAAGATCAGAATTCGTCCTAACACCAACTATCATCTGACAGAGTTTCATTTCTTCGATAAACAGGAAGACGAGATTAAACTCTAACCTATTTTTAGTCTCCAACCCTGTCTCTTTTATTCCTGGTTAAAGGCCCCTAAAAATTATTGAAAACACCTGGCTTTTCGGGTAGTAGCTATTTATTGCCGTGACGTGGATGCGGCAGGTCCACAGTCAGACCACCGGCATGTTCGCTAAAAGGTAAGCCCCGGTAGAAACCGGGGCCGTCTTTCACTGTCAACATTGAGTCACACACTCTTTATGCGGCCCGCTCCAACGGGCCGTAATTTTTTTCCCTGACCTATCGACTGGGATCGATAGAAAAATACGTACTGACTACGAACATCGTTGCCAATCAGTTATAGGCTTAAAGAATAATTCAGAAACCGGGTAAAGAGGGGAAGACCCGGCAGGGATGGTCCGTGACAGACGGACCAAAAAATAATTGCTGGTGGACGACAATGCGCTCACCAATAAACAGCGAAGTTTTCTCATGTGTAGTAAGGCTTTTACTTGTGCCCCATCAAGCGTAATTAGTTCTTCAGAAATCTTTCCCGGGAAGGCGGTTTTACCGCAAACAAGGAAGATTCAGACGTTTAAAATACGAATATTTTTAATCTCAAATTAACCTTTTTAACATTTTTTTTACAAACATTAAAGGCCAAGACGAATTAAGCAGACAATAGGCGACCTTGTTTTCCTGCAATGCGCCATTCAATAGATAAGGAAGGATTAGATTCTGGTGTAATGTATATGACAGAAATTAAAATTAACACTTTTTTCCAAAAACGTTTTTGCAAATACATATATATATTATTTATATCTATAAAATAAGCCTCAGCGGGTAAAAATTATACTCAAAATTGTCAGAAAAAAAGAAGGCCATTTTATGTGGATCCGAACAAATATTCAGGGGCTAATTTTCAATCGATTACCCGGAAGAGGTCGAGGTACAGATCGGCATATTTCATTGCTTATCAATCGATTAGGCAATCCTTCAGCCTTAAAAACCAGACTCCTTAAGGGGGTTTAAAGTTATTCACACCGTCAAAAAATTATTTTGTTATGTGGCGCTAATTTGTAATTTAGTGCTAGAATTTAATGGGTTAGTAAGTAAGGGGCTGGCGTTTTCGCTAGCCCTTTTACTTTTTAGGAGTTTGCACATTTCTTCTGATTTTTTCTTTCACCTTTTACGTGTTTACGTTATCGATTTTCCAAAATAGGGAACGAAGAACACAACAATTAGCAAGTACCTTTACTGTATGAGTAAAATCAAGACGGCTTTTTTTTGTAGCAACTGTGGTTATGAGAGTACGAAGTGGCTTGGTAAATGTCCCTCCTGTGAACAATGGAATACGTTTGTAGAAGAAGTCATTACAAAAGATAACAAGCTGGCAGAAGCGGAATGGAAAAAATTCTCTTCGGAAAAGAAAGAAAGCAAGGTACTATCGTTGCAAGAAGTGGTCAGCGCAGATGAAAAAAGGATTGTAAGCTCAGATGGTGAACTGAACAGGGTGTTAGGAGGCGGTATTGTAGCCGGAAGTATCGTTCTCGTCGCCGGTGAACCGGGTATTGGTAAGAGTACGTTGTTTCTTCAGAACGGATTATTGTTAAAACAGACGCGCGTCTTATACATCAGCGGAGAAGAAAGCGAGCAACAGATCAAAATGCGCGCAGACCGGCTGAATATCCAGAATGAAAATTTCTATCTGTTGACAGAGACGTCGACACAGACGATCTTCCAGGAAATAAAAAAACTTCGTCCGCAGATAGTGATCGTCGATTCCATCCAGACTCTGCAATCTCCATACATCGAATCATCGGCGGGCAGCGTTTCGCAGGTAAGAGAATGTACCTCGGAGTTTCAGCGTTTTGCAAAGGAAACGAACACGCCGGTATTCCTGATCGGCCATATCACAAAAGACGGCAGCATCGCGGGTCCGAAGATGCTGGAGCACATGGTTGATACGGTGCTTCAGTTCGAGGGCGATCGTCATTATGCTTACCGGATCCTTCGCACTTTGAAGAACCGGTTTGGCAGCACGGCAGAGTTGGGAATTTATGAAATGACCGAGAAGGGGATGCGGGGTGTCAACAATCCCAGCGAGCTGCTGATCACACAAAAAGAAGAACAGCTTAGCGGCATATCGATTGCAGCCACGATCGAAGGGCAGCGTCCTTTGCTGATCGAGGTACAGGCGCTGGTCACTCAATCGGTGTATGGCACGCCACAGCGAACGGTCAGCGGCTTCGATCTGCGCCGGCTTCAATTATTACTGGCGGTATTGGAAAAGAGAGGCGGTTTTCATTTTGGCGTCAAAGACGTGTTTCTCAATATTGCGGGCGGCTTAAAAGTGGAAGATCCATCCATCGACCTGGCTGTCTTGTGTTCACTGCTTAGCTCTTATGAGGATTCGCCCTTGTCCTCCCAGATCTGTTTTGCGGGTGAAGTCGGATTGAGTGGTGAGATCAGGGCGGTAAACCGGATCGAACAACGGATCGCAGAGGCGGAGAAACTGGGTTTTGAAAAGATATTTGTTTCTAAGTATAATCAAAAAGGACTTGGTACGCCAAAATTCGATATCGAGATCGTGCCGGTTGGCCGTGTGGAAGAAGTTTATCAACAGCTGTTCTAATCTATGAAAAAACTATTGCTTGTATTGATCGTTGCATTTGCCGCGTTCTCCTGTAAGAAGGATTCTTTTACCGCGGGCAAGAATGCAATCGTTCTTTTTTCTGCCGATACGGTATTCTTCGATACGGTATTTACGTCGACGGGCTCGGTCACCGAAGCCGTAAAGATCTATAATGACAATAATCAAAAGATCAGCCTTTCTGGTATCCGGCTAATGGGGGGCGCTTCTTCTTCCTACAGCATCAACATCAACGGCATTGCCGGACCGGAGCGAGACAATATAGAAGTCGACGCCGGAGACAGCATCTATGTCTTTGTCGCGGTAAAGATCGATCCGTCTGCGGCCAACCTACCCTTCGTGATACAGGATAGTATACAGATATCTTACAACGGCAACCAACGTTTTATACAGCTGCAAGCCTATGGACAGAATGCACATTTTCTCCGTAACCAGGTGATCACGGGTAATACGGTCTGGGGCAATTCCCTACCCTATGTGATCCTTGGAGGTTTACAGGTCGACACCAATGCTTCGCTGACGATACCGGCGGGCTGCAAGGTCTATTTTCATGCCGACGCACCGCTGCTTGTCGATGGCAGTCTCCTGGTAAATGGAGATCACTATGACAGCACAAGGGTCTATTTCCAGGGAGACCGGCTTGATGAGCCCTATAAGAATTATCCGGACGACTGGCCGGGTATCATTTTCCGGGGCGCCAGCGCGGGTAGTCTCCTTCGGTATGCGGTTATCCGCAACGCTTACCAGGCTGTGGTGGTCGAGTCTCCCCCAGCCCCCGGTACGCCAAAGGTTATACTGGAGCAGTGTATCATCAACAACAGCAGCGACGCCGGGATATTGGGAGTTCAAGGCAGTCTTCAGGCCATCAATTGTCTGATCAGCAACTGTGGTAAGAATATCGAATTGCAGGGCGGCGGCTCCTATCAGTTCACGCATTGTACGGATGCCGCTTATTCCAATATATACGTGACGCATACCAATCCCGCTCTGGCGCTTTCGGATCAATATGTCAGCGAATCGACGACCTTGTCGGGAGATCTGCAGGCCAGCTTTGTCAACTGTATCTTCTGGGGAGCGAATGGAACGGTAACAGACGAAGTTCAGGCAACCCATCAAACGAATAACGCGTTTAACGTTTCTTTCCAGAACTGTCTCTGGAAGGTGGGTACGACGCCGTCGAATGTTTCGGTTTCGTCGATGATTGCCGGTCTGGACCCTCTTTTTGACAGCGTGAGTTATTCGAATAACTATTATGATTTTCATTTGAAGCCGGGCTCGCCCGCTGTGGATGCGGGAATTGCGACGAGTGTGATCGTCGATCTGGATGGGAATCCGCGGCCGCTGGGACTGCCCGATCTGGGATGCTATGAAAATCAGTAGGGCGCCGCGGTGCGTGCTTGGGCGATTGGTGTGGGATGGTTAGTGAGGCGCGAGATGGGCAGTGAGGGATGATCGGTGAGGCGTGAGGTGCGGGAGCGGGTAAGTGATGTGGGGGAGCGGGCAAGTGATGTGGGGGCGCCGCGGTGATCGGTGCTACTGGGGCGGTCGGCCGCGGTTACTACTTTAAACTTTAGTTCGTCTTGTCTGTTGGATTTTAATACCTTCAATAAAATTAAATTGTATGGCACGCCTGCTTTTTCTTTCCTTCCTTTTGCTGGCCGGATTTTCGAGTGTACATGATTTCAAAGTGCCGGCACTGGATGGTTCAACTATCGACCTTTCCAAGTTCAAGGGCAAAAAGATCCTGATCGTCAATACTGCATCCAAATGCGGTTATACTCCCCAATACGCAGACCTGGAAAAGCTGTACACGACCTACCAGAGCAAGCTGGTTATCGTCGGTTTTCCTGCCAATAATTTTGCGCAGCAGGAACCCGGAACGAGCAAAGAGATCAGCGAATTCTGCACAAAAAATTATGGCGTCACTTTCCAGATGGCTGAAAAGGTCAATGTTGTCGGCGACAGCATCGCGCCCCTCTTCAAGTACCTGACCGACGAGGCGCACAAGATCGGCGTTGCTGATCCTGTCATCAAATGGAATTTCACCAAGTTCCTGGTAGACGAGAACGGCAAGCTGATCGCGGTATTCCCGAGCAAGGTCAAGCCGATGGACGCCGAGATTACCAAGTACCTGAATTAGTATTCGTATCTTGCGGCCATGTCGTTTACACAGGTAGTGGGACAGTCGTCTGTAAAGCATACGCTGGTCGAAATGGTCCAGAGCAATCGATTGAGTCATGCGCTTCTTTTCCTTGGAAATGAAGGCAGTGGGGCTTTGCCCCTGGCGATGGCTTTTGCTCAATACGTGGTCTGCGAAAAAGTAAATGGAAAAGAGCCCGCTTCTGCCGGGCCTTCTCTTTTTGGGGAAGAACCTGCCCCTGCCGGAGGGACTAAAGAGATGATGATGGATGCCTGCGGCGTTTGTCCTTCTTGTGTGAAGGCAAAGCAGATGGTGCATCCGGATATCCATTATTCTTACCCTGTCATTCCCCGTAAGGCGGGCGATAAACCCGTCAGCACGGATTATGCGTCGGAATGGCGGGAATTTATGGGTCAAAACCCCTACGGAAATTCCTACGACTGGCTACAGTTTATCGGGGCGGAAAACAAGCAGGGGAATATCACCGCCCAGGAATGCAACGACATCATCCACAAGCTGAATCTGAAGAGTTTTGAGAGCGGGTACAAGGTCCTCGTGCTCTGGATGCCCGAATACCTGGGAAATGAAGGCAACAAGCTGCTCAAACTGATCGAGGAACCGCCAGCCGATACGCTTTTCCTGCTGGTGGCGGAGAACGAGTCGCTGATCCTGCAAACTATCCTGTCGCGGACCCAGCTGGTAAAAGTGCCTTTACCCGAGTCCGCCGACATCGAAAAAGGGCTGATCGAACGCTCTAAGGTGGCTCCCGAGCAGGCCAGGCAGATTGCGGTCCTTTGCGAGGGGAATTACCGGGAGGCTTTGCAGTTGATCCGTCATGCAGATGACGACTGGCAGGGGGTGCTCAGGGAGTGGCTGAATGCGATCCTGAAGAATGGTCCGGTGGCGCAGGTAAAGTGGATCGATGAGATCAGCAAGACGGGCCGGGAAAAGCAAAAGCAGTTCTTAAGGTATTTTAACCATCTGCTGGAGCAGTCCGTCCGATTGCGGTATATCGACGCTTCCCAGCTGAACATCCCCGATGCAGAAAAAGACATTGCATTGCGTATCAATAAGATAGCCGATATCAACCAGCAAAGGGCCATCATCGAGGAACTCGATCGGGCCGCGTATTATATCGAGCGCAATGCCCACGCCAAAATGCTCTTCCACGCCTTAACAATCAAGCTGTTACACATTTTCCGCGAGCGGACTACAGTGATTATCAATTAAGTGGCTGTTTCTGTGTATATTTGACCATAGCCCTTGGGGCTTATAAGAGAAGGTGTGTCCGGCCCAGCCCTATGGGTAGGTTATGGCTTTTCTTTAATATTTATTAACCTAATTAAGAAGAAATTGACATATGGGATGTAGTAATTGTGGAACATCCAAGGGAGGCAAGCCCACAGGTTGCAAAAGCAACGGCGGCTGTAGTACCGGGGGATGCAACCGGCTAAACGTGCACGATTGGTTAGCCAATCTGCCCTTTAGCGATCTGGATGGCGGCTGCAGGATAATCGAAGTAAGTTTTAACCAGGGAAGCCGCAAAGATTTTTACAGGAATACGACGACGCATTTGTTTGAAAAGGGGGAAATGATCAGTGTGGAAGGGGTCAGCGGGTTTGATGTAGGGGAAGTGACGATGTCGGGTGAATTGGTTCGGCTGCAGATGAAGAAGAAAGGCGTCGAAGAGAGAAATCCTGAGATAAAGAAAGTTTTGCGTAGAGCCAACGACAAGGACCTGGAGGTCATGGCGCAGAACAAAGCCCGCGAAAGAGATGCGCTGATCCGGGCAAGAGCGATCGCCCGCCAGTTAAAACTGGAGATGAAGATGACCGAGGTGGAGATACAGGCGGATGGCAGAAAAGCGACCTTCTTTTATATCGCCGATGACCGTGTTGATTTTCGCGAACTGATCAAGCTGTATGCGGGTGAGTTTCGTCTGAAGGTCGAGATGCGTCAGATCGGCGCACGCCAGGAAGCCGCCAAGGTTGGCGGTATCGGCAGCTGCGGACGGGAGTTGTGCTGCAGCACCTGGCTCAGCGATTTCAAATCGGTCAACACCACGGCGGCACGTTATCAGAACCTGTCGATCAACCAGAGTAAGCTCAGCGGCCAGTGTGGTCGTCTGAAATGCTGTCTCAACTACGAGCTTGATACTTACCTGGATGCGCTGCAGAACTTACCGGACAACGTGGAAACGCTGCAGGTCGCCAAGGGTACGGCAAGCCTGATCAAGAAGGATATCTTCAAAAATCTGATGTGGTATGTATTGCCAGACAGCAACAAACAATACCCGTTGACGATCGAGCGTGCCCGTAAGATCCGCCAGGAAAATATGCGCAATATCATTCCTGAAAGCCTGGAACCGGTGGAAGTGACTACCGGCAAACCAAAGGAACAGGAAGAAAGCGGTTTTGTGGACCTGGTTGGCCAGATCAGCCTGAAGGCTTTGGAAAAAGCCGATCGCAAAAAGCGTCATGGTCACAAACATGCCGGTCAGGGCAGTCAGCAAGCCGTTAACCGGAATGGGAAGGCGCCGGAAGCCGGGCAGGCGGGCCGTGATAGCGGTCGTGGAGGTCGCGGCGGCGAAGGCCGTGGCGGCGCTGGTCGTTCCGGCGGCGAAGGCCGGCAGGGTGGCGAGGGCAAAGCGGCTGTAGATGCGGGTAAGCGTCCCCCGGTAGATGGGGGCGGCAAACCGGCTGCTGAAGCAAAGGGACCCGGCAATGGTCGTCCTCCGGGCAGCGGCAGACCTGAAGGCCGTCAGGGTGGTGAAGGCGGCAAGGGCAGGCCAGGCGGTTCCGGTGGTGACGGCGGACAAAACCGTTCCGGCGAAGGCGGTCGTCCCCCTCGTGAAGGCGGGCGTCCTCCCCGTGAAGGAGGAAAGCCTCCTGGCGGCGAGGCGAAATAAGCGCGAGAACAGCGGCGGAAGATGCCGATAAACGCGGCGATCCGAGGCAAGGCCGAGTTGGCAGGGCGTGAAAGCGGCGGCAAAGGTGCGAGCCGGCAATGACGGGCGCGGAGTGGCCTAAAAAGCCGTTCGCTTGCCATTTTGTTAAAATATGCCTTGACATTCAACCTGCTGGTTCGGACGTTGTTATTTTTATAAACAATTTGTAGTTTCAAATACTTAAAACTCTATAACTATGTCAATTTTCAGATCCGGTAATCCTACCCTTAACGAAAAGGTTTTTCAAAACTCCCTTGCTGGTTCGTCTTCGGGCGTTATGACAGAAAGAGGAACTCTTAATAAATTCTTCTTCTTATCACTGATGGTAATGGCGTCTGCCGCTTTTACCTGGAGCGCGTTTTATTCCGGCAAGGATGTTACGTCATGGATGATCGGCGGCGCAATCGGCGGTTTTATCGTTGCGATGGTGATCATCTTTAAGAAGGAGTGGGCTGGCTATCTGTCTCCTGCCTATGGTCTGCTGGAAGGTTTGTTCCTGGGCGGCATTTCCGCTATGGCAAATGCGGCTTTTGAACGTTCTTATCCCGGTATCGTAAGCCAGGCGGTGCTGCTGACCTTTGGAGTGGTCATTGCGATGTTTGGCTTGTATCGTTTTCGGGTCATCAAGGCGACTGAAAAGTTCAAATCTGTTGTTATCACCGCAACGCTTGGTATTGCTGTCTTCTATCTGCTGGCAATGATCCTGCGCTGGTTCCACATCGATATCCCTTTCCTGCATGAAGGTTCTACCGTTGGTATCATCTTCTCGCTGGTTATCGTTGGTATCGCAGCGCTTAACCTGATCCTTGATTTCGATATGATCGAACAAGGTGCTGCAATGGGAGCTCCCAAATACATGGAGTGGTATTGTTCTTTTGGCCTTATGGTTACGATCGTATGGCTTTACATCGAGATCCTGAAGCTGTTGATCAAGATCGCAGGACGCAGAAATTAAACTTAAAACGCATAATAAAAAAAGGGGAGCTGATCGCTCCCCTTTTTTTGTGCTCCGGCCGAAGGCCGGGGGTAAGAAGCCGCCTGATACAGGCGGCCTCTATTTTTATCCGAAGCCCGGAGGCTTAGAACCAGGAACGTATCCATGTCTCATCGGCTCCTTTCTTTCCAGCCAGTCTCCGGCGGCGGCCTCTCACTTCTGCCGAGTGCCAGATGATCGTGATGAACATCAGCACCAGGAACACCAGTGTAAAGGGCGGGATCCCGAGGAAGGAGATCCATTTGCCTCCATAGTGACGGCGCATCGGGCGTTTGAGGCGTTCAGACAGCAGGTACATACTTGGCACCATGAAGAGGGTCATAAAAAAGGCGAAGGCCAGACCAAAGATGATGGTCCATGACAGCGGCTTCCAGAACACGGCGTTGTCGCCTCCGAAATAGATATGCGGGTTCAGATCGGAGAGCAGGGTGACGAAGTTGATGTTGAAGCCGACGGCCAGCGGGATCAGCGCCAGGATTGCGGCCATAGCGGTCAGCAATACGGGGATGATACGTGTCTTACCAGCTTCGATCACGGCGTCCCTTGTCTTCATACCGCGTCCGCGCAGCTCGTCGGTGAATTCGATCACAAGGATACCGTTCTTCACTACGATACCGGCGAGACCGACGATGCCGAGCCCGGTCATAATAACCGACACCTCCATCTTTGTGATCGCAAAGCCCAGGATTACGCCAATCACGCTAAACAGGATCTCGGTAAGGATAATGACGGGTTTGCTGACGGAGTTGAATTGTAATACGAGGATGATCAGGATCGAGGCCAGTGCGATCACCAGCGCCTTTAAGAGGAAGGCTCCGGTTTCGGCCTGTTGTTCTCCCTCACCCGTCTGTTTGATCGTAACGCCATCGGCTTTGTGTTTAAAGGCCGAGATGGATTTTGCAAGCTGCTGGTTGACGGCGGTTGGCGTATAACCGTTGAGCACGTTTGACTTGAGGGTGATCACGCGCTTCTGGTTTTTACGTTTGACGCTGCCAAGCGTGCTGGTATAGTCGACTTTCACCAGGGAGCTGATCGGCACACTTTTCAGCGCTCCGCCGGTTGCCATATCCCTGAAGACGATATTCATGTTAAGCAGGTCGGTGAGGTTCTTTCGCTGAACGGCCAGGTTACGGATCTGGATCTTGTATTCGTCTTTTCCTTCTTTGATCTTCGATGATTCCAATCCAAACAGCGCAGTCCGCAAGTCCTGGCCGATCTGCGATGAGCTGACGCCTTCGGACATGGCCCGCTGGCGGTCAACCGTCAATGTTATTTCGGGATTTGTAAGGTCGATATCCATCTTCAACTCTTCCACACCGGGAGTCTGAAGAGAATCGAGGTAGTTCTTTAATGAAACAGCCGTCTTGATAAGATCGTCGAAGTCGTCGCTGGATACTTCGATGTTGACGGGCGGGTCGGTTGGCGGACCGCTCTGTTCCTGGTCTACGGTAATTTCCGCGCCGGGGATACCTGTCATCACTTTTCTGATAGAGTCGAGGTAGAGTGAGGTATTGGCGCCGTGACGATCGGCAAACTCCACAAAGGAGACCTGGATACGGCCCAGTTCCGGGTGCGTACTCTGGTCGCCGCTTTGCGGATCATTGGCGCCGATGGCGACATTGGAGATAACGCTTTCTACGACGGGGTTTTTCTTGCCGTCTTCCATACCATGTACTTTGTATACGCGGTTTTCCAGCACTCTTGTGACCGAGTCGGTATAGTCGACATTCGTGCCTACCGGCAGCTTGAGGTAAACGTAAACCTGATTAGGGTCTCCTTTAGGGAAGAACACGACCTGTACGTTGCGGGCGGCAAAGAGCACAAATGAAAAGATCAGCAGACCAAAGGTGGCGAGCAGCAGCCAGGCCGGTCTCCATCCCTTGAGCGCCCAGCGCAGCAGGCTTTCGTAGTGACCCATGATCCAGGGCAGCACGCGGTTCTGGAAAGCGTGTATCATCCGGTCAAAAACAAATTTGTTGAGTATCGCCAGGATGACGATCATCAGCAGCAGGTTGCCAAGGAAGGGCATATGCGCCAGGTCGAGCATAACGCCAAATCCAACCCCGATCCAGAAGCCGGGCTTTCTGAAGATTCCCGACGGCTTTTCTGCGCCGTGTTCTTCGTGGGTCATGAAGTCGACGGCGAAGATCGGGTTCATGATAAAGGCAACGATCAGCGAGGCGGCGAGCGTAAAGATCAGCATCGCGGGCAGGTAGACCATGAACTTCCCGATGATACCCGGCCAGAATAGCAGCGGGAAGAAGGGCGCCAGGGTGGTCAGCGTACCGGCAAAAACGGGGATGAACACTTCGCCCGCGGCCATCATCGCCGATCTGGGTGCGTCGATCTTTCCTTTACCCTGCGTGAAGATACGGTGAGTGTTTTCGATAACGACGATCGCGTCATCCACGATGATACCCAGTCCGAAGAGCAGCGCAAACAGTACGATGAAGTTCAGCGTAACGTGCGTTCCGATCACGATATCGGCTGCCGGCAGGAACACGAAGGCCACAAACATACTTAGCGGGACCGAAAGGGCAACGAAGAAGGCGTTGACGACACCCATAAAGAACATGAGGATGATCAGCACCAGTATAAACCCGATGATGATCGAGTTGACCAGGTCGTTGAAAGAGGTACGAGTCTTCGTGCTAAGGTCGCCTGTAACGGTAACGGTCAGGTCTTTTGGAAGGCTGGACCGCATTTCCTTTACGGCTGCGTTGACGTCTTCGGAGGTATTGATCAGGTTCTCACCCGAACGTTTGATGATGTTGAGCGTAACGACGTTCTGGCCGTCGAGACGGGCATAACTCTCGCGATCCTTGATGGTGTCCTTGATCGTCGCGATATCTTTCAGATAGACCGCGCCGCCGCCGTTGGGGCTGCGAACGATGATCTGGGAGATGTCTTCGGCGGTGTGGAACTGGCCTTTCAGCTGCAGGTTGCGCTTCATATTGCCGACGTCGAGCAGACCGCCGGAAATATCGAGGTTTTCCCCTTTTACGGCGTTGTCGATATCAGCGAAGGTCAGCTTATTGGCCTGCATCTTATAGTTGTCGACATTGATCTGGAATTCACGTTCGGGGGCGCCGACGATGTCTACGCGATTGAGTTCGGGCAGGTCTTCGAGCCGGTCTTTCATGTCGTCGGCAAACTTCTTCAGTCTTTGCTGGTCGTAGTTGCCTGCAATGTTAACGTACATGATCGGCTGATCCGAGAAGCTGACTTCGAGGGCTGTCGGCTCCTGTGTCAGGTTGGTCGGCAGATCCTGTTTGGACTTGTCGACCGCGTCCTTTACCTTCTGCAGCGCGATATCGGTCTGGACGTCGGTTTCGAATTCCACGACGATGGCCGAGTAGTCCTGTTGCGAGGTACTGGTGAACTTCTTGATCTTTGCGCCCGTGATCGCCTTGATCTGTTTTTCGATAGGGCGGGTCACCAGGTTTTCCATGTCTTTTGGAGAGTTACCCGTATAGATCGTGGACACATAGATGGTCGGGATCACGATATCCGGGAACTGTTCCTTTGGCAGCGTGACGAACTGGAACACTCCGAATGCGCTGACGAACAGCATGATCAGGTAGATGGCCGTCTTGTTCTTTATACTCCAGGTGGTGGGCCCGAAGTGTTTAAACTTATCCGTAAAATTTTCTAAAGCACTCATACAGTTTTTTTTCAATTGAAGAAGGAATAACCAATCGGCGGGCGATGGTTATTGTGTGGTGATCAATTGACCTTCGTAGAGGCCCTGGAAGCCATCGATGATCAGTTGGTCTCCGTTATCGAGACCGCTGGTCACTTCTACCTTATCAGAATAGGTTTGGCCGATGGTGACAGATTTTTTGTGGGCGACAAGGCGGTCCTTATCTTTTACTGCAACCAGCACGTATTTGCCTTTCTCATCCGTCTGCAGCGTATTGACGGGGATCGTCAGCACGTTGCTAGCCTGGTAATCCTGCAGCTTTACGACCGCAACCTGGTTGGCGCGGATGTCGTTGCCGCTGATCTTTATTTCAACCTGGAAGGAGCGGTCGCCTGCATTGATCACTTTTGAAGAAATGCGAACGACTCCAGTAATTATCCTGTTATTCAAACCGGGCAGGGTGATCTTTACCGGGGTTCCGACCTTTACTCTTTCCTGATAGATCTCAGGAACCTGTACGACCACCTTGAGGTTATCCGTATTGACGATCATTACCGATTGGCTGCCGGGTGCAAAGGATTCGCCGACCCGGATCGAAAAAGTATTGAGGATTCCGGGGATGTCGGCGTATACGTTGGTGAAGTCGAGCTGTTCCTGGTAAAGTTTTACCTGGGTCTCGGCCTGGTCTACCTGGTTCTTTGCGTTGATGAGGTCGATCTCGGCGCCGATCTTCTGATCCCAGAGATTCTTGCGGCGTTGATAGACGTCTTTTGCGTAGGCCAGCTGGGTCTGGGCGTTGTTGAGCTGCTGGCGTTGAACTGCGTCATCGAGTTTCAGCAGCAGCTGTCCTTTCGAGACGTGGTCGCCTTGTTTTACAAATACCTGTTTGACGACGCCGCCTTGTCCGCGCGGCGAGATATAAGAAATATTTTCCGCTTCTACGTCACCTTGCAGATCGATATAGTGAGTAAAGGATGTCGGGGTTACCGCTCCCAGCGAAACCAGTTTAGCTTTTTCTTTGGAGGTCGAGTCCGACTTTCCAACTTCTGTTTCGAGGTCAGCAATCTGTTTATTCAGTTTTTCCTGTTGATCTTTCAGCTTAGCCAGCCGGGCTTTCTTCCCTTCCAGAGTATTTGTCGACGATCCGTCGCCACAGGAGACCAGGAGCAGCATGGACGAGCCGATAACAACAGTCAGTAGCTTATGCATAAGAGTGATTTTTGGGTTGTTACAATTTTCCGATAGCGTTTAGATAATCGACCCTGGCCACGATGGCGTTGTACAGGGCGTTGAAGTAGTTGGCCTGGGCTGTCTTCTGTTCCGAGAGCGCAGTGGTGATCTCCATATTCGAGCCAAGACCTTGTTCGTATTTCCGGCGGGTCTGCTGGTAGACGCGTTCAGAAAGTTCCATATTCTTCTTCTGGTAGTCCAGGGAAGCCAGGGAAGAACTAAAACGGAGCTGCGCTTCCTTTACGTCGTTGTCGATCCGGTTCCGCAGCGAGTCCATATTATTCTCCGTCTGTCTCAGTCTGAGGCGCGCCTGTTTGATATTCGCGTCCTTATTAAAGCCATCGAAGATGGGGATATTGATGTTCAATCCGATGTAGGTCGTGGGATACCAGCTGTTCTTCTGACCCAGGTTAAAGTCGTTGGTATACTGGTTCTGGGAATAGTTGCCGACGAGCGAGGCGGATGGGATGTATTGCTTCTTATAGCGTTTGATGTCAAACTCGTTTAGCGTCTCCCCTACCTGCATCAGCTGATAGTCTTTCCGGTCGGTGTATTTGTAGTCATCGCCGAGGACCGCGTCGCGGATCATGTCGTAAGTGAGCGTATCTGCCAGATGCAGCGAGTCTTTGACGGGCATGCCCATCAGTACTTTGAGACCGAGGTAGCCGTTGGAGATATTAAAGTCGAGCTGGATCTTTTCCGATTCCAGGTTAGCCAGTTGTACGGTGGCTTTGTCGACGTCGAGTTGTTCCGAAAAGCCGTTCTTGAACATTTCGCCGGTGTTGCGCAGGTATTCCTGCTGGCTGGCGATATTGGCGTCGATCTGGTCCATCTGCGATTTGGCGATCAGCAGCTGGTAGTAGATCTTATAAATATTGGAGCGTATCTGCTGTTCCGTAAACTCCTGTTTTTTCCGGTAGTACTGCAGGCTGGCGGCGCGGGCTTGCAGTCCCACGAATACCTGGCCGTCGAACAGTACCTGCTTCAGGGTGATGCCGCCCGTGGTATTGTACGTTGTACCAAACTTCAGGGGCAGGAAGGTGCCTGCGGGCTGGCCAACAAATTCACCAGGGATCAGCGTGGTTGGCAGCTGGATATAATCCGTCCAGCCGATGGTGCCGTTGATCTGCGGCAGGGCCTGAGAGGTTGTGGCCCTATTGCTTTGTTCCTGGATCTGATAGTCTAAAAGGGAGTTTTTGACGATGACGCTGTTTTTGGACGCATAGTCGACTGCCTGGGCGAGCGAGAAGTCATGTATCTGGGGCGTCTGGCTGCCAGGCGACGACGCATTCGACGTTTGCGGCTGCTGCGCCGCGGCGCCAAGGCCCCACAGCAGGGTTACCGCTGTCAGTAGTCTTCGTCCGTTGGTACACATTCTGTTCATTGAGATGATTTTTTGTTGCGTTCAGCATTATATTTTTCAATCAGCTGCTTGCCTTTGTCATTGACTACCCCGTAGAGATAAAACATCGACAATTCGTAATTCACGTCTACGATATGGTAGCGGGTATGAGGGAAAACTTCAGGGTTGAAAATGAGGAAGGATGCTTCGATCCTTTGCCGCGCTATGATGTCCTTATTGAAATTCGTGCGGAAGATGCCGTCCTCTATGCCCCAGGTAAGATTACCTACGAGCATATCATAGATAAACTTGTTCTTGTACTCTTTTAGTTTGGCAAAGGATGTGGGGTGAAACTTTTCGAGGTCGTAGAGTAGTAAGGGGTTGAGGTATTTGAGCAGTTCTTCCATATCGTCCAGCGCCAGGAAAATCTCATGGACCGCGTCAGCCGCCTTGTTGCGGAAATCCATGCATTCCTTTTCCGAGGTCGCTATTTCCTGCTCGATGATGGCAGCGACCATCTCGTCTTTGTCCTTAAAAAACTGGTAGATCGTCTTCTTAGAAATTCCCAGCTGGGAGGCTATTTCGTCCATCGTGATGGACTTGATGCCATATCGGGTGAATAGATCCGCAGCTTTACTGAGTATTCTGTCTTTTACTTCCATATTCTCGAATATCGGAGAACAAAACTATGGAAACTTTTTGTGTTACCAAAGTTTCCGGCCCTTATTTTATATTTTTAGCCTCTAAACAGGTATAAATGTCTTCCAGCAAGCTTCCTCGCACCCTGGTCCGTCTTTTTCTTCAAGGGCTGTTGATCTTAGCCCCGATCTCTATTACGATCTGGACCGTAGTCACGGTCTTTTATTGGATAGACGGCATTTTGCCGAACCTGGTCCATACGTTGGCGCCGAATTGGATCGGTCTGGATCAGTTTGGGTTGCCAAAGCGGGTTCCGGGTCTGGGATTTGTAGTGTTTATAGGGATTGCTCTTTTTGTAGGGTATATCTCGCCGTCTTTTATCGTGAGTCGCCTGGTGGAGCTGGCGGAGAAATTATTGGAGCGGACCCCTGGGATCAAGTTTATCTATTCGACGATCAAAGATTTTGTGGAAGCCTTTGCCGGTAACAAACGGAAATTCGACAAGGCGGTGCTGGTATCTGTTCTTCAGCCCGAGGTATGGCAGATAGGTTTTATCACGCAGGAGAGTCTGCATGAGTTCGACATGCCGGAGTTTGTGGCGGTATACGTGCCGCAGTCTTATGGATTTGCGGGGCATGTATATTTCGTCAAACGAGACAGAGTGCGGGTTTTAACGGATATAAGTTCGGCGGATGCTATGAAGTTTGCCATTTCAGGCGGCGTGGCGGAAGTGGAAGAGCATGGGAGCTAGAAATACTTATCTTTACACCTCAAAAAAAATTTCACGCTCAAAATTCATTGATAGTGGTATACAATTTCAACGCCGGTCCAAGTATCTTACCAAAGGAAGTTTTTGAAGAAGTAAGCCGGGGTATCCTGGATTTTAACGGCACTGGATTGTCTATCTTAGAGATAGGGCATCGTACACCCCTTTTCCAGGGTGTATTGGACGAAGCTATTGCTACGGCGAAGGAGTTGATGAAACTGGATGCCGATCACGAGGTCTTGTTTTTACACGGCGGTGCGACTACGCAGTTCTTTCAGATACCGATGAACCTGGTCAACGAGGGGCAGACCGCGGCCTATCTCGATTGCGGGACCTGGGGAAAGAAGGCGATCAAGGAAGCGAAGTTGTACGGCCATGTGGAAGTAGTCGCCAGTTCAAAAGATAAGAACTACACATATATCCCAAAGGGCTATACGATCCCGAGGGATGCAGCCTATTTTCACTATACGACCAACAATACGATAGAAGGGACGGAAATGTTTGCCATCCCCGAAACGGATGTTCCGCTGGTGGCGGATATGAGCAGTGATATCCTGAGCCGCGTGACCGACTTTAACAAACATGCGTTGATCTATGCGGGAGCGCAGAAGAATATTGGTGCTGCCGGCGTAACGATGGTCGTCCTGCGCAAGGACATCCTTGGCAAGGTAAACCGGGCTATGCCGGGGATGCTGGATTACCGAGAGCATATCGCAGCGGGATCGATGTTGAATACGCCGCCCGTATTTGCCATTTATGTTTGTATGCTGACCCTGCGCTGGCTGAAGAACCTGGGCGGCATTCCTGCGATCGAAGCGGTCAACACAAAAAAGGCCGATCTTCTTTATTCGACGCTGGACAGTCTTCCGATCTTCCGTCCTACTGTTGTCAAGGAGGACCGGAGCAAGATGAATGCGGTGTTTGTGATGGATGATCCCGCTTTGGAAAAAGAGTTTCAGGACCTTTGCAAGGCCGAGGGGATGTATGGTGTAAAGGGGCATCGCAGCGTCGGCGGTTTCCGGGTTTCACTTTATAATGCCCTTCCCCTGTCGAGCGTAGAAGTATTGACGCAGCTGATGACACAATTTGCTCACAAAAAAGCTTAACTGAATATGTCTACGATTGTTCCTTTTCAGGCCCTGCGGCCTACCGTCCAGTTTGCCAGCCTGGTTGCCTCCAGACCTTACGATGTATTGAACAGTCATGAAGCCCGCGAGGAAGCTGCTGACAATCCCTGGTCTTTTCTGCATATTACAAAGGCCGAGATCGATATGCCTTTGAATGTCGATATCCATTCCCAGGAAGTATATGACAAGGCAAAAGAGAATCTTCAAAACTTCATCCAGCAGGGTGTGTTGATCGAAGAAGATAAGCCTTGTTATTATATCTACCGGCTGATCATGAACGGCCGCAGCCAGACAGGGCTTGTCTGCTGCAGCAGCGTCAAGGATTACGAAGAAGGCATCATCAAGAAGCACGAGCTGACCAGACCGGAAAAAGAGAATGACCGGATCAATCACATGAAGGCGCTCCGCGCCCAGACAGGCAATGTATTCCTCGCCTACCAAAGCGTTCCCTCCATCGATCACCTTATTGCGCAGTGGCAGTCTTCCCACGATCCATTGTATGAATTTATCGCGGAAGACGGCATCAGCCATGCTATCTGGAGAGTTGATGACGACAAGACCATTTCCGATATAACACTTCTTTTTAAAACAGAGGTTCCTTTTACCTATATCGCGGATGGTCACCATCGTGCCGCCTCTGCGGCCAAGGTCAGAAAAGCGCTCGGGGATACGGTTTCCGGCGCATCCGACTATTTCCTGACGACCTTATTCCCTTCCGCGCAGCTGTCTATCCTGGATTACAACCGGCTGGTTGCCGATCTCAATGGTCTCAGCGTCGAAGAGATGACCGACAAACTGCAGAAAGACTTCTTTATCGGAAAGGTCGACAAGGCTTTTTCACCCGGCAAGCTGCATGAATTCGGGATGTATCTCGACGGCGCATGGTATCAGCTGGTCGCAAAGCCCGATACTTTCACCGAAGATCCGATCGGCGTGCTGGATGTGACCATCCTGCAAAAGAATGTACTGGACAAGCTGCTTGGGATCAAGGACCCGCGTACGGACAAACGTATCGACTTTGTCGGCGGTATCCGCGGGCTGGCGGAGCTCGAGCGCCGGGTAGACAGCGGGGAAATGCGGGTTGCATTTAGTCTTTACCCCGTCAGTATTCAACAGTTGTTCGACATCGCGGATAGCGGGGAGGTAATGCCGCCCAAGAGCACCTGGTTTGAACCCAAGCTGCGCGATGGTTTGCTGACCCATCTTATCTAAGCCCCATTATAAATCATAAAAGCTCAACGCATGAACAGGATCACGTTATTATCTCTTGGATTTACCCTTACCTGTCTGTCTGCGATGGCTCAGCCTGCGGAAACAAAAAATCCGCAGGAGACGGCAAAATCTTATACCCGGGAGGGCGACTACACGAATGCGATCGTCGTTTTGAATGCCGCGCTTCAAAAAGACCCGCAGAACATCGAGTTGTCGAAGGATCTTGCCTTCAATTATTATCTCGAACGCGAATATTCGAAGGGGCTGAACGTCGTCCGTCCGCTGCTGGACAGGTCCGATGCCGATGTACAGACTTACCAGATCATGGCGATGCTGCTAAAGGGCATCGATGACATGAAGGAGTGCGAGAAACTGTACAAGGCTGGTGTCAAGCGTTTCCCAAAGAGCGGTGTTATGTACAGCGAGTTAGGCGAGGTCCTTTGGGCGCGCCAGGACTATGCGGCGATAAAAATGTGGGAGAAGGGTATCGAAGTCGACCCCAGTTATTCTTCCAATTATTATCATGCTTCGCAATATTATTTCTTTACATATGACAAAGTATGGTCGCTGGTCTATGGAGAAATGTTTATCAACCTGGAAAGCTATACCGCCAGAACAGCGGAAATGAAGCAGATGCTGCTGGAGGGGTATAAGAAGCTGTTTACGGACAACGATGTCACGAAAAATCAAAACAAGAGCCCTTTTGCGGCGGCTTTTCTGAATGTGATGAGCAAGCTGGCCTTTACTGTCAGGGATGGTGTGACGGCGGAGTCACTGACCGTCCTTCGTACGAAGTTCATCATCAACTGGTTTAATACCTATCCCACGAACTTTCCTTTCCGGCTTTTTGACTATGAGCATCAGCTGTTGAAGGAGGGGATGTATGACGCCTATAACCAGTGGATCTTTGGCGCCGCTCAAAATCTGTCAACCTTTCAGACCTGGAGCAATACTCATGCAGACGAGTATGCGCGGTTTACAAATTTCCAGCACGGCCGCGTATTCAAAGTGCCGGAGGGACAGTATTACCAGACGGATATAAGAGATTAATTCGCCCATGCCGCGGGTCTTGGCGGCTTGTCGGGGCATCTCCAATAAGGATTTGGGATGCCCCGATTTTTTTATTACCTTGATCGTCGGAGAAGGCCGTGTCGCCTTTGCTTAAACAATTCTTATGACCGAACCCAAACGATTGTTCGATTGCCTGGATATGCATCTTGAATCCGACCCTCAGCCCGATATGCTGGCAGGAAAAGAAAACGGAGAATGGAGGACGTATGGGACAAAGGAGGTTGCAGAGATCATCCGTAAATTAAGTGCCGGTCTTTTTCGCCTTGGCATTTCAGGCGAGAACAGGACGGAAGAAGGGATGGACAAGGTTGCCATCATCGCCAAGAACCGGCCCGAGTGGATTATGGTCGATCTCGCGGTACAGCGTACCGGCGCGATCCTTACCCCGGTGTATCCTACCATCTCCGTCGGAGAACTGGAATTTATCCTCAACGACGCACAGGTAAAGATCATCTTTGTCAATGACGAAGAGCTATTCCATAAGGTGCTGAGCATCCGGGAGCGGGTACCCAGCCTGCGCCATATCTTTACCTTCGAACACGTGATCCATGCCCGGCACTGGAAGGAGCTGCAGGTCGCGCCGACCCCGGAAGAAGAGACAAAGCTTGCGGCTATCCGGGACTCCATAAAGGAAGAGGATCTTGCTACTATCATCTATACCTCCGGTACGACGGGCACCCCAAAGGGCGTGATGTTGTCGCACCGGAATATCATCAGCAATGTAAAGTCCTGCATCCCCTGTCTTCCGCAGGGAAAGATCAGGGCTTTGAGCTTTCTGCCGCTGAATCATATCTACGAGCGGATGTTGACTTATGTCTATCTGCATAACAACAGCCCGATCTACTATGCCGAAAGTATGGATACGATCGGAGAGAATCTGAAGGAGGTAAAGCCGCAAATGTTCGTGACGGTACCGCGGTTACTCGAAAAGGTCTATGACCGGATCATGGAGAAGGGATCGGAGCTGACGGGCATAAAGAAAAAACTTTTTTACTGGGCGCACGGGCTGGCATCGCGTTATGAGATCAATAAGTCGATGGGCGGCTGGTATAATTTTCAGCTGCGTTTGGCCAACAAGCTGATCTTTAGCAAATGGAGGGAGGCGCTTGGAAACAATATCACCTGTATCGCCAGCGGCGGCGCGGCCTGCCAGGTGAGGCTTATCCGCATCTTTACAGCGGCGCAGATCCCCATTCTCGAAGGGTATGGGCTGACGGAGACTTCGCCGGTTATCAGCGTGAACAGATTGCAGATCGAGGACCGCAGTTTTGGAACGGTTGGGCCATTGATCCCCGGTATCGAGGTCAGGCTTGCCGAAGACGGCGAAATCCTCTGCAAGGGGCCGAACGTAATGATGGGATATTACAAACGCCCCGATCTGACGGCGGAATGTATAACAGACGGCTGGTTTCACACGGGTGACATCGGCGTGATGCAGGATGGGAAGTTTCTGAAGATCACGGATCGCAAGAAAGAGCTGTTCAAGACCAGCGGCGGAAAATATGTTGCGCCGTTGGCGATCGAAAGCAAATTAAAAGAGTCGCCTTATATCGAGCAGATCATGATCGTCGGGCCCGAGCGGAAGTTTGTGGGGGCGTTGATCGTTCCGGCGTTTGCGTACCTGAAGGAATGGTGTAAGACGCATGGGGTTACGGCCGAGAGCAATGAGGCGATGATCCGGGACCCAAAGGTGCAGGCGTTTTTCAAAGAAGAGGTCGAGAGTTATAATAAATACTTTAACCACGTCGAGCAGATCAAACGGTTCGAGCTCTTACCCGCAGAATGGACGGTGGATAGCGGTGAGATGACGCCAAAGCTTAGTCTGCGCCGGAAGGTTGTGACGCAGAAGTTTGCCGACGCGATCGAGCGCATCTATACAGAATAGGGAGCCTGCCCCGGCGGCATAGCACGCGTTTGCGAGGATGGGCGGCCCTGGCGGAATAAAGGGTGTGCATGCGCTGGCTGGGTCCGGCGCGGGCCAGAGTAAAATGCGGAGTGCCGGCTGCTACAGCGAGATTTATGGATTCTGCATCTGTAATATTTCGGGCAGGTGATGCAATTTTGTACAAAAGAATTGCCATGAAAACCAATACTGCCTTGTATATCCCGGTCGAGCGGGCTTATCGTTCCAGGTTGAATGAAGTAGACTGGGAAAACCTGGAGATGGGGGTATATACAACAGACCACATGCTGGTTTGTGATTTTGCAAATGGAGAATGGTCCGAGCCGAAGATCATGCCGTATGGCCCTATGGGCTTCTCTCCTACCACGCTGGCCTTTCACTATGGGCAGACGATCTTCGAGGGGATGAAGGCGTTCCGGACCGAAGACGATCAGATACATATTTTCAGACCGGAGCGGCATCATCAGCGTTGGACCCGATCGGCCGAACGGATGTGCATGCCCGTCATAGCGAAGGAGATCTTTTGCGAAGGGTTGCGAAGGCTGGTGGAAGTAGATCGGAAGTGGGTGCCGGGGCTGGCGGGAAGCGCGCTTTATCTGCGTCCTTTCCAGATAGCCACCGATACGAAGCTTCGGGTAAGGGTTTCGGATAACTATCGCTTTGCCGTGGTCTGTTCACCTGCTGGCGCATACTTCCAGGCGCCGGTCCGGCTAAAGGTGGAACGAGAATATGCGCGTGCGGTCAAAGGAGGTACTGGAGCGGCAAAATGCGGCGGCAACTATGGCGGGGCCTTATACCCTACGCAACAGGCAAAGGAAGAGGGTTTTGACCAGGTATTGTGGACCGATGGGGCGACGCACCGTTATGTCGAAGAGGCTGGTATGATGAATGTTTTTTTCGTGCAGTCCGGGAAACTGGTGACCCCGCCGCTGACCGGGTCTATTTTGGATGGAATTACCAGGGACAGTCTGCTTACGCTAGCCTTAGCCGGCGGGATGGTGGTCGAGGAAAGACCGGTGAGCGTAGACGAATTGAAGGCGGGTCTGGGGAGCGGCGAGATAAGCGAGGCTTTTGGATCGGGAACAGCGGCGGTGGTATCGCAGATAGGTTCGATCAGCATCTATGGAATAGAGTATACGTTGCCGACGACGGGGAAAGGCAGTGTGGCCATGCGGCTGAAACAGCAGCTTGACGATATCCGGTATGGAAGGGCGGTTGACCCTTATGGCTGGAATCGGTATATATGATGACCCACTGGCAGGCGGACCGGGGAGGGAAACATCTGGTCAATGAGCGGTGAGGTCTGGGCTCGAATGG
>JAATGQ010000052.1 GCA_015654595.1 Chitinophagales bacterium | reverse complement strand
GTACCCAAACACAGGGAATGCCACAATTGCAACACTATGAATAGCAAGGAGATGCATACACCTGTCGCCTTATCCCTTTTCAAAACCGTACGGGCGCTGTCCGCTTTCGATACAACCGAAAGTGAGGCCGTCTTGACCGCCGCCTTATCCCCCGCTGCTCGCCAGGTAAGGGGTATTCAATAAGTGATCAGCCTTGAAATAAACGTAATCATGTTTAAAATCGAGGATCATATTGTAGCGTTTCAACAAATCATTACCCAGATAGTTAACTTCAAAACCAAGCGGATTCCTGCCCGCAAACAACGTAACCGGCACCTCCTTCACTTCTCCCCCGCCAAACCGGAAGACGGGCGCCCGCATCAGCTTCGTCTCGTGTTTTATGCCCCGGGAATCCTTGACAAAGGAGGTCTTTACCAGTTGAAATCTGCCGGCAAGATCCGATCGGGCCACCCAGCCGCTATCCACGATCAAGGACTGGCTGGAACCGTTGTCCAGCATAAAATGTCCCGTATACTCCTGCTGCCCCAAAACAAAAGCCCCGTCGACACAGGGAATAGACTGGTCAAAGATCAGCCTGGTTCGCGTATATCCTTTCGTGGAAGGCATCTTCGGATGAACGACCACAATACCAAGGTCGTAATTGATCTCGACCTGTCGGCCTTCAAATACGGTATAGCCTACGCGGCCATCCATTTCCTGCGCAGTAACAACGGTCGTCGAGACGGCAGGATTCTTCAACTGCGTATGGCCGATCTGCAGCGTGCCGATCTTTTGCTGCGCATATCTCCGGCTCATCACGGTCTGTAAAAAATGGATGCCCGAAGAACTGATATCGACATGAAGATCAAGCGTATCCTTTTCGTTGACCACTGCTTTTATCGCAATCGCATTATGATCTGTCAACCGGAATGGGATCGTATCCGGGCTGGAAGACCATACTTCACCCGCATCTGGCGGAATGGCACTGCTGATCCGTGTAAAACAGGAATCCCTTCCATTGAGCAGGATGACAAAATCATAGCTGCGGCCAGGCTTGACCTTTACCCGAAAGGAATCGATATCCGTATAAAAAGTGACAATCTTCGCGTGCAGCGCACGGTCAGCTGTATAGATATCCGGTCTTGCCTTTGGCGAAAGATTCCAGCTGTCAGGACTGAATACTCCGCCGTCATCGATGCTAACCTTTTTCGATGTAGCCCGGATGACCGGCAATGCGGACTGTGAAAAAAGAGAAGCCGTCTGCAGCAGCAGGATGAGGGTAATGTATGATCTCATAAGAAGTTGTTGATGTCCTTAAAGATAATAAATTACCAGCAGCCCTGATTATCCGGCCCTGGTTATTGAACCGGCTTCACGGTCGTCGTAGTCTTTAAAGAACCGGTAGTAACCGAATGGTGCTGATTGATAGCGCAGCCGGATTGTCCGCCATCATCCCCATTGTCAATATCACTGCCATTATCGCTGTCGTCCCCGTTGTCGCTGCCATCATCCGGCGGATAATTGCCATCGTCTCCATCGTCATAGCCGTCATCGGGAACATAATACTGGTTATAATCCGGATCAGGAACCGGCATTGTCTTGGTGCAGGAAGAAAGGACCAGCAAAAGAGCGGAAAAAAGGATTAGCGTTTTCATCTGTTAGCTTCGTTTATTTTATAGGAAGTGGTGTCACCTATCAGACGCATCCCGTTAAAAAAAGTTGAATGCATTAAAAAGGATTAATGCGGCATTAAACCGCTAACCCCGCGCGGCCCGCTGTTTTTCTTATTAAATAATTCATTTACAGTGCTCAATATAGAATTTTCGCTACCCGCCTTCTGCTTTTTTAATCTTTATTAAGCGGGCATTAAATGAAAAATGGCCTTCTGAGTCAAGCAAATTCGGCCTTCTGAGCAAAGTCTATCCGCTGTACGCCAGCGAACTTTGACATACCAAAAAATCAAAAATGGAACAGAATAACAATCAGGGGAATCTACAGCACCCTATTAGCTCGGGATTTGACAGAACGTCTACAGCAATAAACGTCATAAAAGATATCGACCTGGCAGGGAAGATCGCTATAGTAACCGGCGGCCACTCGGGCCTGGGTCTCGAGACAACCAAAACCCTTTCCGCCGCTGGCGCCACCGTCATCGTAGCGGCGCGAGACACGGAAAAAGCTAAAAAAAATCTGGCAGGCCTTGCCAACGTAGAATTGGAGCCGTTGGAATTAACAAACCCCGGATCCATCGAAACATTCACTCAAAAATTCATCGCCTCCCGCCGGCCCCTGCACCTGCTCTTCAATAATGCCGGAATCATGTGGACGCCGCTGGAACGTGATACCCGGGGCTATGAAAGCCAGTTCTCTACGAATCACATTGGCCACTTCCATCTGACGGCAAGGCTGTGGCCTGCCTTAAAACAGGCCAATGGCGCAAGAGTGATCAATACCTCCTCATGGGGGCACCACGCTTCGCCAGTTGTGCTTGAAGACCCCAATTTCAATCATCGGGAATACGACCCTATGCTTGCGTATGGGCAATCAAAAACAGCCAATATCCTCTTCTCCCTTGAACTCGATAATCGAGGCAAACAACACAAGGTCCGATCCTATTCTCTACATCCCGGATTGATCCTTACCACTGACCTCAGCCGTTCTATCACTATCGACACGATGAAAAAATTAGGTATGATCGACTCCGACGGCAATCCGGTTCACAGGGATTTCACCGGAGTAAAAAGCGTTTCACAGGGCATTTCCACACAGATATGGTGCGCGACCAGTCGGCAATTGGATAACCTTGGCGACGTATACTGCGAGAATAACAATATTGCAGTCCTCGACACAAACTATGATCCTTCCGGAAATTGGACGGATGATATCGAAAAACTCGAAGGGGTAATGCCTTATGCCTTGGATGGGGAAACTGCCCGCAGCCTATGGACCCTGACCGAAAAGCTCTCAGGAGTGTCATTTACTATCTGACAAAACAAAAGAAGCCAGGGCGGAAACCTGGTTTCTTTGTTTTAAATTTACGATATGGCTGAAAGACAAGTCAACAGATATGCGGATATCATTCTGACCTGCAGTGAAAACCAACACTGCAGAAGCGAGATCGTATTGGAAGACAACTCCCTGGTCCGACTTGTCTCAGGCGAATTAAAAGTAGTTCAGGCAGACCGTACCTATATCTTCCATGCCGGTGACACTTTTCTGTTCCCAAGAAATCAACCGTCCACGATGGTAAAACATGCAAAGGATGGGAAGCCGTACAATGCGCTTATCATGAGACTAACCACCACTTATCTTCGGGATTATTACACAAAGAACCAGGTCGATCTGTCTCATCCTCATTCTCATGAACTGGTGGCGTTTACAAGCTCGCCTTTATTGGATAGTTTCTTCGATTCCATACTGCCGTACTTTAAGCTGGAACAACAGTTACCCGAAAAACTGATCCTGGTCAAAACAGAAGAAGCGATAGAGATCCTGCGAAGCATAAACGAGAACATCGATGGTATCCTGTCGGATTTTACAGAATCAGGCAAAATCGACCTGGTCGACTTCATGGAAAAGAACTATATGTTCAATATTCCACTGGAAAAATTCAGTTATCTGACTGGCCGAAGTCTGACCACTTTCAAAAGAGACTTTTCGAAATCCTTTCAAACGACTCCTCAAAAATGGCTCACAAAGCGTCGGCTGGAACTTGCCCATTATCAATTGTCTCAACAACATCGGAAACCAGTCGATGTTTACTTCGAAACGGGTTTTGAAAATCTTTCCCATTTTTCCCGCGCCTTTAAAAATCATTTCGGCTATAACCCGACCGCCATTACCCAAAACAAATGATCCTCTCTCCATCGCCTCCTCAATTATTCCCCTCACCATGAAGCGGCTGCCCCTGATCCCGGCCCGCCCCGACGGCTTTAGCCCGCCATGCTTTTAGCCACCTGCGCCATATCCGATGTCTGCCGCCCCCAAAATGGCCCAAATTGTATAATTTATGGCCTTTGAGACGGCGAAAGCAACCCTTAACTTTGACCTATGAACAGGGAAGACGTTAGCGGAAGGCCCCGGCGGCGGGTGGTGATCGTAGCCATGACGAGGCTGCTCTTGCTGGATTTTGCCGGCCCTGCCGACGTATTCAACTATGCCAATAAATGTCTCCAGGAAGCGGGAGCGCCGGAAGGTTACGAAGTACTGGTCGTCTCCCCCACTGCAGAAAGAAAAGTGGCTTTGTCCAGCGGGGTCGACATTTCCTGTAAATTCTCTGCGATGGAGGCGCCTGGCCCGGTCGACACGCTTATTATCGCTGGTAATGATTTCAGTGAAGATATGGCCGCAGCCTTCGCTCCTTTTTATGAATGGCTGGCTGGCGTCAACGAATACAATACCAGGCGTATCGGCTCTATATGCGGCGGCGCCTTTGCACTAGCAAAAGCGGGTCTCCTCGACGGCCGCAAAGCCACGACACACTGGAACCTGAGCGAGAAACTGAAAAAGCGCTATCCGAAAGTCGACGTCAATAGCGATCCTTTCTTTACGATCGACGGTCACCTATACACGTCCGCTGGCGTCTCTTCAGGAATAGACCTGGCGCTTGCGCTGGTCGAAGAAGATCTTGGGCGGGATCTTGCCGTCAAGGTCGCCAGGTACCTGGTGTTTTATTTGAGCAGACCGGGATTTCAATCGCAGTTTGGCAGCTTGCTGCCTGCTTATGAAAGTTCCAATGTCACCAACAAAATTGAAGACTGGCTAAAAGATCACTTACACGAAGCATTGGATGTACGCAAGATCGCCGGACATCTGAATATGAGCGTTCGCAATCTGACACGTGTCTTCCACAAACAAACCGGGATGTCGCCTGCAAAGTATATCGAAAAAGTAAGAGTGGAGACCGCCCGGAATTACTTAGAGAACACCGATCTGCCGCTGGAAAGGATTGTTGAAAGATGCGGTCTTGGCAGCCTGGTTTCGATGCGCCGTATCTTTCTGCGACACCTGATGACTACTCCATCGGACTATCGCCGAGCCTTCCGAACAACGAGAAAAGACCTGGGAACAGGTCACCCCATCCCTTTATAATCCCACGCATTGCTGCCTTTTTTGTTCATTTAAATCAACGATGATATGAAAATTGCTATCAACGGATTCGGCCGTATCGGCCGGATGACCCTCCGTGCATTACAGAACCATCCACAGGTTGAAGTCGTGGCCATCAACGATCTGACAGATGCTCACACCCTCGCTCATCTGCTGAAACTCGACACAGCACATGGCCGCTTCCCCGGAGAGATCCGCGCGGAAGACCACGCGATCTTCGTCGACGGCCATCGGATACCGATGCTCAGCGAACGCGATCCGAAGAACCTTCCCTGGAGTCGTCTGGGTATCGACGTAGTCGTCGAATCCACTGGCCGGTTCACAGACAAAGAAAAAGCGCAGGCGCATATAGACGCAGGAGCAAAGAAGGTTTTGATCACCGCCCCGGCCTCGGGAGGCGTGAAGACCATCGTCCATGGCGTTAATGACGAACTGATCGGCGGTGACCTCATCTATTGTACGGCTTCTTGCACCACAGGGGCTATCGCGCCGGTATTATATGTGTTGGACAAGGAATTTGGTATTGAATCCGGTTACATGGTCACTGTACACGCCTTTACTGCAGACCAGAACCTGCAGGATGCGCCGCACAAGGATCTGCGCCGCGCCCGCAGCGCGCCCTGGTCGATTATTCCTACTTCAACCGGCGCTGCGAAAGCCATCGGCGACGTCCTCCCCGATCTGAAAGGAAAGCTCGACGGATATGCTTACCGTGTGCCGGTCATCGATGGATCTATCGCCGACCTGTCCGTTAATTTAAAAACAGAAGTTTCGAAGGATGAGCTGAAGGCCACGTTGAAACGCTATGCCGATACCTCCCTGAAAGGCATCATGGAGTATACGGAAGAACAATATGTTTCTTCGGATATACTAGGCAATACCCATTCCTCCATCGTAGACGGGAGCCTGACAAAAACGATGGGCAAATTTGTCAAGGTTGTAGCCTGGTACGACAACGAGATTGGAATTTCTTCCCGCATCGCCGAACTCGTTTCCTTCTTATAAAACCAAACCCGGTCATTTCAACATGACCGGGTTCTTTTTATTTTATCCCGCCGAATGCAGCAAATGATGAGTTCTTATGTAAAACGTCAACCTTGCTGAATCCCACCTTCTGAAGCAATGCAAGCTGATAGGTCAGTGAGCGCGGGGTATCCTCATAGTTTACATAATCCAGCACCTTCCGGCGATATTCCGGTCCGCCCAGGCCTTCCAGGTAGCTGCTATACCTGTCTTCAAACAGCCTGGCAACGGGTGCCGAATCATGCGTGACCAGGTCGGAAATCCAAAAACTTCCTCCCGGCTTGAGCGCTTTATAGATCTTTACAAACAACAACACCCAGTCGTCGTCTCCCCGCAAATGATGCAAAGTGGCCGCGGCAAGAACAATATCAAAATGATTGTCGGGCAGCTCCAGGTTTCGCATATCGTCCTGTATGATCGTCACCATCCCTTTTGTCTGAAGCGAGACCCTTTCTTTTGCTTTTTCCAGCATGGGCATGCTCAGATCATTCAATACACAGTTCAGGTTTGGCACCTTGCTCAACATCTTCAGCGTGTAGTTACCAGCGCCGCAGCCGATGTCCAGCAACTCCGTCGCATTTGGGTTTACATACTTTGCCGCCTCCGTACACAAATCCATCGTCAGCGGCGCGTCAATCGTGGTTTGCTGTCCTGTTTCAAGATTGGAAAAACGTTCGATGTCCTTGTCAAATCTTTCCCTGATCTCCTGGTTGGTTGCTTTCTTTGAATAATCCGGTTTCATACTAAATGATTGGTTGGGTGAAGGTACCGGGTTTGTCGCAATTTAAAGGTATCAATATTATCAATCTGACCGATGCGGGTAAGTATTTCAAGGCGGAAGTAGACGCGAAATGCCGACGCTGCCGGTTGTCCTCGCTTATAAGAAAACCAATAAAAGCGCAGCGCTGAAGTGGTTTATTGAGCACTATATGGCATCGGCGCGCTGATCATCCCCTATTTCCCCTCTGCCCTCCGGATCCCCTCCTGGACCAAGGGTTCCATAACCTTATACCCTTTAAGATTCGGATGCACCGTTCCGTCAAGCGTCAATTCGGGTTTCATCCCTTTCCTGTCATCCATGACTACGGCAGACCAGTAGTCGACATATACAATATGATTCCTCGTCGCGTATGCTTTCAGCATATCATTCAGCTTCTTTATCTTTTCCGCCGGATCGAGTCCCGGATGCCAGTTGAAATCGCTTGCCGGTAAAACCGATCCGATAACAACCTTGATGTCATTCGCCTTTGCCAGTTCGCACATGGACTCGATATTGCCAAACACGTCTTCAAGAGAGACGGGCCCTCTATTCTCTGCGATATCATTGGTTCCTGCTTCTATGACCACAACTCCAGGGTGCAGATTAATTACGTCCTCGCGAAAACGGACAAGCATTTGCGCAGATACCTGTCCCCCGATACCGCGGCTGATATAATTGTTGCTTTTAAAGAAGGCAGAGTCCATATTGCCCCAGTTTTCGGTAATGGAATTGCCCATGAACACGACGCGCTTTTCGCCCGGCGCAGGCGCAGGTACTTTTGTGTTCGCATCAGCATATTTGCTAAGCCATGGCCAATCGGTGTGCAGCAGGTTCTCAAAATATTTCTGGAAGTTGGCAAAGTTCTCCGCCTGTTCTATCGCCTTTGGTTTCTTATCTGTCGTCGGCTTCAGATAGCCTTCCAGGTTGAGCCAATCGGCGAACCGGTCTTTCCAGCTGTCAATCGGCAGCCCCTGATCCCGCATTCCAAAACCATGACCACCTTTTGCATAAATATGAAGTTCGGCCGAATGCTTTGACTTGATCCATGTATCATACAAAGAGGAGCTGTGTGTCTCTAAACCAAAATTATCGTCGCTGGCCGCAGCGATAAACAGCGGCGGCGCGTCATCCGGTACCGTTGGCGTCATCTCCGCAGGGAAATAGGCATAAATGGGCGCTGAAAAATCCGGCTTGTTCTCCGGCGTGTAACCAAAGGAGCATGCAGCCGCTAAAGAGCCGCCTGCCGAAAACCCAATGATGCCGATCCTGTCCGGCAATATGCCATATTCAGCTGCATGCTGGCGGACATAGCTGATGGCAGTCCGGGCATCTGCAATAGCCATATCAATAATTTTTCTCCTCCCGGCGCCTTTTGGATCTTTGCTGCGCTCTTCGTTTTCCTGCTGGTAGGGATCGTGGCCGATGGTATGGTTGAGCCGGTATTTCAATAAGAAAGCCGTAATCCCTTTATGCTGCAGCCACTTCACCACATCATATCCCTCCTGCATGATGGACAAGGATTGAAAACCGCCACCGGGGGCGACGATTACGGCCGTACCAGTGGGCCATACTGTGCTGTCTGCCGGGTAAACGGTAAGCGTGGGTTTGCTGACATTATAGATAGTATGCGCATGATAAATATTGCTGTCGTTCTCCGTTTCATTCCAGGTCCAGCTCTCGGAACCCGGCGCGGGGCCGTTATAAAGAGGGATTACTTTCTGTTGAGCTATGGCAGACAAAGAAAACGGAAATAGAATGGCAAGCAATAAATTCCTTTTCATGCGAGGGGTATTTGCCCCTCAATTTACCGAAACTGATTGAAATATCGATGAACATTACTGTCATTAGCTTCCCCATGGATAACAGCCGCCAGCTACCAGTATTATAGCGGGCTCGCCCCTGCCCTGATTTCATTTCAACCGCGGAATGCAGGTGGGGCAACAGTATGGTCGTTCGCCGTGGTAATGCCCTATTCGATGGATCGGCCAGAGTACGAACCGGTGCCAAGTCGTTGTCGGTTGAAATGTGTTTTATTGCCAACGCTTCCGATAATGATTTCTCCGGGGTATCGATAGGCAGCGGCAGCCGGTGAGTCAATTCAAGCTGGTAAAGCCATAACGGAAGGTTCCGAGTATGGAGCTAAATCCGGTGATATATTTGTGTGACGCATCATATGTATAGGTAACAGGCATAGTTTTGCCGGCGCCGGTGGAGATGTCGCTGCAAAGATTTTGGCCTTGTATCGGGCAGATCAGCGGAGCTAGGGTGCTGGGGCCTTGATATGTGGTCGGGAGATATACCGTGTCTTCCAGCCAGAAAAAGTCGCCTTGCGCAGAAGGGGTGCCCGGCAGGTAGCTGAATTTAAGAACAGGCTCGTCGGCGGAGCTGATTGAGCGAAGTTGTCCATTGGTATAGTTATAATCGAACTCGATCCGGGCATCGCCTGGGTAATTGGAAGTGGAGACGGCTTTGATGACGTTTTTGCCTGAGTAGGTATACGCAAAATCCTGCCAGCTCAGCACGGATCCGTCCGGGTTGAATTTTTCAGCCCTAAGCGAGTCGACCTGGCCGTTGGCGTCTTTGACCAAGACTACTTGTCCAGTCAGTACGCTGCCGGAGTAGGCGAGCATTGTCACCGTGCCGCCGGCATATTGATAGTCGATCATTACGCCGAGTTCCCGGGCCTGGTCGAGTTGTATGTAGGTGGGATACTGATTATACCATAGGGCTGTGGTGTCGATGCCGGGTTGGATAATTTCCGTGATAACCAGGGAATCCTGTTGAGTGGGCGGTGGAGTAGGGGTTACGCTTTTTTTGCAGGAAGCTGCGGCGAACAGGAGGATAGCGAGCGTGATCTGGATATTTTGCATTTGTTTTTTTTACAAACCTATCCATAAGAACTGTGTAGGGGACTATGAAATCGATGATCGACGAAACGTATCGACGAACTGCATAATAAGATTGAGTATCCATGAAACAAGGGGCGCGTCCAGGCGGATGTGCAACGCCGGAGGGGATCGCCATAGCGATGGGTTTGAAGTGGGCACGGCAGGTGCTGGGTAAGAAGAAGCCTTCTGCAAAGACAGCGAATCATGGATAACGATAAGACATTCCGGTGGACTTTGAGGGCCAACGGGGACTGTGGCTATCTTACTTGAAAATCGGGGTCGCCGCATTGCCATAGGAGGAAGGCGTCTTCTTTGACCGTCTGGGCAAATTGGGACTCTTTTGTGCTGGCGCCAAAATGGCCGGCGCCGTAGTCGACGTATAAAAGTACCGGGTTTTCAGTTCCGCTTTGGGCCTGCATTTTTGCGGCGAATTTGGCGGGAAAATAGCTTGATACGCGTTGGTCGTTCCAGCCGGTGGTGATTAATTGTGCGGGGTATCTGACGCCTTTGCCGATATGTTGGTAGGCGTCCATTTCCAGGAGGGCACGGAATTGCAGGGAATCTTTGACGGTACCGAATTCCGGTATATTCCCGGCGCCGTTGGGGGAAAATTCGGTACGGGTGGCGTTTAGCCAGCCTACACGGACGATGATGGCTTTGTATAGATCGGGCCGTTCGGTTATCGCGCGTCCTAGCAGGATACCCCCTGCGCTGAGCGCTCCGGCGCTCATTTTTGCCGGGGAAGAATATTTTTGCTGTATCAGGTATTCGGCACAAGCGTTAAAGTCTTTCCAGGTATTGTGCTTTGTGCTTTTCATACCGTCCAGGTGCCAGTCGTCGCCTTTTTCTCCTCCGCCGCGGACGTGGGCCGTGGCTATGATAACACCCCGGCTGAGTAAGAGTAAATGACTTGCGTTGAAAACCGGGCTTAAGATGCTTCCGTAAGCACCGTAACCGTAAAGAAAGCAAATATTGCTTCCGTCTTTTTTTAATTTCGTTTTGTCATATACAAGGCTCAAAGGAACCATTGTGCCGTCATAAGAAGGTACTTCTATTTCTTTGGATGCGATATTGCCGAGACTGGGGTAGCTGTAGTTTGTGTGAAAGATCCCTTCCTGGAAGGTCCGTGTTTTCACGTTATAACTATAGAAGTTCAAAGGGGTTGACCATCCGCTGTTGATGATGAGTATTTCATCGTCTTCTTTGGAAAAGACGGTATTGCTTGTCGATAATCCTGCCGCTCCATACACATTTCCCTGGAGGGGGACGTCGATTTTTGTCAGCTTGCCTGTGGTGAATTCATAGGCATAGGGTTGTATTACGAGCTCATTTTTAGCTTTATTAAAAACGAGGTAGTCTTTTGTCTGCACGAAAAGGACGTCGGAGATTTTCCAGTCGCCCTCGCCCCTGGCGATCGTCGTCCATCGGGCAAGGTTAGGGGCATTGAGATCGACTTTGGTGATCTGAAATTTTGGATTGCCTTTCGATGTGAGAAAATAGATGTCGTGGCCATGCGGGAAGAACCGTTTGATTTGATCGGCGGTTTTTGTTAGGGGTTTCCAAGAGACGTGTTCGCTCTTTAGCGCGGACTTTGGGGCGTAATACAATGTAAGGTTTCTGTCCGCACTGCCGATGGATAAGAATATGAATGGACAATCGGTGTAGACGAAGACGTCAGGGAATGCGACCGGCGATACGATCTCGGGATTTTTTTGTGAACTGGCAATGGTTATGTCCGTGGAGAGGGGCGTGCCGATGACGTGCAGTTTTGTGGGGTTGTTCCGTTTGAAGCTGGTATCGTGGACATCGTAATTGGGGGTTTGCGTGTAAAGGATGTCAGTGTTGTTTGGGCCTGCGAATGCACCACCCCAGGTGTGGGGGATGGTGTCGGGGAGAAAAGCAGCGGTTGTTACATCGAGGACGTGGACGTCGGCAATTTCCGCACCGGCTTTACTGAGATTGAGTATTACCCTGGTGCCGTCGACGCTGACGACCGGGGAGTAATTCATCGTTTGGCCGGCGATGTATCGTTGCGGGTCGAAGAGCAGCCTTTCCTCGCCCTGCGGTCCTTGTCGGTAATAGAATTTGGCGGCTTGCTCGCCGGGTAGTTGTTTGCGATAGAAATATTTTCCTCCGGCTTTTGCCACCGGTGTATAAACCGCGGTGGATAGTTTGTTCAGGTCTTTCAATTCCTGAAGCAGCTTATCCTGACCGGGAATTTTAGCCAGCAGGGTATTTGTGTAGTCGGCTTGGAGTTTGAACCAGGTCTGTACCTCTTGGTTGTTCAAGTCTTCCAGCCATCGGTAAGGATCGGGTAATTTGACTCCCCAATCGATGTCCGAGCTGTCTACGGTCTTGGTGAGGGGATAGTTTTGCTGGGCGGGTGTCTTTACTGTAAGTGCCAGAAAGATACAAAAGATGGTTGTCGCTTTCATTGCCACAAACCTAGGTCGGTTTCGCATTTATTGGAATTCTGATATATAAACAGCGGAAAAAATCGACGAATGAAGATATAAGGCGCCGGAAGTAGATTGATGCTGTTGCAGGTGATTATCCTTTCGGCAAGCCAAAGAAAATGGCAACTTTAAGGGTTGTTATGTATCAAATGCATAAAACCCCGGCGGAGTACTTGCCGGGGTCTCTCTCGAAAATGAAATTTGTCTATATACCACCCCATAAAAATGAGATGATTACACTAATCAAGAATCTCAATACACATTAACCAATTTTGTCCCTTCTTAAGAAGGAAATAAGTTTAGGGCAATAAAATTTTGCCACCAGTAAGACTACTGGCGGCTTGATTAAGGTTTTAAATATTGGGCGCCGCAACCAGCATGAATGATGCCGCTCTTAGTACGCCCGGTTTATGATTAAATAGCGACGTTCGCCTGTTGGCGTAATGATTATCTTGTGTGTTTGTCTATAAAATGCCACCCTGGCGAATCCACCAAGGTGGCTGCACTAAACATGGCATTAAACTAAGAAGTCGCTCGCCAGGGCGACTAATTCCAAGATCCCGCCACATGGGTCAGGTCCCAGTATCTAGAGGCAAACTGCCGCGTCTTCAGCTTTTTAATGTTGTTGCCAGTTCCGAATACCGAAACATTATAATCCTCCAGTAAGAATACCGGAGGATAGAATCCGTATTTATCAATTATATCAGTTCTGAATTGATAAATAACTCCTCATAAAGGCCGGAGCGTTGGCCTGCCACAACCAGACCTTATTTTTAATATACGACCTTAATCTGCCTTGAAGCCGCGCTCAAAAGGGGCAACCGAGGAGACAGATTATCCTATGTAAAAAAGTTGATAAAAAAAATACGCGAGCCTCAATCCTATGTCGTCATGGAGGCCCTAGGAAGCCTGGGGACGAACACAAGAAAGAGGACCCGCGCATATGACGGGTCCCTTCGCTTGTTAGTCGTCCCCGAAAATTTCCTAGGTTTCCATGACGAAGAACAAAAGCGAGAGACTTCAAATCTCGTTTTGAAGAATCCGCAATTTAGAAAAATATAGGCAGCTCCATAAAAATGCAGCTTGCCCTACTAATCAATTACCAATAACCATTAAACCTTTTTCCTATCGCTAATATACGAACTTTTTCATAATTGTTGGCCCGTAGACCAACAATTTTATATCCCCCTAAAACGATCTTTCATTAATGGTGGAAAGTCGAGAACAGCAGATAATCAACAAGTTCGGTGAAAAGCTAGCCAAATTGCGCATGGCAAAGGAATGGTCGGTTCGCGATCTTGCCGACTTTGCTGGCCTGGACTATAGTAATATCAGCAAGATTGAAAACGGCCATGTCAACCCTCAGCTAACGACGATCGTCTTTCTCGCGGAGGCTCTTGGTATACCGATAGCCGACCTGATGCCCGAAGCTGAGAAAGAATAAGCATGACGATTTCGTCATAGCAGAATGCTTGAGCTTATGAGCATCAGTGAAAAAAGGTTGAACTGGCTTAGAGGAAAATTGATCGCGGAAATCGGCGAGAAGATACAGCAGCAGGGCGCCGCTCTTGATCAACTGCAGATGTGACCTGAAGAAAGCTTTCGACGAAATGATTCCAGAAAAAAAAACTTCAGTTCATAAAAACCGGGTTCGATAACTTCCTTTCGCATGATGGCGAGACATATCGAACTCAGAAGTTACATCCACTTTTAATGGGTAATGAATTGGCTTTAAAAGAAAACGGGCTTCTCGTAATTGAGAAACCCGTTGTTGAGATCACTACGATCCCGGCTGTACCGAGGACGGGAATCGAACCCGTACTTCCGTTGCGGGAAACAGGATTTTAAGTCCTGCGCGTCTACC
>JAATGQ010000248.1 GCA_015654595.1 Chitinophagales bacterium | reverse complement strand
GAAGCGGCCGTAATTTGTTTCTGCCGGCTTTGATGCGGGCGGCAAGTGGGCCGTCCAGTTTCCCGGGCACGAAGGCATTAAGTTCAACGCGATACTAAAAGGTTCCTGCTGGTTAAAGGTGGAAGGCGATAAAAAACCCTACAAGCTGAATCCGGGAGATTGTTTTTTATTAACCAGCGGCCGGCCCTTTGTTGTAGCGAGCGATCTTTCATTAAAGAAGACAGTCTCTTCTGCTATTTATAAACACGCCAGGGACGGGATTGCAACCTTTAACGGCGGCGGTGATACGTTTTTGATAGGGGCGCGGTTTCATTTTGAGGCGGAGCATACAACGTACTTATTCGGACAGCTGCCGCCGGTGGTATACGTGCCGCAACAGGCGGACCAGGCCGCGGTTCTTCGCTGGGGACTGGATCGCTTTACTTCCGAGATCCGCCAGGATTTCCCCGGAAAGGTGACGATCCTCGAACACCTGGCGCCTATCATGCTTGTTCAGAGCCTGAGGATCTATTTGTCTTCTGCCGATGCAAAGCCTGCTGGCTGGCTTAGCGCAATGGGCCATCCACAATTGGGTAAGGCCATTCAGGCAATGCACGATCACCCGGCAAAAAAGTGGACCGTAGAGCAACTGGGGAAGCTGGCAGGAATGTCGCGCGCGGGATTTGCGTTAAAATTCAAGACACAGACAGGACTTTCTCCGCTGGAATATCTTTCCCGCTGGCGGATGTTTATGGCAGCAGAATGGTTGAAGACGGATACTTGGACCATCTACGAAATGGCGGACGCGCTGGGATATGATTCTGAAAGTTCATTCAGTGCGGCCTTCCGGCGGATAAAGGGTGTGTCTCCCAAAATTTATCAGCAGGGTCTGCGGGAAGGCGCTTTAGGGGAGCAGTGATGGGGTTGCCGTATTGCTTTTTTTAGCTTAATTTGAGTATTATGTCGTCCAGATCCATCCTAAAGGAGGCTCCCCCATTAAAGAAGAGCGATTGCTTCTCTGTGTTTGCCAGATATAAGACAGAGTTTGACTTCCCCGTTCACTATCATGAAGAATATGAATTGAATTTTATCGAGAACGCCAAAGGCGTAAAACGCGTTGTCGGCGACAGTGTGGAAGAGATTGAAGACTGGGAACTGGTTTTGATCGGCCCGAATATTCCGCATGCCTGGTTTACGCACAAGTGCAAAACGGAATTTTACGAGATCACGATACAGTTTCACCGCGACCTTTTTCACGAGGTGTTTTTGAAGAGAACACAGCTTAGTTCGATACGAAGTCTTTTTGAAGCTTCATTGAAAGGCATCCTGTTCTCAAAAGAGATGATCCAGCGGATAGCCCCGCGTTTTAAGGAGCTGGAACATAAGACGGGTTTTGACTCGGTGATCGAACTGATGTCGATCCTGAACGAAATATCTTCGGACACGAATTATCGCTGCCTGGCAGAAGACAAGATCTACAATGCCGACTTTATTTATATGGACAGCGTGCGGATGGAAAAGCTGATCGAGTTTATGAATGCAAATTTCAATCGGCCCGTGCGGCTGGGTGAGGCGGCGGAACTGGTGAATATGGCAGAGACCGCCTTTAGCAGGTTCTTCAAGGCAAAGACGGGCGTAAATTTTGTCGATTTTCTGAATGATATCCGCCTTGGACACGCAGCCCGGCTGCTCATCGATACAAAGGACCCGGTCACAGATATTGCAGCAGCTTGCGGGTTTACGAATATTTCCAACTTCAACAGGACCTTCAAACGGGAAAAAGGCTTGACCCCAAAAGATTTCAGGGCCAAGCACGGAAATGTGGGAGAAAGAATATTTTTCTAGCGGTCTGGCCCATCGTCTATCCATGTCTGCGACGAGGCTATCCGCGTTTCACAACAATCGTATGCTTACGCGGCTGGTTGACTTGATAGATCTCATCCACCAGCAAGTCCATTTGCTTCTGCCAGCTGGCACGAACAGCCGGGTAGCGCGCTGCGCGATAGTTGTCCTTTTTCGATCCTACAAACCAATTCTTTGGCGCGGTCACATTCAGCGAATCCATCGCTCTTTCATTGTCCGCATACTTCAACCCAATATCATTGAAGTAATCAAACTGCAGCCAGTAATAGGCTCTTAGTTTTGACTCCAGCCCCATACGCTCTTCATTCAGCCAAAGGACAGACATGGCCTGTTCGTACTGCGGCGTATTGGTCTGCAGCGCCAGGTTGATCCCTTCGGCAAGCTGGCTATTGCTCCATTTGCCAATAAGATGACCGTCGATCGAGACGGTATAGTCGCCCGCGCCAAGCCCTTTCACCGTCAGCATTTCGCGGTTCATTTCCTCGTTAAAGGGGATCACGCTCAGCGCCTCCGTCTGGCGGTGCGGGTTGTCCCAGAGACGGGGAATAGTATCCTGCGGAAAGGGAAGAGAGTTGGCCAGGTAGTCGAAGCGAACTTCATCGGAGCTGCTGGTCAGCGCAGTGAGCTGACAGTTCTCGGAGCGCTCGATCTTCTTTCGGGCAGCATCGATCAAAACGTCGGCGACGGGTTTGCCCGCCATCCCCTGTTGTTTGAGGAAGAGATAGGCCATCACAAAATGTCCTTGGTTACCGGGATGGATACGATCGTTACCAGTCAAAGTAAAGGTGGAGTCCTTCTTTTGTTCACGAAGCGTTATCGCCGTCATCGGATGCAGGAAGTCGACAAATCCCCAACGATTGGCGATAGCTGCTCTTTGCTGGAAAGCCGCGATCGAGTCGATATAAACGCTCTTTTTGGGGTAGTAATTCTTTGGATTTTTGACGGTCTCGTCATAAAGCGAGGTAGTGATCATGATCTTCTCAGCCGGGAAAGCCCTGAACCTTTTCTCGATCTGGTCGAAGTAGGATTTACTGGCCTTTACCTTTGCACGGCCTACTGAGTCAGGATTGCCTTGCAGGTATTCGAAATAACCGGAATCGTTCATGCCAAAGTCGAGACAGATAATGGTGGGCTTTCGGGAGAAGACGTCGTCGTCCAGGCGGGCGAGGATGTTCTTTGCGGCGTCACCGCCGATGCCTACATTATAAATGGTGATCCGGCGGCTGGGGTAGTGCAGCATATAGTAGAGCCAGATATAGGACTCATAGTAACCTTGTTCGGTGATGCTGTTCCCGACGAATGCGACTTTGTCATTGGGGTGAAAGGGTCGGACCGTTTGGGCAGCGCAGATGAGCGATGCGCTGGAAGCGGCGAGGGACAGCGCTGCCTTCTTAAAGAAAGTTAAGATCTTCTTCTTATGCATGGTCAAATTTTATGGTTGCCAATTTGAATTTTGTGAGTTTTAATTCTACCCAGCGGCGGCCATTCTTATCTTTGTAAATGGGCAGCTTTCGAATGACGCGGCCGTCGAGTTCGATCTGTTCGGCGTTTGTCGCATCCCAGCCAAGATAAAGACGCGAGGCGGGTTTTTGCGCTTCAGCATTGAATAGCCGTACCAGCAGTCGATTATCCTGCATGGTCAACGATGTTATCTCGATCCCTTTTTCTACGGTCAGCAGCGATTCTGTTTTATTATCCGCTGCGGCTTCAGCGATCAGGGGTTCGTTCCATTTGACGCTTTCGGTCCAGATGCCGGCCTGATCCCATTTGCCTTTATGCGGCAGCAGCGCGTAGTTCAGCTCGGCAGGACCATCTATGACGTAGTTGCGATAAAAAATACCGTTACCCGAGTATTGAATGGTCAGTCCAAGCGGGAAGTCTTTTCCGTGCGCATAGCTTGTCGTATGGTCGGAGAAGAGGGCCACACCATAGTCGCCCTGCCCATCGGTCACGTCGACCCAGTTGAGGAGAACGTTGTTCTTGATACTGTCCCAGCGATTGTAAAAGGTATTGTCAAGATGACTCTCGGTAACGTCGAAAGGCGCATTCTTATAAACTTTCTGATCGGCAAGATTGAGGGGAAAAAGAGTCAACAGTTTGAACCGATCGTCGTAGTAGGCTTTGCGGACCTGGTCGTTCTTTGGTTCGTCATAATATTCTCCAATGGCCGTATTCTCCTTCCAGTCGATCTTCAAATGGATATCGACACGGGGCTGGCCTTGTTGAAGCGTAAGTGTTTGTGTAAACGGTGTTCCTGCGATTGAGCCGTTGATATCTACCTTTATCTCTCCCCGATCACTTTCGGCTACCTTCACGACAGCGGACTGTTCTGTACTGGAACGCATACCGCCATTATTATAGAAATTACCGTGAAGTTCATTCAAACCGCTGCCCTTCTTTACCAGTTCCTTATTACCAAGCTGCTTTGCGATCCAGCTCGTGATGATACCGCCGTGCGCAGCGTCAATAGTCAGTCGATAGAGATCGGTTTCGATTGTCCATTCGGAGCCCGACCGCCTGACGTCCGGTGCAGCCCCCGACGCCGGCGCCGCCATAGCATATCCCATCGCAGGGACTTTTACATAATACAGCTTGTCACCATAATGGACATATTCTTCTCTTTCTGTACCTGTGGTGTTATAGACGCGCACCACAGGCTGTCCCATCGTCCCGGCTAACAACCGGGTACTCCGCTGCAGGATACTGTCGCTGCTCTCGTTGGTGAACCCAGTCCATCGAACGACCTTGTCGGCCCAGGTATCTCCCGGCTTTCCGTTGTAAGGCACGATCCAACAGTCATGATGCTGGGAGAGCAGCAGTGTACGCCAGGCTTTGGCAAAAGTATCGTCAGGCCAGGATGCGCCTTTCCAGATAGCGGCCATCGCTGCTACTTTCTCGGCCTGGACGATATTATTCTCCGAGCAACGGACCTCACGGGCTATACGCTGCAATATTTGTGAGCCCCACATCAGACCTGGCAGCACGTCCTCCTGTGAGAGGCGCCAGTCTTTAGCAATGGCATCGTGATGGAAGGCGGCAGCCTCGGGAGCCGCAATATTTTCGAAATAACCACGCCAGGTCTGGTAGACAGTTGGTTGATAATAGTTGTTTTTCAGCCAGGGACCATAGTTCCAGCCGGCATCCTGCAGACACATCCCGATGGGATGCCGGATGCCATAAGCAAAGGCGGCGTTAACGTATTCCTCGCTGTTGCCGGATGCGATCGTTTCCCAGATGGATTTGGGCTTAAGCTTCTCTACTTCGTAACGGGGTGAAGTCAGGATAGACGAGCCATCCGGGCCGATCCAATTGACCAGTTCACCGCCAAAAGCTCTCGTATATCCGCCCCAACAGGTGTTGGGATTTTTCAGCGACGCGTATTTAAAACCGTAGGATCGTAGTATCTGCGGCAGCGCGCTTGTAAAGCAGGGTTCTTCCGAAGAATAACTGCTAAATACGATCCCGGGAAAATGCCGGCGCAGTGTCTTCATACCATAATACAACTGCCGGATGATGCTCTCGCCGGAGATATTATACATGTACGACTGACCATAGGCCGGGTTGACGTATTCGATCCGGCCGTTGGAAGACTGATCGGAGATCATCCGCTGGAAGTCGGCATAAGCTGCAGGATCGGAGAGCTGGATAGAGTCCCAGGATTCGGGTTCGAGTTCGAGGTTGATCTTCCAGTCCGGATATTGGTTCAGCTTGTCGACCATAAAGCGGGTCTGCCATGACGGGAGATGGCCATAAATACCGCCGTGGTAGCCGTCAATGAAATAAGCCGGGGCGCCCACAGGGGACTGGGCAGCCGGCAAGGCCGGCGCTTGTGCCGATGCATGAAGGGCGGCGGCGCAGCAAAGTATCGCGAGGGTGCGTTTCATTTTATTTTTTGGTTTCAACAGGTTCAGGCCAGTTATCGGTTCTGAATGGGATGACGGGCCAGCCTTCGCCGTTGTGCAGGTTGGTGACCGCATAGTTGGTAAAGGCATAACGTACCGCCACAGGATGCTTTACTTTATCAGACCAAACTTCGATCTTATCGCCATCGATCTTTGCCTCCGCGGGATAGAATTTTTGATCGGCGCCGGCGATAGTAAAGAACTTCGGAGCAGCGCTGCTATCGGTCTGAAGACCTCCGGCAGTGGTGCCGGGTTCAAAAAACACAATCGCTTTTTTACCGGCGATCTCAAGGTGCTGGTACTGGGGACCGCGCCAGATGATATCCTGACGGTTATAGATCCTGTTGAGGGCAGTGCGCGCCAGCCTTATACCAATCGGCTTCTTGTTGTGAGGGTGCAGATTTTTCGCCTCCCCGACATCAACCGTTGTGACCATCACCGTATTGTTGAGGCCGGCAATCTTTGCCTGCGCCTCGCGGAAGAAGGAAAAGTCGGCCAGCGTATCATTTTCCTTATCATAGAAATAGGGCGCCACCTGTACATAGTAGAACGGAAGCTCTCCTTGTGCAAACAGCTGCCTCCAGCTGGTGATCATCGACTGGGTAAGCCGGGTATAGCTTTCTCTTTCCGTTCGGTTGGACTCGCCCTGGTACCAGCAGATCCCTTTTATCGACATCCGTCTTAGCGGATAGATCATCGCATTGTATAAGAGAAAGGGGCGGGTGACTTTTTCAAAAGAGAATCCGCCATCGATGACCTCCTTTGACTTCGGGCTTTTGAGATAAGGCTGCAGATAGACCCTGTTAAGCTCCGTATCAGCAGCCAGAACGGGTTGAGGAACATAAGCCTGCGCGGCGGAAGCCCCGATACCGGAAAAGATGATGCCGATCGGAACGTCAAGATCTTTCAGCAGTTCACGGCCAAAGAAGTAGCCTACCGCGCTGAACTTCTTTGCTGTCGCCGGTGTACACTCTGTCCAATTGCCTTTGAAACTGTTGATAGGCGTAGCGCTGAAGTTGAGGTCGACGTTTAATAACCGGAGATGGGCGTATTGTGCAGCGGCGACTTCGGCAGTCGAGTCGGTCACTTCCTTTAGTGCAAACTGCATATTGGATTGGCCGCTGCAAAGCCAGACTTCGCCGACGAGCACGTCGCTCAAAGTGACCTTTCCATCGCCGTCCGTGATTTCGATCGTATGCGGGCGATAGTCGCCGGTATGAACCGCGGGAACGGGTATAATGCCCGAGAATACGCCTGACGCGTCCGCTTTTACCATGACGGCATCGGACATCCAGTCGGCACGGATCCAGACAGCATCACCAGAAGGGGCATAGCCCCAAACGTCGAGAGGATGATTTTGCTGGACGACCATGTGGTCCTGCAGACCGTTTCCAGGATGAACCTGAGCCGATGCCACCCTGGCGATTGACATCAGGAGAGAAATATACCATGTCTTCATTACTTATTTATTATACGGTTCAACAATGATCTTGTACCCTCCGCCTTTTAGAAGCGCCGGATCGAAGGTGATGTCAATAGTTTTGCTTTCTCCCTTGAATAAGGTAAAATAGTTGTCGTTCATCAGCGCCGGCAGCAGACGCTCTCCATCGCTGGCCCGGATGGCTTGCACCCGGACAGCAAAAGCTACAGGGGCAGAAGGGTTGCTGACGGTTACCTCGATCTGATCTTTTCCATCTTTATTGATCAGGCTGCTGCTGGTTTTGAGTTTTGCGGGCGGCAGGCTGTTCAGTGCGGTATAGTCGGCCAGCTTGTTGCTCCTCCAATAGAAGTTGTCCGACAACAGCGTGCCCTGACGATCCTTTAGCAAAAGTCGGATAAAATGTACATCGGAAAGCGCTGGCTTCTTCCCGCTATAAATTTCCATATCATAAAGGGAATAGCCAAAGCCGGTGGCTCTTTTTATTCCCTGCATTTTGACATAGCGCGCTTTTACCGACGCAAAACTGATCTGTTCTACCCCGCCCCTGCCCTGGCCGGTATGATAGACGTCCTTCCAATTTTCGGCGTCATTGGAAACTTCTATACGATAGGCGCTGGCATAGGCCGTCTCCCAGTTTAGGGAAACCGTATTAAAAGTTTGTTCTTCGCCAAGGTCTAGATACACCCATTCGTTATCCGAGTATTTGCTGCTCCAGCGGGTGCCGCTGCTGCCGTCGGTAACGGCCATTGCATCGGGGCCTTCTGAAGCGCCCGAGGACGCGTAAGCCTTTTTCCTGTAGGCCAGGTTGTCGGTGCTGAAGCTGATGTCAAAACATCCTGTAGCGGTATCCGACAAAGCGTCTATCGTCGCCGTCTTTCCGTACCGGGCGACAGGCTTCCCATCGAGTTGGTAGACGATCGCTTCCGCGGTCAGCCCTTCAAGCCTTTCTCTTGTCGTATTGATCACCTTGACGGAGTTGTCGGCATAGCTCCATTGGATATGGACGGGCTCACAGGCTTTTTTTACGCCCCAGTAGGCGCCCGTCAGATCATAGTAATAATCATAAGTCTGCCATACAAAGGAAGGATAGGCGGACTGGCTCATCCACGTCATCACACCGGAGGCATCGTCCCAGATATGATGCTGCCAGCCCTCATAAAGCGCCTTATTTGTTTCGATATTCACCAGCTGTGCCTTGCGGCAGTAGTCTTCGATCCCTTTAGCTGGTCCATAGCCTTTATTGATGGCGCCGTTGTACCTGTCCGGCCCGGCATTGGCAGCGGACTTCCCAAAGAAGTGTTTATCCCATAGGATATTTTGCGGCCAGGCCGAGCTATCGGGTATAAATTTTTTAAAACTCTCATAGGTCGTAAAGACAGCCGTACCAATCTCCGTCCTGAAACCCCATCCGGGATTGCCGCCAAAACCGCCTGGGTATTTTGTAAAATACCAGTTCGGATGAAAATTGGCCCAGGGACCGCTGCCCGTCAACGCATCGGAATGCGAGTTGGGTTGATAAAGCCGGTCGCCGCAATCGAAGCTCTTTACATCCTCCCGCAGCCAGCCATTCAGCGGCGGCAAGGGATAGCCTTCGTTATCGCCGCACCAGACGGCTATCGAAGCGTGATTGCGCAATCGCTTGATCTTCTCTACAGCATTTTTATTAAAGGCAAAGACGTCATCCGGCAAATTGGGATGGGAGTTCAGCCAGAAGTCATCCCATACCATGATCCCGTATTTGTCACAGGCGTCGTAAAATTCTTCGTCGGTGGTAGATCCGATCCAGTTGCGGATCATGTTCATGTGCATCTCGCGGTGAAGCAGCACTTTGTAGTCGTACTCCGCTCCACGGCAGCGTAGCATGTATTCGCTCATGCCCCAGTTGCCGCCCCGGACAAAGATGCGCTCCCCGTTGACCTTGATGTGCAGTACACCCCCGACGGTATCGTAGGTATATTTCCGTATACCAAAATTCACCGTTTTAACATCGGAATGCTTATACCGAATCGTACAGCTATAAAGATTTGGATCGCCGTATCCATTCGGCCACAAGAGCTTCGGATGACTGATCTTTAGCTCAGGGTATTTAGCAGCGTCAAAAGACACATCGATGACGGCGCCTGCATCAAGCTGGATGAATTTACTGACGACGATGTTCCCCGGCTGGATCGTACAGGAAAGCAGGCCGCTGTCTCTCACCGGACTGGTATTGTTCAGCTGCAGCGCCAAAGAAAGCGCCGCTTCATTCTTCGATTGCAGGTCTGTTCTTATCCAGGGATCTTTGATGGTAACGCCGCCGGTAACCTGCATATAGACATCGCTGACGATACCCTGTAACAAACCGGGTACCGATGGCATCCAGTCCCAGCTATCGCTCGAGATATAGGTAGGGCTGGCGTGGTTGGCGATAGGCCGGCGAGGCCAATAAACGAGTACGCTGAGTTCGTTGGCCCCTGGCTTTAGCAGCCCGGTGATGTCGTAGTCGCCGCGCTCCATAAACCCATCCAGCAGTCCGAGACGCGTCCCGTTAAGAAAGATCTCACCTTTACGGTTGATGCCCAGGAAATGCAGATGCAAATGCTGGCCAGCCGTTAATTGCGGCGGCGTAAAGGAAGTCTTATACCAGAAGTCGCGATTGTATTTTGACTGATCGACCTTGTAAATGTTATCGGCATAGTTCGGGTCTTTTTCAATACCGGCATTCACG
>JAATGQ010000061.1 GCA_015654595.1 Chitinophagales bacterium | reverse complement strand
TAGAAAATAGCGGGTGGAATTGGCGATATGATTAGCCATCTGCCGGCTTTCCATTCCAATATGTACGTGTAGACCAAAAATGAGGTTGCTGCGGGCGGCCTCCTGTAATTCGTTGACGATCTCGCTGTAGCGGATATGGTCGGTGATGAGCTGGCTTTCCCAGTGGCTGAAGGGGTGGGTGCCGGATGCGCCGACGCTTAATCCGATATCGCCTGCGATCTGGCTGATGGTTGTACGCAGATGGGCAACGTCTTTACGGGCGTCCTTTATATCTTTACAGATATCGGTGCCGACTTCTACGACGGCCTGGTGCATTTCTGCTTTTACCTTATCGCGCAGGACCTTTTGGCCTTCGGTGACGATCTTTTGTTCATGGCTTTTTAGTTCCCTGCTGTTGGGGTCGACGACCATGTATTCTTCTTCAATGCCAATCGTAAAGTTCCTGTAGTTGATTTCTGCCATAAAACAAATGTAGGGATTAGGGGACTATCTGGCGGAGATATTTGCCCCAGGTAAGGTTGTCTGTTTCGGGCTGGTGGGCGAGCGCTCTCTGGATGGCATAGTCGGCGGAGGTGTCGACCACCCATCTGAAATTCTCTTCGCCTACGCTGCCTCTATCCGCGTCAGGGGCGGGATTGCAGAAGTCGATCGCATAGGGAACGTCGTCCCGGATAGCCAGCTCGACGGTATTGAAATCGTAGCCCAGCCAGTCATTGATCTTTAATACGATGTCTTCCATCTGTCTGATCCGTTGGGGAGACGGTTGAAAACCGGCTTCATATCGTTGGTGATGCGCATTACGGGGTTCATAGGGCATGATGCGGACATGTTTGCCCCCGATGCAATAGCAGCGATAGTATTCCGTAAAGACGATCTCTTCCTGTAACATCATGACCAGCTGGCCGGTTTCGGCATGTTTGTTAAAGAAGTCATGCGCGTCGTGCAGTCTGTAGACATTCTTCCAGCCTCCTCCGGCGAACGGTTTCATATAGGCCGGAAAACCGACGTAGTCGAAGATACTTTTCCAGTCGAGCGGAAAGGCAAGGTTGGAAAAAGACTGGTCGCTGGTGTCGGGGGGAAGTTCGCGGGAGGGGAGGATGACCGTTTTGGGAACCGGGATGCCGGTTTGCGTGGCCAGCGCATTATTGAAGAATTTTTCATCGGCGCTCCACCAGAAGGGGTTATTGATGACGGCGGCTCCCCTGAGTGCAGCATTTTTCAGATAGGCCCGGTAGAAGGGTACGTCGTGGGAGATCCGGTCGATGATGACGTCATAGCCGGATGGTTCGCCCTGGATGACCTTGTCGATCTGGACTGATTCCGCGTGGAGGCCGGGGATATTTTTATTGTTGATGGAATCGATCAGCGTCAGCGGGAAACTTCTTTCACGACCGTACAGGATGCCTATTTTTTTAGGGGCATTCATGGGATGGCTTTTATGGTAATTTGGATAGATATTCAGGAAACAGTTCCCGCCATAGCGGCCAGTCGTGGTCGCGGTTGGCGCGGATATCGAGCCAGTGGGGGATCGATTTGGCGGTGAGTAGTCTGCTCATCCATTCATTCTGACCGCGGCAGATATCGCGGTCTCCTGTTCCCAGGATGATCCCCATTTGCCATAGGGTAGGATCGGCGGCGTCTGGTATAAAGTCTACCGGGTTATTGAAATAAATGGTATCGTCGTAATAGCCGTCGACAAAGGACCGGATATCGAAGACGCCGCTCATCGAAAAGCAATAGCCGACCAGGGCGGGATGGCGGAACGCAAAATTGGCGGCGTGATAACCTCCGAAGCTGCAGCCGGCGGTGACGATCCGTTGACGGCCGGTCTCCTGCTGTGCGCGGGGCACGATCTCTTCCAGTATGAGCCGGTCATAGGCGGCGTGGGTGAGCGCGCGCTGGGCTGCGGGGACAGCCTGGTTGTACCAGCTGAAGGCGTCGAGGCTATCGGGGCAATAGATCTTTACTTTTTCGTTTTCCAGAAACCATCCCACGGTCTCGATCAGCCCCTGATCTTTGGCCTGGAAGTAACTTCCTTTTGAGGTGGGGAACAGGATCAGGGGGTATCCGCCGCTTCCGAAGGTCAGCATCTCAAAATCGCGTCCGATGGTTGCCGAATGCCATTTGTGATATTCTTCCTTATAATTCAAATAGGCTTATTTTTGACGTTTACATGTAAGATACGGAATGAATTGTAGACAGGAAACGATGTTTTTGGAGTCAACTTCGCTGCTCAGACAGGTTAGGGTCGACTTCTATTATACAGGAGAGATAACGGCCGATACGGCTTTGCTGTTGTTCAATGACGGACAGGATCTGGACCGGATGGGACTGGCTTCTGTGCTCGGGGAGCTGTCGGAAAAAGGCCGGCTGGCCCCCCTGCTGTGTGCGGGTATCCATGCCGGTCCGCTGCGAACGATGGAGTACGGTACGATCGGCATTCTGGATTATAAAGGCTGGGGAGCAAAGGCGGACCAGTATGCGCAGTTTGTGCTGGAAGAACTGCTGCCGGCTGTCAGGGCGCATTTTCATGCGCCGGTCTTCCGGGAAAAGGCGTTTGCGGGCTGGTCCCTTGGGGCGCTGAGCGCGATGGATATTGTCTGGACCTGGCCGCAGGAGTGGAGCAAGGCAGGGCTGTTCTCGGGCTCTTTCTGGTGGAGGACAAAAGATAAAAGTGACCCGGAATACCGGGAGCACCGGGACAGGATCATGGAAGACAAGGTTCGCAGGGGCGGGTATTATCCGTGGCTGCGTTTCTTCTTCCAATGCGGCACGGAAGACGAGACGGAGGACAGGAATGGCAATGGCGTGATCGATTCGATCGATGATACGGTGGATCTGATTGCTGCGCTGGAAAGTAAAGGGTATGACCCGGCGCGCGATATCTTTTATCGCGAAGTTGCGGGCGGCCGTCACGATGTGGAGACCTGGGCTAAGGTGCTGCCTGAGTTTTTGTTGTGGGGCTGGGGAAAGACGCGGGCTTAAAGAAGGGCAAGCAGATATAAAGAAATGGCCGCAGTTTTCGCTGCGGCCATTTTGTTGATGGGCATAGGCTGGAGGCTAAGCCGGACTCTTTCCGAGGCGATAGCTGACATTTATCTTAAACATACGGGTCTTGAACTTTTGACGGTCGTCGTTCGTGAACTGTTCGGCGGTGCTGGTTCTTGTGCCTACTCGGTCGGTATTGAAAATGTCGATGATGCTGGCGGTGGCGACGGCGCGATGGTTCTTTAGCAGTTCCCGTTTGAGGGAAAGGTCTACGGAGCCGGTGCTGCGTGTCTTGCCCTGCGGAACGACCTTTGGCCCTTCATAGACGCCGGATAGCTGGGCGGTGAAGCCTGCGGGGAGCCGGCTGTCGGAGCTGAGTTTGACGAACCAGCCGGGGCCATTGCTGTTCAGGGCGCTTTCTACGGCTGTGGCAGAGATATGCGTGTCGAAGAAATTGCCGTTGAGCGTCAGGCTTTCCCAGGGGGTGGGGGAACCTTTCAACAGTAGCTCGGCTCCATAAGTATTATTATATCCCGCATTGATATAGCTGGTGACAAGCGTGTCTTTTCCCGATGGCGCGGTAAACGTGGTGATGGGGCGTACCCGGTTGCGGAGATAGGCTGTGGCGGAGAAGGTGAGCCAGCCGGCGGTACGGTTATAGCCCAGTTCGAACAGGTTGGTGTATTCGGGGCGCAGGGTTGGGTTTCCGCGAACGACGTTCTGCGGATTGGAGTAATCGACGCGGGGAGAGACCTGGTCGTAGTCTGGTCTTTCAACCCTGCGGGAGTAATTGAGATGCAGATCGCTGTTCTGATCCAGCTTCTGTGTCAGCAGGATGGAAGGGTAGAGACCGGGGTTATGATAGGTGACGCCGCCGTTGCTATCGGCCAGCACGCCGGTGTAATGGTATTGTTCGAAGCGCAGGCCAGCGACATACGAAAAGCCGCCAAAATGATCCGTATAGTTGACATAGGCGGCATAGTTGGGATCGGTATAGTGAAAGTCGTAGCTGGCGTAGGGGTCGCGTTGGTATTTTCCTGTTGCCGTGTTGAAATCTTCCATATCCGTGAAGTTATGGTCTTTGTGCAGCGTCGCTTTTACGCCTGCCTCCAACAGGCCTTTGCCGCCGCGTATCGGATCGGCATAGTCCGAGGTAAGGGTGATCGTATGGGCATGGATATCATTATTGTATTGCTGCAGGATAGGGCTGCCGGAACTGGCACCCTGCAGGGTCTGGTATTGCTGTAAATAGCTGCCGGATGTGGGGCCTTCGAATTGTTCGAGGCTGGCGCCGGCGGTCAGCTTCTCGCCTTGTTTTTCAAAGGAGTGGTTGAAGTCGAGGTTGAGGTGGCTGAAGCGGAAGATATCCGATTCCGAAGTATGTCGTTGGGCTAAAGAATCCGTTATGCCATTGATGGAACCGTAGGTGATCCCTCCGTCCGTATTGGTATGAAAGTTCCCTCTGCCTATGTCCCCGGAGAGCGTGAGGGTAGAATGTTGGATGCCGAGGAAGTCGAGCACAAATTTGCCTTTCCGGAAGGGGCCCGAGGTAATGCTGTGGAGCTTTGACTGGACCGTGTTGCCGCCGGCCAGATCCGTATAGTTATCCGTCTCGTTGTCTTCCTGGCGGTGACCGTGCTGCGTGTAATTGAGGTTGAGCCGGAAGAGGCCTTTGGAGGCGTTGAGATCACCGTAGGCTGTGTATTCCGGGATCGTGCTCCAGTTGGCATTGATCGAGCCGTAGAGGCCGGTGCGCCGGTTCTTCTTCATGATGATATTCACGATGCCGCTGCTGCCCTGGGCATCGTATTTGGCGGTGGGATTGGTGACGATCTCGACCGATTCTACCTGGTCGGCGGGGATCTGGTCGAGTGTCAGGTTGGTGCGTCGGCCGTCGATCAGGATGGTCGGGTTTCCATTGCGCAGCGTCAGTTTTCCGGAAGGGGTTACCGTGACGCCTGGTATCTGGCGGAAGACTTCGGCGACGGTTCCTCCTTTGGCGGATAGCGAGGCGGCGACATTGTATACCTTTTTGTCAGGGGCGATGGTCAATGCCCGTCTTCCGCTGCTGACGGTAGCTTCGTCCAGGGCTTTATAGTGAAGAGAATCAGAAAGCGTGTGCCGGGTGGTGTCTATAGGCTGTTTGGTGTTCTGAGCGTTGGCGATAAAGCCAAACAAAGAGAAAAGGGCGACAGTGATGCTGGTGCGATTCGAAAAGGTCATGGCGCAAATGTAAGCGCCGGGTCCAACAAAAATTTACGAATTAGGATAAGCGGATTGCGATAAAAGAATAAACCCACTCAACCGGGTGGGTTTATTCTTTCGTGAGATGTTTTATCTATTTGACATAGATATACTTGCTGTCTGTTGCGGTCATCGTGCCCAGCTCGCTGCTCATGTTATAACCATAAGTAAAGGTTGCTGTGGTCTTGATGCCCGTTTTTGCGGCAACAGGGAGATAAGGAACCGTGATGGAGCCTTTCCAGTGGTACAGACCGCTGGAAGCCAGACCGGTGGTGTCATAAGTCACTGCCAGGGTCTTTACATAGACCTGTGTGATGAAGTTCAGAGAACCGGTCGTATCCGTAGACTTGATCGTTGCGGAGATCACGTTGTACTTATCGGAAAGGACGGTATCCGCGGTATTACCCTGCACAGAGAACACCACCGTATCACCGGTATGGAGGATGGTATCCTTGGAGTGCGTCATTTTGGTATTGACCTTAAATATGGTCTTCGCAGGCTGAACGGGCAATACAGTGCCTTTGACGCAGGCAAAGAATGCGATTGATACGCCTACCACAACCAGCAATAAAGAATTAATTTTCATTATAGGTTATTTTCAATTATTCGGGAATCGAGTTTAGTTAAACAGGTAGCGGATACCGAACTGCATCTGCCAGCGGGAACCGATAGCGCTGCTGTTGCTGTAGCTGTTGGTATAAGGAACCTGGTTTGTTGCGTCGGAGTAAGGGAAAGAGAACTGAGGAGTCTTTCCATCAGCTGCCATACCTTCAAATTTCAGGAAGTTGATAGAGGCTGGTGTTTTAACGATACCCCAGTTTCTGTTTACGAGGTTACCCGCGTTGATCAGATCAAGGCTCAGACGAAGCGTGTGCTTGTCTCTGGAAGTCTTGGTCTTTGTCCAGAAGTAAATGTCTTCCGTTACGTTCAGGTCCAGGTGTTTGAACCAGGGGTATACGGCAGTATTTGACTGAGCGTATTCGCCGCGGTGTTTACCGAGATAGTGGTCCTGGTTGATGAAGTTGTTCAGCTGGTTCCACATCTGAGATGCTGTACGCTGGTCGGAGTGGTCGAGGGTTGTGTTGTTGATGTTAGCAGAACCGCTGTTTACAGGAACGAGATTGATCTCGTTGGCAGAACGGGGGATATAGATCAGGTCATTACCTGTATTACCGTCGCCGTTCAGGTCACCATTGTAAACAAAGGAAGTTGCACCTGCTGGAGCTGCTTCGTAGATCGCGCCGACAGAGGTAGCGAAATGCTTGGCGTATTCAACACGGTAGTTCGCATAAGCGATTACGCGGTGGGGCTGATACCAGCCGGGGCGTCCCAGGATAGGAGCGTTAGGATCCGTGTTGGATACTGCACGGGCAGACCAGAGAGAAGAAGCGGTAGAACCATTCTCGATCAGGGTCTTTGTATCGCTGTAAGTATAAGCAATACCACTGGTCAGGTTGTTGAAGGTTCTCTGAACACGAACGGTAGCTGTATAAGCGTAGCCTTTGCTTGCGTTGTTCAGCACGATAACGTTGCCGATCCTGGGATTTGTCAGCGTTGCAGCGGCAGCGGAAGGATAATAATAAGCGTTAGATGTGTTGTAACCGCTGGTAGAAGTACCAGTCGTGTTGTAGCGCATACGATTGTCCGGACCGTTGTTGATAGCGAATGCGTTGTCTTCTTTCAGGTTGGCGTTCTGCATGTAAGCGGCATTGATATCCTTACCGTAAGTGAATTCGGCAGTGAATATCCAGTCATTTACTTTCTTATCGACACCGACGCTGCTTCTCCATACCGTAGGATATTTGAAGTGCTTGTCGATTACGTTGACAGAGTAGCTGGTAGGAGTAGAAGTCTGAGACTGGTTAGTAGAGGTCAGGTAGTCGGCCAGCGCTTTTGAAGGATCGGTGAAGAAAGGAGCGTTTGTTCTTGTGAAAGAACCCCATTGCACACCGTTGTTGGCAGCCTGGTTCTCGATCCATACGAATGGCGGAGCGCCTTCGAAAATACCCGAACCACCGCGGATCTGCAGGGTCTTATCACCCAGTACGTCCCAGTTTAAACCAACGCGGGGAGAAACAACGAGGAAGCTCTCGGGAGCGCTGCCCACATTGTATTTCTGGTTGTTCTTGAAAGTCAGCGCGTCGAAGGCTGTGTTATCCGTGAACTTGTTCTGGTAAGTAGTGTAGTCGAAACGAACACCGTAAGTCAGCGTAAAGTTGCTGGCTACGCGGTATTTGTCCTGTGCAAAGAAGCTAAGATTTGTTGCGCCTGCGTAAGCCCAGGGGAAGGCGCCTCCTTTGAGGGTAGAGTACTGCTGATAATAAGTAGCAGCAGGAGCACCGCTAAAGAAGTCGTTAAGGCTATTGAACTGGTAAACGCCATTATAACCGGGGGCGAAGGCATTCTGGTATTTCTTATAGCTATCCTGAGAACCGATGGTGATCTCGTGAGCGCCTTTGTAGAAGGTGAAGATATCTGAAGCCTGGTAAGAGTCCATGTTCAGCGTATTGGCATACGTGTACATTTCATAACCAAAGGTAGTGTAGATATTGTTGTTGTTCAGGATATCGACCAGCGGGAAGGTTGCAGAAGAAGACTGTGGCGTACGGAAGTCGCGTTCGCGGGTATAACCAACCTGGAATTTGTTAGAGGCGCTGTTACCGAAACGGGTATTCAGTTCGGCGATCCAGATGTTCAGGTTGTTGTTGATCCGGTAGCCGCTGCCGTAGAAGGGCATGGAGTAAGTACCGGGCTGACCGCCAGTGACCTGGCCAGAACCTGGACGGCTGGTAGAAGCGAACTGATCGGCGTAGGATTTCAGGTAGTTGTATTTCAGCGTCAGTACGTTAGAGCTATTCAGGTTGTAGTCGACACGGGCGTTGATCTTGTAGCTGTTCGTTTTGAAAGAATAGCCCTGGAAAGGGCCGGGGTTGTAACCATATCTGCTCTTCAGCGTGTCGGCGATCGCCGTAAGCGTTTCGACGCTGGCCTGAGAAACAGTACCTGCTACTGCCGGAGTTGAGGCAGAAGAAGGGATTACGCTTGTTGCGGGCTGGCTTTGGATATCCTGTTCAGCATTGATAAAGAAGAACAGTTTGTTGGGGATGATCGCGCCGCCGATAGAACCGCCCAGAACGTTGTAGTTGAAGGGGGTGCGGGCAACCGTTGTGTTGTCCGCGTGGTAGCCGATGGTGCCGGGTCCTTTGATGTAGTCATAGACCGTTCCGCGCCATTGGTTGGTACCCTGACGTGTGACGGAGTTAACGCCTGCGCCGGTGAAACCGCCTTGTCTTACGTCATAGGGAGAAACGTTGACCTGTATCTGGTCGATGGCGTCAAGAGCGATAGGCTGGGCATTTGCCTGGCCCCCGAGTGTACCGGACAGACCGAAGGAGTTGTTAAAGTCGGCGCCGTCAACGGTGATATTGTTAAAGGAAGAACTTCTGCCGCCGAAGCTGAGGCCATTGGCCGTGGGCTCCAGTTTGGTAAAGTCCTGGATAGACCGGTTGATCGTCGGGAGGCGTTCGATCTGGGCACGCGTGATGATCTCCTGGCTGCCGGTACGGGCATTATTGAAAACCTTATTTTGACGGGAAGCAAGAACGCTCACTGCTGAGAGTTCTTTTGCGTCTGATGTCATCACGAAGTCGGCGGTAAAATCCTGACCGAGTACGAGGGTGACGTTTTCCTGTTTTTCTTCTTTAAAGCCTACATAGGATACCGTGATGGTGTAAGGGCCGCCAACGCGGAGACCTGCAAGGTTAAAGCGACCGTCTTTACGAGTCGTGGTTTGATACTTTGTTCCTGTTGGAACGTGAAGGGCGATCACTGTTGCTCCGGAGAGGCCAGCCTTGCCGTCGGAAACCAATCCCAGCATCTGGGAAGTCGTCTCCTGGGCGAAGGAATAAAAGATGGAGAGAAAAGTGATTGCCGTTAATAGCAGTCGTTTCATCATATAAAGTGGGTTTTTTTGCGGGTGCAAAGAAATGCAGTTACAAGCAGTCGCTGCGTTTTTAGTTATTATGAAATCATTAACAGATTTTAACAGATGGCAGGCAGTCGCAGAAGTTGTTTAAAAGGAAGATTGGATATAAAACTGTTAAAGAAAAGCAAAATTAGAAAAAGGCTGCACCGTAACGATAATTTTATTTTGACAAACTGTTAACAGTTATAAAATACCCAAATTCCCTTGGCTCTAGGGTAATTTTGATGGCGGGGCAGAGTATTTTAACTTATAGGAGCACAGGCATCCTTTGTTAACTTTCGGGCGTTTTTATTGTTAATTTTGTATTTACGGCCATTTCCTTGGAGCGGGAGCCGTTTTTAACTTAAACCCAGAGTATGTTGTCAAGTATTGAAAGCGCGATAGAAGATATAAAAAAGGGCAAACTGATCATTGTCGTTGATGATGAAGACCGTGAGAATGAAGGGGATTTTGTCACCGCGGCAAAGGTCGTGACGCCGGAGATCATAAACTTTATGAGTAAGCATGGCCGGGGGTTGATCTGTGCGCCCCTGGTGGAGGATCGGTGTGATGAGTTGGGACTGGAAATGATGGTCAGCAATAATACGGCATTGCATGAGACGCCTTTTACGGTTTCCGTGGATCTGCTGGGGCATGGCTGTACGACGGGCATTTCAGCTCATGACCGCGCCAAAACGGTGCAGGCTTTGATCGATCCTGCGACCAAACCCGAAGAACTGGGTCGTCCGGGCCATATCTTCCCCCTGAGGGCAAAGAAGGGATGGGTGCTTCGCCGGGCGGGGCATACCGAGGCGACGACAGATCTTGCCCGTCTGGCGGGCTTCGAGCCGGCTGGGGTACTGGTCGAGATCATGAATGAGGATGGGTCGATGGCCCGGCTGCCAGAGTTGCTGGAGATCGCCAAAAAGTTTGATCTGAAGATCATCTCG
>JAATGQ010000231.1 GCA_015654595.1 Chitinophagales bacterium | reverse complement strand
ATAAAATAAGTCGAAGGGCTATAATAATGCAGGTTGGCGCCATTGACCAGATCCTGCCAGATTGGATTGGAATTAACGACAGCGGAGGCGTCATAGGTCAGGAGTGCATTGTCTGTATTGGAGGTAAATACCCCTGCGTTAACTGCTTCCTGCACTTTCGCAGCGGCAGTCGACGCATCTGCATCGGCGATCAGCAATGCCAGTTTCAGCTTCAGTGTAGCGGCGAATTTCTTCCACTGGGTCGTATTGCCCTGATACAGCTGATCAGCAGCCCCCAGCGAACCATGGGCGGTATTCAATCCCGCAATGGCGGTATCCAGGCGGTGCAGCAGATCGTATTCGATCGTCTTCGCGTCGTCATAGGCTGGAAATGGGATCGTCCGGTTCAAAGCCTGGCTGTACGGAATATTGCCAAAGGTATTGACCAGCAGGCTATACGCATAGACTTCCAGAATATCGGTGACGATATAGTCATTCCGGCGTACGATCGAATCGGTGACATCGGCCGCGTACAGTCCCTTTGCCTGGGCCAGGTTGGTCAGCGCATTGGTATAGATGGCGGTCCACCACCCGCCCATCGGGTTGTCGATCGAGAAATCATAGTGCGTAATCTGGTTATAGGTATTCATCGTCCATATCTGGGCGATGACGCGATAGGGTGCAGAAGACCAGTTGTCCGCGGTATAGATATCCACCAATCCCTTTTCGCCGGCAAGGAAGACGCTGGCGGAAGGCGCTGTAATGGAAGCCTCGGGATTGGTGTTCAGATCGGAGATGTTCTTGGTGCAGCCCTGGGCAATGACGGCCAGCAGCAATATGGGGAAGAAGAGACGTTTCATGTTGTGTTAGAATTTGAGTTTCACGTTAAAGGCGAGGGTACGTACGGAGGGATATACGCCCGTCTGGTAGCCTATGGTGGCATTCGGGTTATAAACGATCGGCGTGCTGGATGTCGGCGTAGTCGAGGCCGAACCCTGTTCCGGATCAGAATAAGGAAGATTCTTGTGAATGATCCAAAGATTGCGGCCGCTGAGCGACAGATCTACCCCCTTGATCACGTTTTGTTTGCCAAAGACAGAAACCGGCAATGAATACCCGATCGAAAGCTCCCGCAGCTTGACATAACTGGCGTCGTAGACATAGGATCTTGCAGCCAGGCTATTGACGGAGCCAAATGGAAATTTGCTGCCGTCAGCATTGATATCCGAGGCGTCGACCAGTTTTGTATTGGGTGTTCCCTTGGGTGTCCCGTTATCGACAACGCCTTTCAACAATACCCCTCCGCCTTGACTCAAAGGCGCACGAACGGACACGCCATTGGCATTCTTGCCTGCCGTCCCGGGGATCACACCAGACCAGGACGCATAATCCATATCCAGGGAATAGACATCGCCGCCTTGTTTGACGTCGATCAGGAAGCTAAGCGAGAACCGTTTATAGGTAAAAGTATTCGTAATGCCGCCATACCAGTCGGGGTTGACATTACCGATATCAGACTTAGCGTTAGCAGCCTTGACCGGGAGACCCGTTGTATCGATCTGCCGCTGCCCGTTTATGTATTTATAGTCAGTTCCGCGCAAGATACCATAAGGTTTCCCTGTCTCGGCCACCAGCTGGATGCCGTTCTGGAAGGAAGCGATCGTATAGGAAGGCTGACCGCCGTAAAGAGAAATGACCTTGTTGTTGTTCTTGCTCCAGTTGAGCAGGATATTCCAGGAAAAATCACGGGTACGGACAGGGACTGCATTGATGCTTAACTCGACACCCTGGTTCTGAACGGTCCCGCCATTGACATAGAACTGCGTAAAGCCGGAAGCCGTCGAAGGAGTGATAGGCATGATCTGATCGATCAGCCGGGAGTGGTAATACGTGACATCCAATCCCAACCGGTTGTTAAAAAAGGAAAGTTCGGCACCCACCTCATAGGTCCTGTTCCGCTCGGGCCGCAAAAGGGGATTGTTGTTGGTCGTGGAATAAGAAAAAAGCGTTTGGCCGTTAAAAGCAGTTCCGGCGCTATAGGTATTCTGAATGCTGTAATACGGTGCGTCGTTACCTACTTCCGCATAGTTGGCGCGAAGCTTACCATAACTCAGCCATCCGAAGTCAGGCAGCAGCTTTGAGAAGAGGAAGTTGCCCGAGACTGCCGGATAATAATAGGACTTGTGATCCTTGGGTAATGTAGAGGACTGATCCCGGCGCAAAGTACCGTCCAGCGTCAGCAGTGACTTATAGGAAAGCGTAGCGCCTGCAAAAACCCCATCGACCTCTTTTCGCTGATCGACTTCCGTAGGCGCAGGCGGCGTCTTGACGGAATTTGATAAAGAATAGAACCTGGGGACGACCAGCCCGCCGGACGTCGCCGCAGAAGTGGAGCTGTATTCATCCTGAAGTACGTTGCCGCCCACCAAAGCCCTGAGCTCAAAATCCGTGCTTAGTTTTTTATCATAATTCAGGATAAGGTCGTAGTTGGTCTCGCCGTAGTTGGCCAGCAGCTTTGAGAAACCGGGCGTCTGAAAAGAACCGACCGCGACGCGGGTCTCGAACAGTTGACTGAACCCGTCGTGGGCCACTCTTCCAAAAAGACTAAGCCCATCGATGATCTTGTAAGTGAGGTTGATATTCCCAAAATAGCGCTGCCGGGAATCGTTGTTGTAGTTTTCGTACTGGCTCCAGTAAGCATTGTTGTGATAGGCAGCCGAAGGCAGATCGGCCGCGCTCGCCGTAGCATAACCGCCAAGCCAGTTCCAGGTGTTGTTCGTCCGGTACCGGAAGTAATCCGCCTTTTGTTCATTCAGATTGACATTTGTCGGCCACCACTGACGAAAATCGCGCAGGGTGGTATTCACCGCGCGGAAGTCATAGCTGCTGCGGTTCAGCCCGTTCTCGTCAGTATAATTGATAAAGCCTCCAAGCTTTAGTTGCGGGCTGACATCATAGCTCAGATCAAGGTAAAGATTGCTTTTTTTGATACTGCTGTTCGGCAGTATCCCTTTATCATACGTATTAGAGTAGCCGGCCTTTACGTCGATGTCTTTGTTCGATGTGCTAAGATAAACGCCTGTGATGCTGGTCACCGGCGTCACCAGGAAGGCGGTCGGATCATGATGCGCCGCTGCCGTCCATGGTGTCGCCTTGCCAAAGTTGGCGTTACCCGGCGAAAAAGCATCCCATTGATAAACCTTCAGGCTGGGGTCATAAGCCGAGCCCCAAACCTGGTCTTCATCGGTCTCCACGATATTGACATTCTGCCCGTTGCTCCCCACTGCCGGCTGATAATAAAAATAACCATCCGGAGAATTGGCGCCGGCGCTGCCATAGCCCTGGCCATACTGGGTCTGGTACTTTGGCAGCGTCGACTTATCGATCAAGCCCACCTGGGTGGACTGAGTGGCTGTAATACTGAGCTTCTTGAATGCCGAGCGATCGTGACGCGTGGTGATCATGATCACCCCGTTGGCCGCGCGGGAGCCATAAAGCGCAGAAGCTGCGGCTCCTTTCAGCACGTTGACAGACTCGATCTCGTCGGGATTGAAATCGCTTGCCGGATTACCCAGATCATACCCGCCGGTATTCTGGGTTGCATTCCCATAAGGAACGCCATCCACGACAAACAAGGCCTGGTTGTTCTGGGTCAGCGACTTGAAACCCCGCAGGATCACGTTGTTGCTGCCGCCCAGGACGTTGCTCGACGTGATTTGTAAACCGGCCACTTTTCCCGAAAGGTTACTGATAAAATCAGTATTGGGTGTCCGGTTCAGGTCCTGGGCGCTCACCTGCTGCGTGGCATAAGGAAGCGAATTATGGGTTCTGCGGATACCCAGTGCCGTGGTTACCCATACAGAATCGAGCGATCCGGAAGCGCTCGATAAGATCAAATGCCCTAGCTCAGCATCTCCTGCCCGGACCTCCTTCGTCTGAAAACCAACGGAAGAGATCTGGAGAATCGCTTGATCAGAAGTCGTGATGGAAAAGCGGCCCTCGCCGTCCGATACGACGGCTGTCGTTGTATTCCGGACGCGGATGGTGGCGCCTGGCACGGGAGCGCCTTTCTCATCAAAAAGGCGTCCATCGATGTTTCGGGTTTGTGCTACAGACAAAAGACTAACCAATAGGAAGGCAAAGGCCATTCCTGCATGCTTTCTCATAATGCAATAGTTTTTATGAAGCCTACGACAGGTGTTTTCTATTAGTCCACAAAACTAGTAGGGTTTTGTTAAATAACAAAAAACTATTTCCCCTGGCTGGTGTTTATTTCGCTCGAACCGGTATCCCGAGTTGGGCGCTGCCGTTACTGTCAGCGGCTGTCCGGCCCCATCCTTCCGACGGAGTACACCGACAAGCGAGTCGCCCGCTATCCGGAAAGCCAGCTCATTGCCGAATTGGCAGAGCGGGACGATCAGCGAATCCGCGGTTTGAATGACTTTTCCGCCTTCTGCCGATTCGTCGGCGTTACGGAAAAACAATGTCGGAGAGCCATTCCAGCCTCTGCGGATATCAAAATCAAAAGGGATATTCAGCCCTGGGCCGACGCTGAGGAGGCCCCGCCAGCATCCTGCGGCACAGAACACAACACTGTCTGCACACCGCTGATCCTGGCGAAATTCAGCGTCGTATTCATTGGTAGACTGCGCAAAAGCAGCGGGAACGCCGAGAGTGATCAATCCCAGCAAAACGATTAGTTTCTTTAAATACAGGCGGCCTTTTTCCATTAGTCTACCAGTTTAGTAGACCAAAAATAAATACAAAAGGCCACCTCTCCAAATCGCGGTCCAATCCGGACGCAGACGGCCTCATTAGAAAAAATTGCCGCCAGTATACTAAGGATCGATAATTTGAGTTATTATTTGTTTCAATGTTACTAAATTATTAACTTTAGCAAACACCCTTAGTAATTAAAATAATTTAAGTAAATGATCCCTTATATCCTTTTAGCTGACAATGACTCCTGTGCGTGTGATTCGTTTCAAAAAGAGCTTGAAAAACGAGTAGCCTATGCAGCCGTACAAGTCGTAAAGGATGGCCAGTCGTTTCTGACCTTTCTGGCGAACCGGAGCTGGAAAGAGCTTCCTTCCATGATCCTTTTCAACTACAATCTTCCCGATGGCAAAGCGCCCGATCTGCTGCGCGAGCTGTTGACGGACAGGCGTTATATGAATATCCCCAAGCTGGTCTGGAGTCAGACGGACGACAAAAAGGAAATGGAGGAATGCCGGATGTTGGGCGTAAAGCGGTATATGCAAAAGCCGGATGGTCCTTTTGAAGTCGAGGATATCGTCCGCCAGATCGATGGTATCCTGAAGACAGAACTGAGCCTGGTGTAAGGCCAGATAAACTATACCAAAGCAATATCCCACTTATTTTGTAGACTTATTATAAAATTCTATATTTGCCGACTCAAAAGCCGCGAGATTGGAAATGATAGAATTAAAGAATGTCAGTAAAACCTACCATAAGAAGGGAACAGCAGTAGCCGCGCTTTCGGAGCTTTCGCTCAGCGTCTCCAAAGGAGAAATATACGGTATTATCGGTTCTTCGGGCGCCGGTAAAAGCACGCTGATCCGTTGTATAAACCTGCTCGAAAGACCCACCACCGGACAGGTCATTGTCAACGGACAGGACCTGGGCCAGCTTTCGCCCAGGCAGCTCGTTCTTGCCCGTAGAAACATCGGGATGATCTTTCAGCATTTCAATTTATTGTCTTCCCGTACGGTATATGAGAATGTGGCTTTTCCGCTGGAGCTCAGCAATACGCCAAAGATCGAGATCGACCAGCGGGTTCGCCAACTGCTAAACTGGGTTGGCCTTGGAGAAAAGATAAACGACTACCCCGTCAGTCTTTCCGGCGGACAAAAGCAACGCGTCGCCATTGCCAGGACGCTGGCCAGCAACCCAGCCGTGCTGCTTTGTGACGAAGCGACCAGCGCGCTGGACCCCGAAACGACCTTGTCGATCCTTTCGCTTTTAAAAGACATCAACAAACAGCTGGGTATTACGATAGTATTGATCACTCACGAGATGAATGTGGTCCGTTATATCTGCGACAGGGTTGCGGTGATCGCCCATGGCCGGCTGATCGAAGAAGGCCTTGTAAAGGATGTTTTTTCCAGTCCTTCTTCTGCCGTAACAAAAAACCTGATTACTTCATCTTTATACTACGAAAATGTCTGAGTCGATGGTCCGGATGCTGGCCAGTGGGTTGTGGGAGACCATCTTTATGACCTTGGCCGCAGGCTTCTTCAGTTTTCTCCTCGGATTGCCGCTTGGCGTTGCCCTTTTTATGACCCGTCCTGGTGAAGTGCTGGAGAACAGATGGGTCAACCGGCTGGTGGGGGTCGTGGTCAATATCTTCAGAAGCATCCCTTTTATCATTCTTATCGTTTGGATGATCCCGTTTACGCGAATGGTGGTGGGAACGTCTATCGGCGTCGGGGCGGCGCTTGTGCCCCTGAGTATCGGCGCGGCGCCCTTCGTAGGCCGGATCGTAGAAAACAGTCTGCTGGACGTTCCGCATGGGCTGATTGAAGCCGCGAGGGCGATGGGCGCCACGCCGCTGCAGATCGTCCGGAAAGTCCTCTTACCGGAGGCCCTGCCTTCCCTGATCAATGGGGCTTCGATCACGCTTATCGCGCTGGTTGGCTATTCCGCGATGGGCGGAGCGGTAGGCGCCGGCGGTCTCGGCCAGATAGGCTATCAGTATGGATACGTCGGATATGATATGGTTGTTATGAATACCGTGCTGGTATTATTGATAGGACTTGTGTTTCTGATTCAATGGCTTGGACAGCTGATTTCCCGCAAAGTAGATCACAGAAAATAAACCTTTTCGCCATGCGCAATCGCTTTTTATATTTAACCCTCGCCCTGCCTACGCTTATTGTCGCCTGCCACAACGGTGCGGACAATAAAAATCCGCGTCATATAAAAGTTGGCGTCGAATCCGGCAATGAACTGTCGCTCGCGCAGACCGCCCAGAGAGTAGCCGCTCAGAAATATGGCCTCGATGTCGAGCTGGTGACCTTTAACGACTATGTGATGCCCAACGAATCCTTACGACAGAAGGACATCGATATAAACGTTTTTCAAAACCGGCCCTTCCTCGATGTACAATCCAAACAGCGGGGGTATCAGTTTGCAATACTGGGCAATACGTTTGTCTATCCGCTGGCGGGTTATTCAAGAAAGATCAAGGCTATCACGGAGCTGACTGACGGCAGCACGATCGTCATTCCCAATGACCCCACCAATTCGGGAAGAGCCCTGCTGCTGCTGCAGACTTCTGGTTTGATAAAGCTGAAAGATGGCGTCGGGCTGCTCCCAACCGTCAATGACATTGTCGACAATCCCAAACACCTGCAGATACTGGAACTGGAAGCGCCGCAGTTACCCCGTGCACTGGATGATCCCAAGGTAACCGCAGCGGTCATCAACAATACTTTTGCCGGCCCTGCGGGTCTCGTCGCCAAGCGTGATGGTATTTTCGTCGAAGACGCAAAATCCCCTTATGTCAACATCATCGTGTGCCGCCCCGAAGACAAGGACAAGGAGGCGCTGAAGCAGTTCGTTCAATCGTATGAATCTCCTGAAGTGGAGGCCGTCGCTGATTCGATATTCAAAGGCGGTGCGATAAAGGGCTGGTAACACGCGAGTATAGCCGTGAGCCTGCGATCGGCCCTGGACGGGTTGATCAACGCACTGCGGTCCCCTACCGCCCCAGCGCCTTATCGGCGTACAAGATCATGAAGGTACTGGCAGCGATGGCTATTTTAAACACCCAGGTTTAACCTGCGCCGGGTGGCGGCAACAGCTATCGGACACGGGCAGTCGACGGAATCTGGCTCACTTCATCCAGCAAATAAAGGATCGATCGGTACGCTTTGCCCGATACGGCAGACAGCGCCATCTCACAGGTCTTTCCTGTCGAATAATAGCCATCGGCATCTGCCGCAGCAGCCTCGGCGCCTTCGGCTTTACCCGCCGCCGCAGTCAGCCCGGGATAATAAAAGCCCCTGTCACCCGCCATCCCGCAACAACCGGAACTAAATGGGATAACGGCTTCCTCGACAGTCAAGGTCCCCAGCTGTACCAGCTTTTTATACATGCCCATCTTGTGAAGTGAACATACAGGATGAAACACGGCCTTACCCCTCTTTTTACTGATATTCAACCTTGTCGCCAGGACGTCCACCGCAAATTCGAGACTATCCATGATGCGCAGTTGATCAAAGCGGGCCTGGTTCTCCTCGGTCAGGTATGGCCGGCAGGTATGCAGCGAATGACTGCAAGAGCTGATATCCAGCACAACCGGAAGACGCCCCTCGTTTGTCCAGGCCCAGAGTTTTTGGACCGTCTCGTTCACCGTCCATTTGTAAGCATCCGAAAAGCCCTTCGAAGAAAAAGCCTGTCCACAGCAGACGCCTGTCATGGAAGACGGTATCAACAGCTGTATCTCCGCCCGGCGAGCGAGCCTCAAGAAAACATCCACGATGGTATCGCCCCCGGTAACGTCCGCGCCCATCATCCGGGTGATACAGGCAGGGAAATAGACGGCCGTCGGGGAGTGTGCAGGCGCCGTTCCCAAAGCTGTCGGGGTGTGCTCAGGCGCCGCGCCCAAAGCCGCCGGAGAGTCCTGATCCGCAGCCGGCTCGCGGACAACCTTCACCGGCCCCGTCAACTCAGCTGTCCAGAGCGGAAACGCGGGAAACACCTTTCGCATCCCGCTGGTCAGCCGGGTCATCGCTTTAGCCCCCAGAAGGCTATTCACCCCCTTCCCTATGCGTAGTCCAAACTTCACCATCCACTCCACAGTCGCAAAGGACTTCGCCACACGCAACGCCATCCTATTGGCAGCGGGCGAATGATTCTCGCGCCGCAAACGCTTGATCATCTCCCCCGTATTGATATCCACCGGGCAGTTGGTCGCGCACATCCCATCCACCGCACAGGTATCCATTCCGTCAAATTTATAATCCTTCAGGATCTCTTCATATACGGCCGTCTCGTCTTTCTCTTTCAACCTCGCCAGCGATCGCCGCAAAACGATCCGCTGTCTTGGCGTCAGCGTAAAATTCCGGCTCGGGCAGCTACCTTCGCAATAGCCGCACTCCACACATTTATCGACCTCTTCCTCGACGACCGGCAGCGATTTCAGATGCTGCAAATGGCTGTCCCGTCCGGCGCTGAAGATCACCCCCGGGTTGACAATATTACCGGGATCGACGATCGCTTTCAGTTCTTTCATCACCGCATAAGCCGCAGTCCCCCACTCTGTCTCAACGTAAGGCGCTATCTGCCGTCCCGTTCCATGCTCTGCCTTCAAAGCGCCCCCCAGCTGGCCAATGACAAGTTCAGCCAGCGCGTCATTAAAGTCGCCAAAGAACCTGATCTCTTCCGGAGTAGCCACCGACTGCGATACGACAAAGTGCAGATTCCCATCCTTCGCATGCCCGAACACGATCGCATTATCATAAGAAAACCGTCGAAACAATTCCTGCAGCGCCACGATCGCGTCTCCCAATCTCTCCGGCGGCACTGCCACATCCTCCAGCATCACCGACGTCCCTTTTTCGCGAACAGCCGCCACCGAAGGATACATCCCCTTCCGCAGCTTCCAGTAATCGCCGCGTACCTTCTCATCGGAAGTAAACGAGGCAGCCCTCACCAGCGGCAGTCCGGCAATGCACTGCTGAGCCAGCACCAGCTTTTCTTCCAACTCCCGCAGGCTTTCCGCCTGGTATTCGCAAAGCAGACAAGATGCTTCCCCCGGCAGTTCCCGAAAAAACGGAGGCGCGATCGCCAGATGTTCTATTGACCGTAAAGCCGCGCGATCCATAAACTCCAACGCTTCCGGCCCCGTATCCCGCAGTGCCGGCACCGCATCACAGGCGCTCTTCGGCGAATCAAAGAACAGCAACGCCGCACTCTTCAGCGGCTTGTCGGGGATCGTCCGCAACACCGCCTCTGCAATAAAGCCAAGGGTACCCTCAGCGCCAATCAGCAGATGGGCCAGGATATCCAGCGGATGCTCGTAGTCTACGAACGCATTTATCCCATAGCCAACAGTATTCTTGATCTTGTACTTCTCTTTTATCCGGCTTAGCAGCGCGGCATCTTCCATCACCCTACGCCGTAATGCTGCAATCCCCGAGAACAGATCAGGGCGGCCTTGTTCAAAACGTGCATAGTCAGCCGGGTCTTCCGTATCAAATACAGAACCGTCAGCCAATACAAAACGCAGGTGTAATAAAGTATGATAGCTATTGTCCACGACGCCGCAGCACATCCCGCTGGAGTTGTTGGAAAGGATGCCGCCCATCATCGCGGCGTTGATACTCGCAGGATCGGGACCAATCTTACGGCCGTACCGGCTGAGAACATGATTGACCACGGCTCCTGTTACTCCCGGCTGCACCCGAACGCGGGAGCCATCCTCTTCGACCTTCACCATCGGCCAGTGTTTCGACACATCGACCAGGATGCCGTCGGTCACAGACTGGCCGGAGAGACTGGTTCCCGCCGTCCTGAATGTCAACGAAGTTCCCGAAGCTGCGGCCAGCCGGAAAAGCAATTTTATCTCGTCTATCGATTGAGGAAAAACCACAGCCTTCGGTACGAGGGTATAAAAACTCGCATCTGCAGAATAGGCATGTCTGTCGATCAGTCCCGTCTTCAGGCGCTCAGCCGGAAAATGCCGCGCCAGCTCTGTTACCAAAGAATCGCTCATTAGATCATTTTGTTCTGGTCACCCCCGGCTTGTCAAGCTCCACTTCCACCACGTCCCCCGGCTTCAGCCAGTCCTTTTCTGTCCTTCCCATTATGCCCCCTGCGGCATCCCCGCCAGGATCAGATCGCCCGGTTCAAGCGTCATGTGCCTCGACAGATCTTCGATGATCTCCGCCACGGAGAAGATCATATCGGACGTATTGGAATCCTGCCTGACTTCGCCATTCAGTCCGCAGATCAATCGCAGGTTTTGAGGGTCCCCCACTTCGTCGGCGGTCACCAGATATTTACCCAAAGGTAAAAAATGATCCAGGCTTTTCCCATTAACCACCGACTTGTTCTGAACTGAAGGCCCCGGCAGGACATGTCATGGCGCAGAACGTCCATCTGGCCATGATCAGCATACAGCTGGAGGGCCCTCCCGCACAAGGATTCAGCTGCCGCAGGATTGTATGGGGAAATAAATGCACACCCCGCCGCCAGGGCAAAGCGGCAAAAAATGGCTTCATAATTGTTGCTCAAAAGGCAACATTGCAAACCATCGCTTTTTTATACTATGCAAGACCGTCATGTTAACAGGAATGTCCTCCTTATCGAAGACGAAGGCGAAATGTGCCTGCTTTTAAATATGATCCTCGACCAGCAGGGGCTGCAGATCGATCATGTCAAAACGATCGCGAAGGCTAACGACTATCTCGAAAGAAAGCTTCCCGCGCTGATCCTGTTGGACAATCGCCTTCCTGACGGTCTTGGGCTGGACTATCTCGGTCAGCTCAAAAGAAAGTATCCCTGGATAAAGATCATCGTGATGACGGGCGTAGATGCCGCCGCTGGAGATGCGGCGATAGAAATGGGTGCAGACGCCTTTTTAAGCAAGCCCTTTACAAAAGCAAGGCTGATAGAATCGGTCAATTCGATGTTAAGCGAATAATCCCCTGTACGGATGGCCTGAGGCCCGCACAGAGGATTATTGAACCGTGCCCCGCCGCTGCTAAGCGTCGTTTCGTTCTATTGAATTTTCACGGAAGAGACTGCATCATTCGCATTTGGCGAAAGACTTACAAAATTTGCCGTATTGGCGGTCAGGGTCCAGGATGTCCCTGAAAAATTATCGTCAGCATACATCGTTACCGTCCAGCCGGAAGGTATAGTCACGGAAGAAGCCCAGTCATTGACAAAGCCATGCGCCTGAAGCTGAGAAAGCGTATAACTTCCTTTTGCCAGGGCGCTGGTCGGTGTTCCCCCGTAATTGATATCCTGGTAGAATACAACGCCGCCTGCCGTGCTGCCAGAGGCAGGATTCATGATCTGGATCGCCGTCCTTGAGGCCGCAAAGACGGGCGTATGATCATAATCCCGGCTCATCCGATATGCCCCCACCCCGACCCCCTTATTATTCACCACCCATTGAGCATAGCTCCAGAGGGCCTGCGTGGGCACATCGTCGGTGCTGGTGGTAAAATTGTCTCCGTTGACCAGGTAGATCAGCTTGTCTGCGCCATAGCCCGTCACCAGCGGGCCAAAATCGCCCGTTCCGCTGCCTGACCAATAGTGGCTTCCACTGGTATAAGCCTGGAACAATACATAGTCGTAATTACTTTTGGTCCCTTTCAGGGTATTGCCATCGAGCGACCCATCCGTGTCATAAAAGAAGACAGGCTTCTTTCCCATGCTTTTCGTCACGGCGGAGGTTGAATTAGGTCCAAAGTATCTGGCTACCGAGGCAATCAGGTTCCCATAGCTGGCGGCGGATACTTCTCCTCCAATGGTTCCCGATTCGATGTCAAGGTCGATGCCGTCGAGCGAATCCGTTACGATGTGCTGGGTATACATCGCGCCCGCCCAATGGTCGTACGTGCTGGATGAGGTAGGCGTGGTCAGCGTAGAAGATGGAGTGGCCGGATCTTTGGCAGAACCGTCAAAATAGGCGTCGGAAAGGAAATGGCAAACGACGATACGGGTTCCCTTGGCCTGGGCCGCCCGCCAGTCAGAGCGGGTAGCGTCCCGGCCCGAAAAAAATTCGAGGAAGTCAACGCTGTCAGGAGAATTTTCGGGGTTGGTGCTGGCAACCGGGTCACTCCCATCGTCTACCAGGAAGCCGACAAAAAGATGGTGGGCGCTGTTCTTATAGGCTACCAGGCCGGCGTTCGAAGTTGCCGCTGCGGTAACGGGTTTTGTGGTCACGGAAGACGGGGCTGTTCCATTGCCGGTGCCCCCGGCAGATCTTGTGCTGTCAAGACCTTTCTGACAGCTGTAAAGAGGAAGCAATGCGCAAGCAAGTAGAATGGCAGTGGCGTTCGTTAGATTGTTTGATTTCATTAGATAGGTTTTTGATGTATGAAGGTAGATTTATTGGCTGGCTGCTGTATGCAGTAACTGGCCAACCGCTTGCTTCAGGATCTGCAAAAAGCTCATCATGACGGTCATTTACGTTTCGACTATGCGCCGGCTATGGCGAAGGACCTGACGGACACGAATGGCGTGGCTCAGCGGCGCAAGACCGGAGATTCCCTTCAGCTGATCAATATGCGGCGGCGGAACTTTGCCTTTGAAAAAGCGGAGATCCTTTCGGGGAATATCGGCTATGTTAAGTTCAACGGTTTTGTCGGCTTTGTAAAAGAAGCTACCCCCACTTTTGCCGCAGGTTTTCGCTTTGTATCGAATACCGACGCGTTGATTATCGACATGAGGGACAACGGGGGCGGCAGCCCGGCGCCCATCCCGTAGGACCGGTCCCTGTAACCCTCGGGTTCGTTGCGGGTATCCCTTTTGCCCGCAGCCTCAATCCGTATACAAAAACAGACTGGGAAGGTACGGGCGTCTACCCGGATATACCGGTAAACGCAGACCTGGCGCTCGATCGGGCCAAACAAGAAATTTATACCGACCGGCTAAAGCATGCAACCACCGAAGAAGACAAGAAGAGAGCGCAATGGTTTTTGGAGGATTTTGCTGCCACTCAATCCCCCCAAACCCCGGCCGCCTCTTCCCTGGCTGCCTATACCAGATCGTACCAGGGGCTGGCCTTCTATGTCGACAAGGAACAACTCTACTGTAAAAATACAGAGCGCGGGGGCCGCGTTTCTGTGGTCTTCGACAAAACTAAAGAAGAATGTTTGTCTCATTATATTCTATAATATTCTCTAAATCATAGTTCAACTCACAAAAATGTCTCGTTCAACTGACGGAACATCTGAATAGTATTCATATAGCTCATACCGAACTGAGCACAAACCTCCGGAATCTTTACTTTTCTCTTGATATCCCGTTCACTCTTTTCATGGGTTAGCAGTACCATGTCAGGCTGATTTGCTAACGCATAGGCACATATCCAAGCTCGGCGATCTTATCATCGCAGAATTCCGCCTTTGCCGCTGACGTGTATTGAGCATGGCCCATTGCCCATCCTGTGACCCTCGCATATTCCGTCAAAATGCTGCTAGTATCTTTGAAAAAGGCAGCCATTAGATCATTTGCTATCCAGGTGGATAATCCATCTCGATACTCAAGCATTTCGTCTTTGACCTTATCTATACTAATCAATATGCCTCGTTCAGCAAGTTCCACGACCTTCCGCCAGAATCCGGGAACTATATCCATAGGATAATGCATCCGATGAGCTTGAACAAAAAAATTAGTATCAGCTACATAGATTGGCATACCTTAGGCGAAGGGTTTGGCCATGAACTTAGAATAAGTTTCTCCTTTAAGGCCGGTCAGGCGATATGCATCCCTGTACAATAATTGCTCAGTTTTCACTGCATAATCCACATATCCTGCAAATCGAACACTGACTCGCTTATTCTGCGTTGCATAAAAGTCGCCGCCGTTCGATGCGCTGTCTTTTTTTGTTTGCACATCACGTCTATACATGGCGTACAAGTTATAAAATTCAGTCTTAGAAATCTTCCCTAGATCATATGCACGGCGGGCCACTACGATCCGACTAACTTTAAAGTGACGGGTTAGCTTCTCAACTCGCGGGTCCTGTCTCCAAAGCTTCAAGAAGGCATCCTCCGGAACTAAAAACTCTGCCGCAACTTGGTCACATAGCTTCTCCACAGGATCACTAGCTGGCAACAATTTTCCATAATCGAAACCTGCACTATACCCAACAAAAATATGAGCAAGCTCATGCATCAAGGTAAAAAGCTGCGCAGCCTTTCCATCTGAATTATTAACGAACATAAGGGGGGCATAAGGATCGACCAAAACAAAGCCTCGGCATTCATCTACCGACAAGGAGCGCTTATTGCTATTTTCAACCACCCCATTAAACACTACTATAACCCCTAGTTCCTCAATCCTTGACGAAAGATAGTTCACACTTTCCTCTATATTTCGAAAACCTGCAGCCCATTCAGCATTCAAGTTTAGTCTAGATCTCATATCCATAACAATCACTTTCGGATCACTAAACTCACTGAAATGCCCTACGAATTCCATAGGTTCCGCATTATTTTCCCTCAAATACCCGCTTAACCAATCCTGGCGTCTCTGATTAAGCAAGATTGTATCATATAGATTTAGGCTAATCTTTTCAGTGCCCCCAGTTGTACGAAAGAATGGAAAAGATATGTTTTCCTGCGGAGGTTCATTTAAAAATAAGTAGCCAAATGGAACATGCAGGGTGTGCGCAAGCTTTTCTAACTGCTTTAGCGTAGGAGCACCGGCGTTACTGATCCATTCCTGAAGCTTCGGGAACGTGGCCATGAGTTTCTGCACGCTAGTATCAGCCCGAAGGATAGCCCACTCCAACATTTTAGCATTATAATTAGTCACCTGATTCATAACGATTTAGGCTTAATTCTGTACTACTAAGATACGATCTTAGTTTATGATGACAGAATGAAAATTATGAGCCAGATTTCAGCATTACGGCTTGGGAAAAACACAAAAGCCCACGTGGGGCTTTTGTCATATAAAATGGCATTCCGATTGAGAAGGAAGGGAATAATTGACAGTTCTTGCCATAGTTACCGGTTATCCAGACTTTGCATGAACTTTATAAGCGCCTTCTTTTCCGCCGTATTCAGATGCAGCGAATCGGTCGCCAGGGTCTGGTTGGGTACGACTATCTTTTCTCCTGCCCCGCCGCCATCGTTATAAAAGTCCACTACCTGTTGAAGATCGTCAAAGACGCCATTGTGCATATAGGGCGCCGTTCGGGCTGTATTTCGGACAGTAGGCGTTTTAAAGGCATGTTGCAGGAAAGATGCCGCAACGATGCCATACCTGCCAGGATCGCTGTCGATCGTGCTTCCGCCACGCGAGGCCGGCACGCCGATAACTTCGGCCTCTATCCTGTTATACATCGGCGGGAAAGCGCCGTTGAACAAGGGCATATAGTGACAGGTGCCGCAGCGCGCTTTACCCATAAACAGGTTGAAGCCTTCGAGTTCTTGTTTGTCCAGTGAAAGGCTATCGCCGCGCATATAGGCATCAAAGCGGCTATCCAGCTGCGACAAGCTCCGCACATAGGCAGCCAGCGCAACGATGATCCCGGATGTGTCCTCGGGCAAACCGGGAAAGGCCGCGGTGAACATCCGGCTGTAACCGCTATCGGTTTTAAAAAACGGGAGCGCTTTATCCAGCGAAGCATTCATTTCAGGAGCGCTATGCAATACATCCTGCAGCTGCGCCTCCACGTTTGGCGAACGCAGATCGTAGAAAAGCCCTGGTTGAAGCGCTGCATTCAGCAGGGAGGGCGTATTCCGGCTTAACAAACCATGACCATCCAGGGCGCTATCGACTTTTAGTCCATTGGCAAAAGCATGGTCGGGGCGGTGACAGGAAGCGCAGCTCCTTGTCCCGGAAGCCGAGAGTGCCGGCTCGTAAAACAATCGCTTTCCAAGACGGACCAGTGCCGCCGAGCCTGGCTGTCCATCCGCCGGAACATAGGCATCCGCATCAAACGCATTTCTGTCAAACAAAGTAGCGGCATCCTGCCGCAGCAGCCTGTTATACCGGATCACGGGTATCTTCCATTCCGTCACCAGGCGAGTAAGGGTAGCAGTAAGTGGATTGCCATACCGGCAGATAAAGGCCGCGCGGTCAAAGCTGTTGAAATCCGCGTGCTCGCGCAGATACCCCGCAGCCGCTGACAAAAGGGTCATCCCGCTGTCATAAGAGGTCCGACTGCCGGCACGCCCGGCGTATTTTGAAAGGGCAGTCCGCAATCCATCCAGCGCCGCCGCGGACTCGTCCAAACTATGCAAAGACAATTGGTCGTCGAACCCCGAAATACCAAGCGTCATCAGCCGGAATACTTCCAGCTTCGCCGCGTCAAACACCTGTCCCGGCAAGATCCCGATATTTTCAAAACGTTCGAGGTATTGGCGTGTGGATTGACGCAGCTCTGAAAGCCTTATCTTCAGCTCCTGTGACCGCGAACTGTCATATTGAGGGAACAGTATCCCTTCGATCACCTGTAACCCCTTGGGTTCCGTGACTAAAAACCGGCTGGGGTTGCGATCTTCCGGCCGGGCATCGGCGGCCAGTACCGGGTCGGCTTCAGGAACCGGCTCACCGTTTATCTCACGGGCCAGTAAGGGGTTGAAATATTCCGCTGCCCATTCCCAGCGCTTATAGGCCAGTCTTGTCCGGAGAAAGATGCGCTGTATTGCCGGTTGTCCGTCATGATGGTCGACGGCATAGAGGAATGGCCCATTGACCAGGCTGTCAAAAAAAGTCACTTCCTGTTGCAGCAGGTCTGCAATCTCCTGTTCAGGGACTTGTTTTTTTCCGGATGGATAGAAAGCGAACGCTATAAGCGTCACACCTAATCCTATCGCTGTCCAGAATAACTTCATGGGTGCTGTGAAAAATCGAAGGCATTATCCAGGGGTCTGGCATTCTTATCCCGCTGGTTGAGGGGTTGGAGTCCCCAGCGTTTCTCGATAAAAGCCAGAATGCTGACGGTTTCATATTGCGAATGATCGACAAATCCCTTTTTGGCCCATGGCGAGATCACGATAGCCGGTACTCGTGTTCCCGGTCCCCACTTGTCAATAATGGGCGGAGGTACATGGTCCCAGAAACCGCCGTTCTCGTCATAGGTCAGGATGATCACCACGTCTTTTGCGTTTGGGCCATTCAATACCGCTTTTATAAGATCGACGGCATGGTTTTCCGAGTGAAAGACATTCGAAGAGCCCGGATGTTCGTCCTCGAGTCCGCTTGGTTTGACGAAAGCGACGGCCGGAAGCTGTCCCGTCTTTGCGGCCCGTATAAAATCCGTTTCGTCTTTCAGGTGCTCCGCTTTGGCGGCAGTGCCGTCGGCGTACCGGGCAAAGTACATAAAGGGCTGGTGATGGTAGGCGAACTCCGTGACCGGCTTGCCAGCCATTTCGCTGTCCCATCCTTCCGCGTACCAGGCCCAGGAGATACCCTTTTCCGATAAACGGTCGCCGATAGTCGGGTTTGTCTGGTTGGGGACCAGTTCCTCCTTTACCACACCAGCGGGTCTTGGCCAGTTGACAGAAAGGCTTGTATTGATCACATAGCCATCGGGGGTCACATTGCCATCGGCAATCACCTTCCCATTACTATCTATTTTGGAGCGTATGCGGGCGGGGGCATCCGGATAGACCGGTGAGGCGGCGGCAATGAGCCACTGATGATTCAGAAAAGAGCCGCCGAATGCGCTGTGAAAGAAATGATCACAAAGCGTAAACTGACGGGCAAACGTATCCAGCGGCAAAAGACGGGTCTTATAGTACCCCATGGCCAGCCCCTTGCTGAAATTGTACAAGGCGAATTTGTCCATCCTGCCGCTGTCGATCTGATACTGCTCCTGGTAAAACCGATGGAGCACATCCGGTGTCTCCCGGTCCGAAGGAATATACTGGTCGATATTGAACACCCCATTCGCCAGGTTGGTCGGGAACGCAGAGCTGCCTGCAATAGCCGGCAAAACCGCGTAAGCATTCCCCTTTGCATCCACCTGTATCACCCGCGAGGGCGGCGCCTTTGCAATGCCATCTGCACCCTCGAACTCACCATACAGATTATCGAAGCTATGATTCTCCAAATAGATGACAACGACGTGCTGCACCTTGTTGATACCCTCAGGAGAGGAAGACAAATGACGCTGTTCGTGGCATCCGGCAAAAGCCGCCGCGGCGGCCAGGAGTACAAAAGATCTAAAACGCATAAACCCTGTTATTTTGATAAAAAATCTGCGGGCACTCGTATGCCTTCTTCGCTGGCCAATACTTTTAGCATAGCTTTTTGCAGAGCGCCGGGGATCAGAGCTACCTCTGACTGGGCAAGCGGCTGCTGCAGTTCGATAAAATCGTCGTCTTCGTCATAATATCCGAAATGCAATACCCAGCGCCCTTCCGTTAACAGGCAGAGCGCCTTCTCCGTGTCTTTGTCGTAGTCATGGACCTTTACAACGGCCCATGGTTCATCTTCTTCGTCCTCGAAGTGGATATCGATGCCTTTCTGGGTGGACAACTCTTTTACAATTTGCTCAACAAGGGAGCCAGTTTCTTGCTTTACCTGTTCTTCGTATGATCTATTTGTTGCCATAGGTCCGGCAAAGATAAGGATCGCAGGCGCTCGCCGATGGCGTTCACCACTACTTTTTTGGTTATCCAGGCGTTGGTCCAGGCGTTCAGGATCCTTCGCCCATCCTTACCCCAATACAGGCCTGGCATGGATTTTTAAATTATAAAATTATGAACATATCTTTTCATGGTGCTGCCGGCACAGTAACGGGGACCAAGCACCTGCTGACGCTTGACGATGGCAGAAAAATATTACTCGATTGCGGGCTATTTCAGGGACTGGGGAGTCAAACAGCAAACCTGAACCAGTCATTTGGCTTTGAACCTGCTGAGATCGGCGCCGTTTTGCTATCCCATGCGCATATCGACCATTCCGGCCTGCTCCCAAAACTTGTTGCAGACGGCTTCAACGGCCCCATTTTCTGTACGGCGCCCACCCGGGAATTAAGCAGTATCCTTTTGATGGACAGCGCACAGATCCAAAACCAGACGCACGAAGGCCCCGACGACCAATGTATTTACACCCCTGAAGATGTTGTAAAAACGATCCAACAGATAAAAACGATCGAATTTGATGAATGGTTTGAACCGATGCCCGACGTTAAAGTTGTGTTTACCCGAACCGGCCACCTTTCGGGTGCAGCGGCGATATCCCTGGATCTTCCAGCTGCTCACGGACGCACCACGCTGGCTTTCAGCGGAGACGTTGGCCGCCATAGCCATCCTTTGTGGCAGCAGGCAACGGCATTCCCGCAAGCCGACTACCTGGTCCTCGAGAGCACCTATGGCGACCGCGATCACGACCTGCGTTCCAGCAATGTCGATATCCTCGCCAGTTATATTCAGCATACCTGCAATGAAAAAAAGGGGAAGCTGATCATCCCGGCTTTTAGTGTGGGACGCACGCAGGAAATCCTATACCTCCTGCACCAGCTTGAAGCAGAGAACCGTCTTCCGGAATTGCAATATTTTGTCGATAGCCCGTTGGGCATAGCAGCGACGCATGTGCTGGCGAGCCAGCTCGAAGAATTCAAAGAGAATCTACAGCAGAGCATCGGATCGGGCAGCGATCCTTTCCAATTTAAAGGATTAAAATACGTAGAGAGCACAGAAGACAGCATCCGGCTCAAAGAATACCAGGAACCATGCGTTATAATAGCGTCGAGCGGAACTGCCGATGCCGGCCGCGTTCGGCATCATATCCGGGAAACTTTGGGCGACCCGAAAAATACCATTCTTTTTTCCGGTTACTGCGGTCCCCAAACGCTCGGCGGCCGCCTTCTGTCTGACGACAGGATCGTCAGTATTGCGGGCGAAGATATAGCCGTTAAAGCCGAGATCCACCAGCTCCTGGGGCTGAGCGCCCATGGCGACTCCAACGATCTGTGTCAGTTTATTGCCTGCCAGGACCCGTCCCTTGTCAGAGGAATATTTATCGTACATGGGGAACGCAACGCCAGAGAAAGACTCGCAGCCCGTCTGAAAGCAAAAAACTTTTATCCTGTTACACTGCCTGAAATGCACGAATGCATAACGCTGAATCGACATGTCCAGACGGATCAGCTGAGCCTGGCTCCGGCGTCCTGAGGTAGCCGGTCTGCACAAGTTTATACGGGCAAACCATTTATCCTCCTGATAGGCTCGACAATGTCGGATGAGGATCTGATCGGATGAGGATCTAAGGTGCCCCTATCACAAAAAAAATTTAAAATTCAATTTATTCATCGTAATATTGCAATGAAACAATCATAGCAATGGGCCTGACAAAGTCCGAGATATTTACTGAAAAGCAGAATAAGCTTTCTGGAATGATGAAGGCCCTGGCCCATCCTGCCCGGATCGCCATTATCCAATACCTGATAAAAGCAAACGCCTGCGTCAACGGGCAGCTGGTGGAAGAGTTGGGGCTGGCCCAGCCAACCATTTCTCAACACCTGAAAGAGTTAAAAAACGCCGGGCTGATCCAGGGAACGATAGAAGGCACCAGCATCTGCTATTGTATAAACCCCAAAACCTGGGCATACTATCAAAAGGAATTTGGTGCGCTGTTCGCCGCCTACAAGGGTGGAGAAAACTGTGGCTGTTAGGCTGGGGTCAGGCTGCCAGGAGGGGCTTTTTTTTGATCCGATTAATCGCAATATTGCAATATAAAAATAAATATCATCGCTATAATGCCGTTGTTACCGTCTGCGACAAAGAAGCCGCCGAACACTGTCTTATCTTCCCCGGTGTGGTCAAACGCATTGCCTGGTCGTTCAAAGACCTGTCCGGCTTCACTGGCAGCCGGGATGAAATTCTGCGCTAAACCCGGGCCGTCGGAGACGAGATCGAAGTCCGGATCAGGCAATTCATCCAGGATGCTTCCCAGACAAACTACTGGATCGCAGCGCAGGAAACCCATTCCTAACATTTAAAGACATACGTCATGCAGACCGCCGAACAGATAAAGAACATGATCAGGGAAAAATACAGCGCCATCGCGCTGCAAGGCAAGGAAGCTAACGAAGCTTCCTGCTGTGGTTCTGGCTGCGCCTCGACCGAAGTCTATAACATCATGACCGACGACTACAGCCGGGTAGAAGGTTACCATCCCGACGCCGATCTTGGCCTGGGCTGTGGTCTTCCTACGCAGTTCGCGCAGATCAAAAAAGGCGACACCGTTATCGACCTCGGCTCTGGCGCAGGCAATGATTGCTTCATCGCCCGTTTGGAGGCCGGAGAAACCGGCCGCGTCATCGGTATAGACTTCACCCCTGCCATGATCGACAAGGCCAGGGCCCATGCCGACAAACTTGGTTACAACAACGTCGAGTTTCGCCAGGGCGACATCGAAAAGATGCCTGTCACCTCTGCCATAGCGGACGTCATCGTCAGCAATTGCGTGTTGAATCTCGTTCCTGACAAATCCGGTGTTATCCGGGAGATATTTCGTGTTTTGAAACCAGGCGGTCACTTTTGTATCTCCGATATCGTCCTGGCAGGCGAGCTACCTGTGCAAATACAGCAAGCCGCCGAAATGTATGCCGGCTGCGTTTCCGGGGCCATCCAGAAACAGGACTACCTGGGCCTGATCGAAACCACAGGCTTTGTGAACGTCTCTGTGCAGAAAGAAAAACCCATTCACATTCCCGATGATATTCTTGGCCAGTATTTGAACGCGGAAGAAATAGCAGGGTTCAGACAATCCGGGACCGGCATTTTCAGCGTCACTGTCTACGGAGAGAAACCGAAAGACATGGCCTGCTGCGGCCCGGACTGCTGCCAATAAAATAAGAACGGAGCCCCTTCGAACTGGCGATCGCTGCATCCATCGGCGTCTTCGGTATCAATAGCGGTCAGGCTTTTGCTGGCGTTATCGGCCCCCTGATGGAAGTTCCCGCGCTTATAGCGCTTGTTAATATAGCTTTCTGGCTCCGTCGGAAATATTATTCCATTGCTTAACCTGTTTGAAATAAAAAACCGCCGGATGATTCCGACGGTTTTGCAATATTATATAAGATGGGCTACTCCTCATTCAAATCTTCCGGAAACTCTTGCATCTCCTGCTGAACTTCTTTGACAAAGTCTACGGAAGTATCAGCCAAGGATGCTATTTCTTCAATTGAAAATTCAGTTTTCGTGAGAAGATTTTTAACAAAGTAATATTTTGTTTGTTCAATCGCAACTTCTTTAAAAATATCCATAGCATTCTCTTTATGCGTTATCTGATCAATTTCGTTCTTGAAGATAACAATTGTTTCTGAATTTTGGAACCTGATATATTGGTCTAAAAATTTGAAAACCGACTGCAATTTCTTCTTTTCAAAAACCCCATTTTCGTATAATTTTCGAAAAATGAATAGTTTACCAGCCAATAGTCGTTGATCCAGGTTTGCTCCTCGCAGCAAGGCATATTTTGCCGCCAGGACCACCCATGCAAAGGGGTTATTACTATTTATCAATTCTTCTTCTTTATAGTCCAAGATGCGTAAAACATTATAGGAGTACTGCAGCTGAGTACCCATATAATCATAAGAATAGCAACTATCCAAAAGCATTCCGTCGTGGCCGCTAAATATAGCGATAGCGATAACAGGTCTTTCATGGCCGTTGAAGCAGCGGTAAAAGTAACGGAACATCCGTTCAGGGAATAAAGGCCGATCCTGGAGCCTGGTATTTCCTTGTATCTCAAGGTGGATGAGTACCCATTCTTCCCTGCCATCTTTCCGGAATACCTGTACGAGGCTGTCTACGATCCGAACGCCGGTTCCTGTGCTTTGTTCGCGCTCAATCGCCTCCAATTCCTTATCCAGGAATACATACTTTTTATCAAAGTCAAAGACCTCATCAGCGTCGGGAAAGACGAACCGCAACAGGTCATCAAAAACCCATGGCAATACACCCTTCCAAAGAACATCCTTATAATGT
>JAATGQ010000234.1 GCA_015654595.1 Chitinophagales bacterium | reverse complement strand
ATATCGGGTTAAGCTCTTTAAACATTTTTCTGTTTTGCTTTCAGGTAGCGGGATCTCAGGATAAGACCGGGAATAAACCAGGCAACCAGCGCGGAAGCCGCCAGGTACAACATCGTAAACGGAAAAAGACAGTGTGTGCTAAGGATCGCGAATACCCAGCAGGCAATGCCGCCGATCAACATAGGTTTGAACTGTCTTGCAAAACCAGTGATAAACGTAGGGATCCCATATACGATCATAAACAGCGCACCTTCCTGCGGCGGATTAAAGGTATTGCTGTACCAGGAAAGCAGGAACATCACAACGGCAAAACTGGTCCATATAGCAACCATATAACTGCCGTCATAGGTCTTTGCTTTACGCACCCTTGACTCCCTGATGGAAATAATGACCTGTGGGATCACGGCCGCAAAGGTCAGAAACCAGATATAGTGCGCCAGATCACCCCAAATCCTAAAGTAGCAGCTGGTGAAGGTCACCAGGCTGGCGACGGTTATAACGCTTCCCCACAACAGCGCGCTCACCCCGGTTTCATAATAATCCTTCCGGGTCGTATTGATCATCCGGGTGATCAGGTCAAGACTTTCCTCGTGTGTCAGTTCTTTTTCGGTTGGCATTGATGCATTTTTTTCAACAGGAAAGGTAGGCCGGCCGTCGCGATTTTGAACAGCCAGCCCTCCTGTTTTTTTGATTATTATTGACACTTCGCCAGCATGTCTTCCGCCTCCTTGCGACCCCAGGTGGGATAAAGCGGCTTCGGCTGCGCAGCCTTGTATAAAGCAACGGATTTTTCAAACAAAGGTTTCGCATTATCCTTGCCGCCGCCAAATTGTGCGGGCGTATTGAAGGTCGTCATCCCCTTGAGGTAGTACAGGCGAGGGTTACTCGGGTCATCCGCCAGTCCCTTTGTCAGTGCTGCGCTTGCCTGCTGTCCATAGCTCATCCAACGGCCCTGCGGATCGACCAGCATCTGCTGCGTCAGCTTCATCTGTTCAATGGCGTATAGTTCTGCGTTCTTCGTAATGGCCTCTGCCTTTGAAAGGTAGGCGTCGATCTTTTGCGCATTCGCGTCCTTATCCTTTGTTTCAGGCGCCCAGCCTACAAAGGTTTGCGCCAACGCAGCATAATAATAAGGCAGCCACTGGGTCTTCTCCGCATCGCCTATACGCTCAAATGTACCTGCAAGGCTTTGCAGCTGGTCGATCGTCTTGGCGGAATCGAGCAGCGCAATGTTCTTTTGCATCGCCTGTGTATATTTGTCGGATTGGGCTGCTGCCGTAAAGGCGGTCAGTAAAGCCAGGAAGAGAAATGAATAACGCATAATGGTAGTTTTTAATGTTATATTATAGATTGTTATCGATAGCATCCTGCGAACGGTCGATACCCCAGCTGAGAAAACAGCCGATAAAGTAAAAGCGTTTTGCCGGCGGATTGATCTCCTGCCTGTATTGACCGCTGTACGAGAAATTATAACCGTATACTGCATTATAGCCAAGCACATTGCTGACGCTTGCAAAAAGTACCAGCCAGCTCTTTGCGGTTTTGGACCCCAGCTGGGGAACATACTCGGCGCTAAGGTTCAGACTATTGTAGTCCTTTGTCTTGCCGCTGGCCGTAAGGTCGTACTTGTTGCCGTCGAGAAAGAAGTTATAGAAAGGACGACCGGTCGCATAGCTGTAGGTCACGTTGACGCCGGATTTTAATTTGGTGAAAAACCGTTTCATCACGATCGAAGCAGTATGTGTCGCCGCAAAATTTGGCGTCATCGACTCGGTGAAATTGAGATAATTTCGCTTGGTATCCAGGTAAGAATAGCTGACCCAATAGTCGAAGTTCCTGATCGTCTTTTTATCCCGCCAGAAGAACTCGACCCCCTTCGCATAGCCGTTGCCGCTGTTGTTAAAAGTGGAATAGAAGTAGTTGATCGGGATCGTCTTGATCAGATCTTCATATTTTTTATAATAGGCTTCGACACGGAAGATGCGCTCGTGCGTCATCTTCTGGTAGTTGAGAATATAATGTGTCGCCTTTGTAAAGCCAATATTGGTCGTATAGAAGAGCTGGTTATTCTCGGGCTTTTGGTAGAAGATGCCGTAGGCAAAAGAGAACTGGGAATACTGCCCTGTTTTATATGCCAGCGAAGCCCTGGGCGCCAGATCGGACCGGTTGATCACCGTGGAATGCTCATACCGTAAGCCAACCTTTGCCGCCAGCTCATTGGTCAGGTAGATATCGGACTCGGCAAAGACGGCATTGAAGTTATCGTGGAACTTGTAGAACGTATCGATACTATAGGCTTGCGAGCGGTACTTTTGATTGTTAAAGGCATACCAGTATTCTGTCCCGAACCGGATGGCGCTCAGCGCCCCCAGTTTCTTATCAAACACGGCCTTTATCTGTGACAGGTCCTGGCGTTGATCGACATTGAAAGTCTTGGAGTTCATCCAGAAGACGGTATCGGGAAATGCGATCTTGACATTGCTGGCATTCTGAACCTGCTGGCCGATGTTGTCGAGGTTTGTGCTATAACTGGCGCCCAGGTCCATCTTCCAGCCGTTGTTCAGGTATTCGCGCCAACTGAGATTGTTGTACCAGTTGTGGTTGGTCAGCGAAAACGCGTCTTTCATGTTAAGGCTGTCGTAGTCCTGCCGGCGAAGCCCCAGATCGTTGTAGGCGAATGTCGTGTAGTATTTGATCATCCCGCCGTTCTTGGTCTTGAAGCGAAAGTTAAAGTCGCCGTTGTGGAATTGCGGCGTCCTGAAATAGTCCGGAACCTGTTTGACGGCATGGAAGTAAAGATCTACATTGACATAGTTATAACTGCCGCCCCAGGACGACTTTTTATCCTTTGACAGCTGCTGGGTACCGATACCCGCCAGCAACGGAGAGATCGACGCGTCTACCTCGGATTTCTCGGGCAGATCGATCGACTCGAGCAGTACCACCGAAGACAAAGCCTGCCCATATAAGGCGGAATAACCACCCGTACTGAACACGGTTCCCTTAAAAAGAAAGGGAGAAAAACGGCCTCGCGATGCGATATCGGGCACGCTGGAAAAATAGGGATTGTTGACCAGGGTGCCGTCTATGTACTGCTTAGTTTCATATCCAGCACCGCCGCGGACAAAAAGCCCTTCCTGTTCGCCTACCTGCTGCGCGCCGGGCAAGGTCTTCAGCGCAGCAGTGATGTCTGCATTGGAGCCGGCCGTAGTGGCGATATCCAGGGAAGAGAGGACAGCGCCTCTTTTCGCGTCGCCTGCAGTGAAGGAACCTGCCGTAATCGTGACGGCTCTCAACTCGCTAAGCTGTTCTTTCATAACGATACGCAGCTCAAGCGGCGAACCAGTCAGACTGACGGGCAGCTCGACCGTAGTATAAGCAATATTGGTAATAAGTAAAATGAAGTTTCCTTTGTCGGCCGCGGAAAAATGGAAATTGCCAAGAGAGTCGGTGGTTGCTCCGTCATAGGAGTCTTTTATCGTTACGCTGGCGCCGCGGACAGGATGACCTTTCCCGTCCTTTACGGTACCCGAGATCGGGGTCTGTGCCCAAAGACCGACGGTTAAAAGAAGAAGAGCAGTTAGAAAGGTGATGTTTTTCATCTCTCAGATCAGTTTCCTCTAATATAAACTAGTTTATTTTATAAACCAAACTAAAATATAAATTAATTTATTGAGCTGCGGCAGCGGCTGAGTATAAATGGAAAGCCAGGCGGCAGTGGCGAGCTTAGCAAATGGCCGCGGCGAGTGCTTAAGTCTTTGATTCTGAGGAATAGGACAAAAAAAGCCAGGCTTAGAAAAGCCCGGCGGTTGTTGATCGTACCCTTTAAAACTAAAATCTTAAAATATATTCGAATACGTTTGTTTGTCAGTTGTTGCTTCCTCCCTTGCCTTTACGCAAAGTCGAACGAGCTGCTACTATGCTGATCACATGAATACGGGTATACCGTCGAATGGAAGATGAAGGGTAACGGATATAAACGCTTCATTTCTGCATTGCGAACGATGTTACAGACACTTGTTTCCCGACGTTATAACATCAGGATAAATTTACTGCACTGCACTTTTACACGGGTCAACTGGAAGGAAGGATTGGAAATAAAAATCTTACGGATTGTTCTTCGAGAGGAGCTTGGAAGGGTCGTTGTTGATGACGGTGTAAAGATTGACAAAAGTTTTTAAATCTGCAAGACCTGAACTCAATTTTTTTTGTCTTTTGGGAGCACCCGGCAAAGTTCACTTGCCGGACATAATGAAAAACGAGGCTGTCTACTTTGCGTTTGAGACGGCCTCGTTTTTAAAAAGAAGAATGCCGCCCTTTGTGGGGACGGCATCCGGTAGAAACCTATACTATTTTTTATATTGGGGGATCAAGCCGTTCGCGAGTTCCACCATTTTCTTGACACCGTCGTCGGGAAGGTTGCCCTTCTTAAATTCGGTAAGTACATCAGGAAGCTTGTTTTCCATTTCCATCAGGAAATGATCTTCGAAATCCTTCACCTTGCTTACGGCTACGTCTCTCAGTAAGCCTTGAGTACCGAGATAGATGATAGCCACCTGCTTTTCAACAGGGAAAGGTGTATACTGTGCCTGCTTCAGGATTTCCACGTTACGGGAACCCTTGTCGATAACCAGCTTGGTAGCGGCGTCGAGGTCACCACCGAATTTGGAGAAGGCTTCCATCTCACGATAGAGGGCCTGGTCGAGCTTTAGGGTACCGGATACTTTTTTCATCGACTTGATCTGGGCGTTACCACCTACACGACTAACCGAGATACCCACGTTGATGGCGGGACGGATACCGGAGTTGAACAGGTTACCTTCGAGGAAGATCTGTCCATCGGTGATAGAGATAACGTTGGTCGGGATGTAGGCAGATACGTCACCGGCCTGTGTTTCGATGATCGGCAGGGCTGTCAGGGAGCCGCCGCCTTTTACGAGGTGACGGATAGATTCCGGCAAATCGTTCATGTCTTTGGCAACCTTGTCATCGCTGATGACTTTGGCGGCGCGTTCGAGCAGACGGCTATGCAGGTAGAATACGTCACCGGGATATGCTTCACGGCCAGGAGGGCGGCGGAGCAGCAGGGACACCTCACGGTAAGCTACGGCTTGTTTGGAAAGATCATCATAGATGATGAGTGCGGGCTTTCCTGAATCGCGGAAGAACTCACCGATGGCAGCGCCTGCAAAGGGGGCGTAGAACTGCAGCGGAGCCGGCTCGGATGCGGAAGCCGCAACGATAACGGTGTATTCCATAGCGCCGTTGTCAGCCAGCGTCTTCATCACACCGGCAACGGTGGATGCTTTCTGACCGATCGCAACGTAAATACAGAATACAGGCTTGCCTGCCTTATAAAATTCTTTCTGATTGATGATGGTGTCGATGGCGATAGCCGTTTTACCGGTCTGACGGTCACCGATGATCAGCTCACGTTGTCCGCGGCCGATGGGGATCATCGCATCGATAGCTTTGATACCAGTCTGCAGGGGTTCCTTTACTGGTTCACGGAAAATAACACCGGGAGCCTTACGTTCCAGGGGCATCTCATATCTTTCGCCAGCGATAGGACCTTTACCGTCGATGGGTTCACCCAGGGTGTTCACCACGCGGCCAAGCATTCCTTCGCCTACGTTAATGGAGGCAATTTTACCGGTGCGACGTACTTTTGCGCCTTCTTTGATATCACCGCTATCTCCCATCAATACCACACCCACGTTGTCCTCTTCGAGGTTGAGGGCAATGGCTCTGACGCCATTCTCAAATTCAACGAGTTCACCGCTGCTGACATTGCTCAGGCCGTATACACGGGCGATACCATCACCTACCTGCAGCACAGTACCAACCTCTTCCAGCTCGGCCGAAACGTTGGCGTTGCTCAATTGCTGGCGCAATATCGCTGAAATTTCATCCGGTTTAATCTCTGCCATAATTGTATTCAGTTTGAAGTTTGTTTGTATTTGCTACCCGTCGCAGAAAGCTTTAGTCTGCGAAGAGGGCTATCTGATCTTATGAATAAAGTCGTTATTCTGGAATTGCTTTTTGATATTGTTCAGCTCGAAAGCGACGCTTGCATCGACCAGCTCATCCCCGATCTCGAGGACAAACCCGCCGATCAGGTCCTGGTCCACCGCCGTATTCAGTTCTACTTGCTGGAGGTTACGGATGCTCTTTAGCTTTTCGATGACGGCATTCTTTACGTCGTCACCGACGGGCATAGCCGTAGTCAGCTTGACGGTAGAAATGCCTTTATAAAGCTTATACTGATCTACAAAAGCCGTAACGATCTCGGGCAGATAGGCCTCCCGTTCTTTTTTCAACAGCAATTTATAGAAAGCAGTCGTGATCTCGGAGATCTTTCCGCTGGTAATAGCATCGAGGATACTGCCTTTCTTATCGGCTTTGATGATCGGGCTGCGCAGAAGGCTGACCAGATCGCGGCTTTCACGGAAGGCCTTTTGAAGCAGAAGCATATCGGCATGGACCGCTTCCAGCTGACCTTTCTCGATGGCCATGTCCAGTATCGCCTTGGCGTAACGTGCACTTAAACGGGGATTCGGCGTCATAGATTAGTTCAGTTTCACTTCGTTCGACAATTGGCGGATATAGCTTTCCTGCTGTGCTTTGTCCGACAGCTCACGGCGGAGGACCTTCTCGGCAACTTCGACAACCAGCGTACCAACCTGGTTCTTCACCTCGGTAATAGCGGCATTCTTCTGGGACTCGATAGCAGCCTGAGCGTCAGCGATGATCTTGGCAGCTTCGACCTTTGCCTGTTCCTTCGCCTCATTGATCATCTTGTCCTTGGCCTCCCGGGCTTCTTTCAGCATCTGTGCTCTTTCTTCACGGGCCTTAGCCAGCAGGGCTTCGTTCTCATTTTTCAACTGAGCCATTTCAGCCTTCATCTTCTCAGCGCCGGCAAGAGAATCGGAGATACCCTGCTCTCTTTCCTTCAGCGACTTCAGGATGGGCTTCCAGGCCGTTTTACCCAGGATCAACAGAAGAATAAGGAAGGCCACCAGGTTCCAAACAAATAAGCCTAAATCGGGAGTTAATAAATCCATAGTAAAATTATAAAAATGTCATTTTTTTTAGTGATCGGCGCCGGGCTTGTCCCGGAGTTTTAAGAAGTACTGCACCCTCTGCCCTGTGCGTCGGATGCAGTACACTTTTTTTACGTGCTTCTACTAGCGGAATACAGCGAGCAGACCTGCAACGGCAGCCAGAAGGGCAACACCCTCAACCAGAGCCGCAGCCAGGATCATGTTAGCACGAATGTCGTTAGCAGCTTCAGGCTGGCGGGCAATGCCATCAACAGCACCTTTACCGATCTGTCCGATACCGATACCGGCACCGATCGCGGCGAGGCCTGCGCCAAGAGCTCCGTAACCAGGCTGAACTACATCCAGCAGAACTGTCATCAACGTCATGATACTTGGTTTTATATTTAAATAAAGACTTGAATTAACTTTAGACTACAACGCTTTCATCGTGATGCCCGTGACCGTGATCATCCTCATGTCCGCCTTCGAAGGCCTGTGAGATAAACACCGCCGTAAGATTCGCGAAGATGAATGCCTGGATAAAGGCAACCAGTACTTCGATCAGATAGATAAATACGGACAGGATGACGAAGAACGGTGAAGTTCCCCAGCCAAGACCGGTATTCATCGCGCCGAAGATAAAGATCAGCAGGATAAAGCTGAGGATGATGATATGACCAGAGATCATATTTGCAAAGAGACGCACGATCAATGCGAAAGGCTTTGTAAAGATGCCCATGATCTCCACCGGCCACATGATGAACTTTACGCCAAGGGGAACCGGAGGATTCACGATATGACCCCAGTAATGTTTGCCGGTGCTGAACATGATCACGATAAAGGAAAGAATACCCAGACATGCGGTAAAGGCCACATTACCTGTCACATTCGCAGTACCCGGAATCAAACCGATCAGGTTGTTGATCAGGATAAAGAAAAACACCGTCAGCAGGTAGGGCATATATTTTTCGTACTTGTTACCCAGGTTGGACTTGCCCACTTCGTCGCGGACAAAGGTAATAACAGGCTCAACCGCATTCTGAAAACCGGTAGGAGCCGTCTTGACACCTTGTCCTTTCTTGTATTTTCCGGCGATGCTGTTCATGATCAGGATCAGCAGGATACAGGAAATGATCATCTGAACGGCGTTGCGGCCCAGGGACAGGTCATATACTTTTACGGAAGGATCGATCTTGCCGTCTGCGTCAGCAGCGAAGATCTTGCCTGGTTTGAATTTGCTTTCGTCGAGCTTTGCTTCTTCGATGTATTCCTCGTTCAGCAGGCGATAACCGTCATAGGTTGCTTCACCATGTTCAAAATGAGAGGACATAAATACGGACCAGCCCTTTGCGGGGCTATAAAGGATCACCGGCAGCGGAATGGAAACCGGCTTTTTGTTCAGCGTCAGGAAATGAAATTCATGCGCATCAGCAACGTGTTCCAGAATAATTTTAGCGGGATCGAGCTTGTGCTCTTCTTTTTTGGCCTTTACTTCTGCAGTAGTATCCCCGACAGGTTGTGCGTTAGACACATTAAAAAAAAACAACCCGCTCAGGCTGAAAGCCGCGACCAATAAAGATTTGAGACCTCTTAATGCCATACCTTCCTGAAATTTGCCGCAAAGATACGGGCGGAGCCCCAGAATATGAAAATAAGATTAAAAAAAAGGGCGCAAGAAGCCCATTCGCCGTCGCCCTCTCCTTTCGTCTACTCTGACCGGGTTGCCGACGGGTAATGCAACGTCCTGATTATGACACTTTTCGATTGCTCTCGTCCTGCGAACGGAATTGCATCTCATGCAGTTTAGCATAAAACCCACCTTTTGCCAACAGCTGTTCGTGGGTTCCGATCTCCTTTATCTCGCCCTTATCCAACACGATGATCTGGTTTGCTTTCCGGATCGTGGACAGCCGGTGAGCAATGATGATCGAACTGCGGCCTGAAATCAGCTTATCGATGGCTTCCTGGATCAGCAGCTCAGATTCTGTATCAACCGACGAAGTCGCTTCGTCAAGGATCAGTATCGACGGATCGTACAACAAGGCCCTTATAAAAGACAGCAGCTGGCGCTGACCCAGTGAAAGAGAAGCGCCCCGCTCCATGACATTATAGTGATAGTCTCCGGGCAGACGCATGATAAAGTCATGCATCCCGATCAGCTTTGCAGCGGCTATGACCCTCTCCATCGGGATAGCGTCATTCCGAAGGGTGATATTATCTACGATAGAACCGGAAAAAAGGAATACATCCTGCAACACCACCCCGATGCTTTTCCGGAGCACATCGAGCTTATAATCCTCTACCGGGACGTCGTCGATCCGGATCTGGCCCTCCTGGATGTGATAAAGCCTGTTCAGCAGGCTGATAATAGAGGTCTTCCCGCTGCCGGTGTGCCCGACGATCGCCACGGTCTGGCCCTGCTCCATCGTAAAGGAAACGTTTTTCAGCACATACCGGTTTTCAACATAGGCGAAGTTGACATGATCAAACTGGACCTTTCCTTTTATCCGCGGGGGCGCATAAGCTCCTTCTTTTGTAATAACATCATCGTTGTCAAGCACTTTGAATACTCTCTCGCTCGCGACCATGCCCATCTGCAGTACGTTGAACTTATCGGCCATAACCCGCAGCGGACGGAACAGAAGGTTCAGATACAGATAAAAGGAAATGATCTTCCCGCCAAGCTCCTCCGCTTGCTTCTCCGACAGGCCCACCCGGTTCGCCCCCCACCATACCAAAAGACCGGTGGAGACGGCAAGAATGATCTCTACCACGGGAAAAAAAACGGAATAAGCAAAGATCGCATGGATATTCGCATTCCTATGCTCGCGGTTGATCTTGTTGAATTTCGCCTTCTCCCGCTTTTCCGCGGCAAAAGCCTGCACAATAGCTATCCCGGTGATATGTTCCTGTACAAAGGCATTCAGCGCCGCAACGGCATTACGCACGCGGATAAAGGACTTATTGACCGACTCTTTAAATAACCAGGTAGCCAGGATAAGAAACGGGAAAGGCGCAAGACAAACCAACGTCAGCTTCCAGTCCACCCAAAACATAAAGGCCAGTACGGAAAGAATGGACAACAGATCGGCGACGATAGGGATCAAACCATCCGAGAAGATATCGTTGATCGCCTCGATGTCGTTGATGGTACGGGTTGTAAGGGTACCGATGGGTGTCTTATCGAACTGGGAGAGATTCAGCCCCAAAACCTTTTTATAGACGTCGACCCTCAGATCGCGTACGACGGTCTGGCCAAGCCAGGCGGTTATAAAAGCGAAGTAAAACCGGGCGACGGTTTCAATCAGCAACAACACGATCCCAATGATCGTATATAGGATCACCATATTGGCGAGAAGGTGCTGATGGAGGGCATCGGCAGCAGGCCCCAGCCGCACAAACTTATTGATGGTCTCCTGGATCAGCCAGGGACGCACAGGCGAAATGACAGCCAGCAGGATAGACAGGAATATAGACAGATACAATTTTCCCTTATAGGGAGCCGCATAACGAAATACCCGTCGCAATAAACTGAAATCGAATATCTTCTTATTCTTCTTCGCTTCTTCTGCCATGTGTTGGACCCTGCGGGCTGGTTTGACCTCGCCGGATTTGGTCCGGCGAGGTCAAAGGTAGGAAGTTTTCGATCACTTATAGTGCGGCATGTGATCGTCGGCAAACTTCTTGTCGGTCTCGTTCCATTTATTCAATGCCTGTGTCCTTCCATTATTGACCTTTGCATTAAGCTGATTGAAGACACCAGAGCTGGCGTTTATATCCTTTACGGCCTTATTGTAGTTATTGACGTCTTCCTTGGTATGATCGGAGTTGGCGTCAAAGGTCTTTTTCAGTTTTTCGAAGTCCTCCTGTTTTACAAACAGATCGGACATTTTGGGGATGTCGGTTTCGGCTGTCTTCTTATAAAAGGTAAGGACCTCGCGGCAGGAATTGGCTAAAGAGGGATCGCCGTCGAAAGCCTTCAGGGTATCCAGCGCCTTCAGACCTTCCTCGGCATAACGTGCAAGGGCGCTTCTTGCCTGCTCTATATCACTGACCTTTTTGTTGTTCATGGCCGCGACCATCTGGTTGTCCTCCCAGTTGCATTTGAAAAAGCAGAGGTAGACATTGTTCATGTAAGTATTCAGCTTTCCGGCGACTTCGAGCTTCTTGCTCAGTTCGCTTTTCCCCGGGTCGGCCAGCTGGACATTGTATTTTGAGGCAAAGGCATGCGACGCTTGTTCCATTTGATTGTTGCCTTCGTTGAGTTTCTCGCTTACCATCTTTTGAAGAAGCAGATAGGCTTCCATTTCGTCGACAGACTGCTCGGCGATGTCTTCGGTGTTCACGATCTTCTGATAGTCTTCGTTAAAGACACGGTAGCAAAGCTGTATATAGTCGATGCTGGCCTTTTTCAGGGAGTTATCGCCCTTGTAGCTGGGCAGGCTGGAAGTTTTTATTCTACAGTCGTTGATATTATCGAGGACTTCCTGCCGGAGCTTTTCGACCTTTTTGGCCTTTTTTCCATGGGCGACGGCGCTGATGTATTTCATGTATACGGCATCCATATTCGCACGGGCATTAAATACCGCGGTCATATAGTCGCCGGGATTATCCAGGTTTGGCGTTTGGGAAAAGGCCCCGGCAGACAGCACCACGCACACAAAGGATAAGAAAAGGATCTTGTTGATCATACGGTTGAGTTAATTATGGAGTTTAGGGTGTTTGTTTTATCATAGCCCCGGCAAGGATCTCATAAGACACTTTCAGATAGGGGTCCTTTTGCAAGGTATTCAGATATTCTTTGTTGATGTCTTTCAGTTCGTGATCGGCTTCGAATTCTAATTGGCGGTAAGCAAGATTGGTGACGGTATAGACGGTATTCGCTCCGGGCTTTGCTGCAGCAGTCCTGGCGGAATCGGTCATCGTTTCCTGGCGTTTCGCCTGCAGGACAGCGTCGAAAGAAAGCTGTCGGTCCGTTATCCGGGTCTTGCCCTCCTTTGGACCATTCTGTGCAGAAGCATATTTGAAATATGCCGAACTGCCCAGTTCTTTCTGTGCGGCGGTATTTGCTGCTTCGACGGGAAGCGGCGCCAGCGGATGATAGTATTTGTTGGGAGCGATAGCAGTCACCTGCAGCGCATTCTTTTCGTCGGATTCTCTTGAAAAGACAGCATTGGGCGGATCGGGCAGGTTGACGTCGGGCTTTACCCCGTTGACCTGTGCCGTCTTGCCGTTGACCCGGAAAAGACGGGACATCGTCACTTTTATATAAGAGTAGGCGCTGTCATGGCTATCGTAGTTCTCCAGATTAAGAGCAGTATCGACCGGCAGCACCACCTGGGCTGTCGCTTTGCCATAGGTCGTGGAACCAACGATCAGCGCCCTGTTATAGTCCTGCAGCGTGCCGGCGACTATTTCGGAGGCAGAGGCGCTATATCCATTGACCATCAGGACCAGCGGACCGTCATAGATGGTGCCACGGTTGACATCCTTCAGCGTTACAACCTGGTTGTCCCTGCCTGTAATCTGCTCTACAGGACCATAGTCTATAAAAAGACCGGCCAGCTCGACAGCTTCTGTTACGGAACCGCCGCCATTGTAGCGCAGATCGAGTATCAACCCATGGATATTCTCCTTTTTCATCCGGATGATCTCCCGGGCCACATCATTGGCGCAGCCATTGATACCCTTTGTATCTTCCCAGTCGGAATAGAAAGCCGGCAGTGAGATATACCCGATGTTACGGGCGCCTTTCAACACAAAGCCCTGTACTTTTTCTTCGTCGTTGCTGTTCTCCAGCCTTGCTTTAAACAAGATTACCTGCCTCGTCGTTCCGTCTGTCTTTTTAACGGTGAAGATGGCTTTCCCACCCCCGATGGGCGAAGACAGGATATTGTTCATTTCTTCCAGACCGGCGCCTGCGACATCGATCGGTTCGCCGCCGTCCCATTGGATGGTGATGATCTGGTCGCCCTCGTTGAGTCCACCGCTTTTGAAAGCCGGACTGCCGGGGATCAGCTTGCCTATGCGGACAACACCGTCATCGTCTTCTTTCAGCGTCAGTCCAAATGCGATGGGCTTATTTCCCAGCTGGGTTTCGAAGGCATCTTTCAGGTCCTTCGGGAAGTAGTCGGTATGGGGATCGTAAGTAGACGCCAGCGTCTGGCAAAAGATGGCCCCGATCATATTCTCAAATCCCATCGGGCTTTGCAGCATCCGCTGGATGGATCTTCTGACCTTCGCGACGACCTTTTGACGGCCGGCAGTCTCCAGACTGTCAAGTGATCTGGGGTTATTTTTTGTTGGCTGTGCGATGACACGGGAGGCCATCCCGTTCAAGACCGACAGACGGATCAGGTGGATCAGTTTTGTCTTCATAGCAGCTTTATCAGCCGGCCAGGTGCTGTCCTCAACAGCCGTCAACGCCTCTTTTGACGTCAAAGGAAAAACCGTCCGGTTGATCTGTTCCATGACCGAATCAGCCTGCTTTAGTCGCTGGCGGAGTATCCCGGTAAGCAATTGCAGAAAGGCAGGATTGCGGCTGCTGATCATCTCGTTCAGCGTTGACCGGTAGACGCTCAGTTTTTTTATGTCGTCCTGCGTAAAGAAGATCTTCTGGTCATCCAGCTCATCGAGCAGACCGGTATAAAGCTGGTCTGAAAAAGCGGCATCCAGCGGCCTGGGCTGAACATGGAATTTTTCAACCATTTTACTGACGAGAAAGGCCTCCTGAACGGGCTTGTCGACGGATTGGGCCTTTAGCTGACCCATCCCAAACGTAACGGCAACAAAAAGGAACGATAGTTTACGCATTAGGGGCTTAACATTACCGGGTAACAAATGGTTCAGACCAGGACTTGTCGAAATCATCGGTTTTACACGTCAATCCTGATCCATAGCCTTCCGATAGGCTTTGATAAAGATAGCGCCAAGATTCTTATATGGAGGTATATAGTCGTCGAATTTTTCCTTTGCCGCCGGGTCGCGCGTAAATCCGGCTTCCAGCTGCTTCCACATGGGCAGCCATTCGATATCCTTCCCCTCTACAAGCGTCCTGTTCATGGCCTGAAGGATGGGCTCATTAACGGTTTTGGTCCCTACCTGTTTGGAAGATATGATATGCGCGTCTTCACTGATCTTCAGCACTTCGCTCAGGTTATTGTATCCGCCGCAGGACCCCAGTACCACGATCCTTGCGGTGGCGGGCATTTGTTCGATGGTATACTTAACGTGATAGCTATGCCCGCGATGGATCACGATGGTCGGCTTCAGGTGATGATCGAACATATAATCGCTGAGCGCCTTCTGTGCTTTGGCATCGGGGTCGTCGTCCCCAAGCAGGGGCTTGTTGGCATATATGATCACCGGCTTACCACGAGTAGAGGTTATCGTTACCCATTGGGGATTTTCGGCGATCTTCCATTCGGGACGGGTATTGGGCTTGGGGCGGAAGAGCGACATGAAATCTATAAATGAATTCTGTCCATCCTTGTCCTTGTCGCCATAGAAGAACACCTGCTGGATGACACGGCCGCTGTCATCGGTAAGGGAGCTGTGGTCGACCGTATAGATAGGCGGAATGCCTAGCATGGCCGAGACATCGATATGTTTGGCGGTGTCTGCCGACTGGAACAGCGTCTGAAGAAGGTTATAGATGATGACCCCCTTTTTGTTGCCCGCGGCGACATTCTTGTCGTAGTTCCAGGATACTTCGTTCAGGATAAATCTGGCCAGCGCCGCGTTCTTTTCTACGATGCTGCTATAGGAATCAGCGACATCCACGGCTTCTTCTTCGTTGGCATTCTCAAGGTGGATGACAAAGGATTTCATCACGGTTGCCGCATTCTGTTTGTCCATCGTCCCCAGGAAATGTTCCAGCTTATTATAAGCCGCCGCCATCTTTATAAATTTCCGGAAGTAGTCTCCGTGAACAGCCAGCAGCAGACTGTCGCCGCGAGGCGCCTTCATCCGCTGAAATATCCGATCGTATACGCCCAGATAACTTGACGTGTAGATCTCGTCTTCACTAAGCACGACCAGGTAATAGAGCTCTTCCGGCGTGAGCGGGTCGAGTATCTTAAACCGGACAGCCGGGTTGTCCACGGTATGAAGAGCGTTTATCTCGCCGACAAAGACCTGCTTTCCCTTTTTTTCCAGCATTTCCGTCAGCGCATTCATTTCTATCGGGGTATCCCTGAGAGGCGGCAGTACCCGCTGGGCATAGTCGAGGCGGGTTCTGACCAGCAGCCGGTAGTAGTTGAGGTTGTCATCCTTTACTTTATCGATGTCTTCCACCGTGATCTTTTTACGGACCAGGTTGTCGAGGAAAGGAAAGTACAGCTGACCGCTTTTGCTATTGGCCAGCATAGCTACTGTATGGACCAGCGAGTCGGGATTGTTTCGGATATGGGCGCCCAGTTCCCCCGAAGCGGCGGCAAAGTCATACAGCTGGCGGACATTGTGACGTCCGGCAACCATGATCAGGCTGTCTTCGAAAGGCAAGCCTGGATGACTGCTTAAGTAATTGAGAATGAGACCGGGATGCATCTCGCAATAGACACGTGTAAGGTAAAGCCGGGATGGTTTAACGCCTGCATTTTCGGATGGGAAGCCAAAGCAGTCGACCACAATTTTGCCGATCTCGTAAGGATTGCCGGTAATGACCGGTTCGATGCTTTGTCCCTTTTTATCCAAAGCCATCGCATGGGTATAGGCGTCTACAAGGGCAGGCGCCAGTGCGGCATTGATCTCCCGCGCCTTCCAGGATTTGGCAAAGTTCTGGAGCAGGTCGGCCATACCGCGCAAACAGCGCTTTTTGCTATTGGTATTCAGCGTACTGTCAAATTCAACCTGCCGTTGCAGCTGATCTATACGCCGGCTAAAAGCGTCGGTTACAGCGCTGTTCACGGCTTCATCCTTTGACAACCGGATCAGGCTGTCCTTCTTCCCCTCGGGACCCAGCTGATAGAGCTGCTGCTGCGCCTGGTCTACCTTGTCATGAAAAAGCATACGGTCCTGGGCCACCCGGTAAGGGTAGGAATTGGGCTGTGCATAGCCTCCGAGAGGAACAAAGCCGATAATAGCCGCCAGACAGAGGTAGATTAAACAGGATCGTAGCATGGTAATCATGGGGTGCTTTCCCAGGTAAACGCAAAAATACGACCAAAAGCCGGAAAATACCGTATTGGGGCAGGGTTTGGAGGGAGTGTTGCCCGGAACAGTGTTATTTATGTATTAAGAAATTGTAAACTGATCCAAGGAATTTATACCCCACAACTTATTTGAAGTAGGTTTGCACAAATTTTTTGATTAATGGAATCTAAAGGCAAGAAGATCCTGATAGCTGATGACGAGCCCGATATCCTGGACATCATTCAATACAACCTGACCAAAGAGGGGTACGACGTGAGTACAGCCAAGGATGGAGACGAAGCCATCGGGAAGGCTAAGCTCGTTCGTCCTGACCTCATCATACTGGACATTATGATGCCCAAGAAAAATGGGGTGGAGGTCTGTGAGGTCTTGCGTTCGCAGCCGACATTTAAGGAGACGCTGATCCTTTTCCTGACAGCGATGAACGACGAGGTTTCCCACGTACGCGGTCTGGAAATGGGGGCGGACGACTATGTCACCAAGCCGATCAGCCCCAAGGTACTGGTCAGCCGGGTAAACGCACTTTTCCGCCGGATCAACAAGGAGCCTGAAGAAAAGGTACTGAAGATAGAAAACCTGACGATCGATCCTGCCAAGTTCGAAGTAACCGTCGACGGAAACGATGTCACGCTGGCTAAAAAGGAGTTCGAATTGCTTTATCTGCTGGCTTCACGGCCGGGACGGGTATTCCTTCGGAACGAGATCTTAAACCAGGTATGGGGCAACGAGGTAATCGTAGGCGACCGCACGATCGACGTACATATCCGGAAGATCCGGCAAAAACTGGGTCTTGACTGTATCACTACCGTAAAAGGTGTGGGGTATAAATTTAATCTCTAAAGACAGGCGTCGGCCGATCCCGACGCTTCCACCAGAGTCATCCTTGCCATGGCGATCTTGTCCATCCACCATGGCTTCTGCGGGCTGTTCTAATTCGTCCGCAAAGCCGAACAAGGGAATGTTATTTTTTGTAACTTAATCGCCCATGCCTTCCACCAAAAATCTTTCACCCAGGCAATTGTCCGCTTTTACCGCCGGGGTGCTTTCTTTACCCATATCGGTCGGTATCACCGTCCTGACCGGAAACCGGATGATCGGTCTGATCTCCCTGTTCATTATTTTTTCTGGCAGCTATGGGCTGATCCTGTTTACCCTGGAGAAGTTCATCTATCGTAAGATCAAACTGATCTATAAGCTGATCCATCAGACCAAGGCCACAAAAAAAGAAGAGGTCTATTTCAAATATATCCTGCCCCAGAAGAGTATCGACGAGGTAAGAGAAGACGTCGAACAATGGGGAGCCCGACGGAATGAGGAAATCGAACTGCTAAAGAAAAATGAGGCCTACCGCAAGGAGTTCCTGCAAAATCTTGCCCATGAGTTCAAGACCCCCATCTTCGTGATCCAGGGTTGTGTCGACTCTCTGCTGGACGGCGCTATGGGCGACCCGGTCATGGGGAAACGGTTTCTGGAGAATGCCGCCAAGAATGTCGACCGTCTCGTAAACCTGATGAACGACCTCGACGAGATCTCCACGCTTGAGCGCGGCGAACAGCTGCTTTACAAGCAAAATTTTGTCGTGCAGGACCTGATCAAGGACATTTTTGAAGCGCTTTCGCTAAAGATCCATAAAAAGAATATCCGCACTTCGATCAAGAAGGGCTGCGAATCCCCCATAACGGTTTTTGCCGACAAGGAAAAGATCCGGATGGTGCTGATCAACCTGGTGGAGAACGCCACCAAGTATGGCCGTACCGGCGGCACCATCGTCGCCAGCGTCTATAAGATCGACGAAAAGAATGTGCTGATCGAGGTCAGCGATGACGGCATCGGCATCGAAGAAGAGCACCTGGGACGTATCTTCGAACGCTTCTACCGGACCGACACGGCCCGCAGCCGGGACAAGGGCGTTACGGGCCTTGGATTGGCGATCTGCAAGCATATCATAGAGGCCCATGGTCAGTCTATCCACGTCCGGAGCACTCCCGATGTCGGTACGACGATAGGCTTTACGCTCGAATCGCGGAGGGATTAAAAGGCGGCGGCCGTCTCGCATCGGACCCAATAATGCCCCTCATCCCTCTTTTGCCCAAAGATTAACGGGCCTTTAACCCGGACGGCGAAAGGTCATTTAATGCCAAATCCGGCGATTAACCGGATTTGTTTACCTTTGAGGCCGAAAAAAATCCATATAGTGACGACCACAACGCAATCCTTCGATTATGGCAAATGGACAGCCCAGTTGCCGGAATTAAGCAAAAAATACCAAACCGCCAGTCCTTATCCGCATATCGTACTGGAGAACTTCATGAACCCTGAAGTTCTGAAAGCCTGTATTCAGGAATTCAACCGCCTCAATGAAACGGACGGTTGGATCAACTATAAACATTACAATGAGGACAAACGAGGTATGAATAAGATCGACCTGCTGCCGGAAACGATCAAGAGCACGATCAACGAACTCAACTCTCCCGCCTTCCTGCAATGGCTGGAACAGATCACCGGGATCAAGGGACTGATGAAGGACGAAAGCCTTGAAGGCGGCGGCATCCATCAATCCACACGCGGCGGCTTTCTGAACATCCATGCCGACTTCACCGCTCACCCGCACCACCGCAACTGGCAGCGCCGGGTAAACGTACTGGTCTATCTCAACGAAGACTGGAAAGAGGAATACGGCGGCAAACTGGAACTGTGGGATCGCAAGATGAAGGCAATGGAAGAAAGCGTACTTCCCATTTTCAACCGCTGCGTGATCTTTAGCACCGACGCAGACTCCTTCCACGGTCACCCCGAACCGATGACCTGCCCCGAAGGCACCTACCGGAGAAGTATCGCACTGTATTACTATACGGAAGAAAAAAACGTCGTTCGACGCGCCACCTACTATCAGGCGAGACCCGGTGACGGCAGCAATAAGCTGCTCGTCCGTCTCGACAACGCGCTGGTTTCGGCTTATACCGCCGTCAAAGGAAAGCTGGGCGCCAATGACAAAATCGTTAGCGGTATCCTGAAGCTGTTCAGTGGAAAGAAGAAGAAATAGAGCACAACTTTATAAACGATAAAGGGTCCTCACGGACCCTTTATCGTTATTATTTGGTGGCAGGAACCGCACCCCCAGGCCTGGCCGTTGAATCCGCTGGCGCAGACTCGCCAGCCTTCGGCACATCGCGTTTCAAAAAAACAAACCCATTCTTCCGATACAGCAGTTTCAGCTCGGGATACTTTGTAAAGTTCTTCTCGCGATCCACCTTGGTGACAAAGTAGACGGGTTTATCGATCGGGCCGGTCAGCAGCCAGTCCTGGTTATAAGAGTTGGGGTTGGCCGGCTTTTCCTTCAACGTATAGAACAGATCGCCATAGCTCTTGAAGCCAAGGGTATGCACATAACAGTCACAGCCCTGTCTTTCGACAAAGAAGTCTATATCAGCGCCCTGGCTGTACCGCTCTACTTTTGGAACGATGATCGCTGAAGCCAGGAAGACAACCACAGCCGTTCCGACAAAGAAGGCAGTTGCGGCCTGACCGAACGAGCGGCGGGACAGATAACGTATACCCAGGATCAGCGTGACGATCATCAGCACTCCGACGATCCCTTCCCATCCGGACCAATGTACATCGGCCTCCATATTCCCGCGGGCAAAGGTATCTTCAACAAAAGGCGCCAGCCTTTTTACATTAAGACCGATAACGGCGACACCCAGCAGCAACAGGGAGATAAGCCCCCCCAGGATAGCGATAAAGATCCCCACCCACTTTCTGTAGACCAGCTCCTTTCTCTCCCACTTGTAAATGGAATAGGCAGCCAGGAAGGTTACCGGGAACCAGGCCATCGATGAATAGTGGATGATCCTCGACTGAACGATGGTAAACAACACAGTGACCACCCAGAAGAGCAGCACCATCCATCTTTTAAAGTCCCGGTCATAACGACCATTGTATTTTGCCTTGAAAAAGGAAGGAATAGCCAGTACTGAAGCGGGGAAACAACCGATCAGCAGCACGATGTAGTGATAGCCGAAGAAGCCGGCCTGATCCGCATCATGCGTTGTAAAGAGACGATACTGATACTTCAGGAACTCGTTGATAAACCAGGGCCCCCTTTTGATCGTTTCATATCCATACCAGGTAAACGTCACGATAAAAGCCACTACGATAAAGAGCAGCGCGTGCCACCAGGTGAAATAGAACTTAAACCGATTACCAAGCAGATAGATACCCAATACCAGCAGGAAGACCATCAACGCAACCTGCCCCTTGGTCAAAACGGCAAGCCCCATCCAGATACCCGACCAAACGACATAATAGAGTTTGCTCTTTGTAACACCCGGCTTGTCGAAATCGTTCCGCCTCCAGTGATAAAGAATAAAGTTATAAAGAGAAAGAAAGGTAAAGAGGTTGAACCAGGGGTCGATAATCCCCGATTTGAAATACATATTCGGGAAGAGCGACCCGCCATAGGCCAGCGCCCAAAGAATACCGAATTTGCGATCATAGATGCGGGAACCGCAAAGAAAGACTACGATCAGGGTGATGATACCGCAAAGCGCATTAGGAAACCGGGCTGCAAATTCTGTTACGCCAAACATCTTCATCGCCGTGCTTTGCATCCAGAAGAACATCGGCGGCTTTTCCCAGAAAGGTTTGAAATCGATATATACCCTCGTATAGTCATCCATCTTGATCATTTCCCGGGAAGCTTCGGCGAAATTGATCTCATCCCAGTCGAAAAGGTGAACGCGGCCGAGAAAGGGAATAAAGAGTGCGGCAGCAAGCACGGCAATCACCAGGATAGTGGTAGTCTTATTAAGACGCATTACTTAAGCGGTTTATACATTTCTTTTTTCATCAGCCCCCATTTGCAGAGACGATGCGTGACAGACACCCGAAGCACGCCAAGACCATAGGTTACACTACGACGGAAATTGATGCTGGATGCCTCCTCAAAGTAACGGGTAGGGCAGGTGATCTCGGCAATCTCGTACCCAAGGTAAACGATCTGCGAAAGCATTTCATTGTCGAAAACAAAGTCTTCCGAATCGATCCGGTAGTTGACCCGCTCCAGGATCTCCCTGGAAAAGGCGCGATAACCGGTATGATATTCGGCCAGCTTCTGACGAAGCATCACGTTTTCAAAGAAAGTCAGCGTACGGTTAAAAAAGTATTTATACAAAGGCATCCCGCCCTTCAACGCACCCTTTCCAAGCGTACGAGCACCCAGTACCACCTGATAAACGTCATTGGCGATCAGCCAGGCCATCGAAGGGATGAGTTTGGGGGTATACTGATAATCGGGATGCAGCATGATCACGATATCAGCGCCCAGTTCCAGCGCTTTGTCGTAACAGGATTTCTGATTTCCGCCATATCCCCGGTTCTTATCGTGTTTGATAATGTGCTCGATACCCAGCTCGCGGGCAACGGCTACGGTGTGGTCCCTGCTGTTGTCGTCAACCAGCACTACTTCATCGACGATGTCGAAAGGGATTTCAGCATAGGTCTTGCGCAGGGTAAGTTCTGCATTGTATGCGGGAAGAACGATCACCAGTTTTTTGCCTTCAATCATGTATAATTCTAATTAGGGATAGGGTTTCCCATTGCGGGAAGCCCGGAAAAATTGAGGGCAAACCTACGACTAAGCGCGCAATCGATGAAATTTAGGTTGCCGGCCAGCTGCGGCAACGGGGTCCGGGTGAGCCGAAACGCGCCTCGCCAACCGGGCAGGATTTGCGGTTCGGAAAGGGGTGCTGCGCGGGATGCGAACCGCCGGACAGCTTGGCGCAAAAAACTGCGGCGCCGGCCAGGCAGGCCTCCTAGCCCTTCGCGAAGACCTTTACGTGCTTCAGCTTCTCGGTAAACAGCCAGTGGACAAAGATCGAGGTCATGACCCCGATACAACTGCCCACCAGTACGTCCCCCAGGAAATGCTGCCCCAGGTAGACGCGGGAATAGCCTACGGAAAGACCCAGGAAGAGATAAAAGAGCTTGCGAAATACGTCCTTCTCAAAGCAGGCCAGCAGCATCACAAGTGCAAAGATCGAAGTCGTATGCCCCGAAGGAAAACTGGCAAAGCCATGCCCCGTTACGCCTTCGATAAAATGTGTATACTGCCCTGGCGGGAAGAATTCTTTTGGCCGGGGCATCGAAAAGATATTCTTCAGGATCTGGGCGATCAGTGCCGAAAGAAGAAAGGCGGCCATGACCTGGGAAGCCTTGGACCAATACTTTTTTAACAGGAAGATAACGAAAATGACAATGGTGAACAGTCCGTCGCCGATATAGGTATACCAGGTAAAGAATACGTCCAGCGGACCGCTATGATAGGGGTTGAGCGCGATAAAAACGGCGGCTTTTCCTTCTTTTAGCACAAAAACGAGTCCTGTCACAAAGAACAGAAGGTATACGATCAGAAAAGATCGGTTGTCAGCCAGAATTGCTTTGAGCCGGTTCATGCCGCGAAAATAAGAAACACCCGGGAATTAAAGCCCCTGTACCAACTCGTCGGCCAAACCAAAGGAAAGGGTCATTCCCGCCCCTCCTACCCCGTTGATCACATAGAGTGGATCAGAAGAATCCGGATGCGGCAGCAATCCCGCATTCGACCGAAAGAACCTCGGCCGCGGCAGAAGAGGAAGCTGGTGGTATTGACATGAAGACGGTTTAAGCCTTTTCGATAATCGGCAACAATTGTCGGAGATCGTCGATGATAAAATCGGGATGATAAGCCTCCAGCTGCTGACGGGTATAGGCGCCCGTTGTAACGCTTACGACTTTGCCGCAAGCAGCATTGCGCCCTTCTTCGACATCCACTTCCGTATCCCCGACCTTTACGACGTTGGCCGGAGAGTCGATTCCCAGGTCGTTCATCAACACTTCAATCATATCCGGATAAGGGCGGGCATGTATCACTTCGTCACTGCAGATCACCTGGTCGATCAATTCGCTCCGGTCATCCCAGCGAAGACGGTGTAAGATAGTATCGGTGATCGTTCTTGTAAAACCTGTATTGAGTGCGATCCGGATCCCTTTTTCCCTTAGCGCGGCAAAGACGGCTTCGGTATTGGGAAAAGGCGCCAGCTCTTCGTCATTGCGATAGAAGTCGATCATGCGATCGACAAATCGCGTGTGGATCCTGTCCAGCAGGATCTCGTCGCCGCCCTGATCCGGCGCAAACTTCTGCATCAACAGCGCGATGGCCTCACTCTTACGAAAGCCCATTACTTTTTTTACTTCATTGAGCGGCATTTCAAAACCAAAATCCTGGAATGCTGCCATAAAAGTCTCTGCCACATTTCCCTTGTCGCGCACTGTGGTTCCTGCAATGTCGAAAACGACCAGTTGAATAGAAGACATAAAGATTATTTATAGGTAGTCAGGATAATCATCGCTATTTGCCGTTAGCCTGCAGATGACGAAGCATCATATCGCGGTAATACTGCAGGTCTGGCAAGGGTTTGTTTTCTATCTTGGCTTCTTCGTCCCAGCTACGCATCTTGATGATGAGTGAGAAAAGAGGATATTGTTCAAATGCAGCGGCTTCTTCTTCGGTCATCGGTCCGCCCTGGAATTCCAGCGTACGACGGCTGGCTTCGGACAGGCGGTCATAATAAGCTGGATCTTTTATCGTCAGATATCGTTTGGCTTCTACATGCGACTCGACCAGGCGTGCGATCTTTTTCGAAAATCCTTTTTCACGCAGGAAATCTGCGCCGATCGCTTCGTGGTCTTTTATTCCAAATCCGTCCATTTCGTTTTCGCCTTTGGCGGCTTCACTGATATGACCTATGTCATGCAGGAAAGCAGCGAGAATTACTTCTTCATCATAACCTTGCTCTTCGGCCAGCTGTGCAGCCTGTACCATGTGCTCCAGCCGAGAAACTTTTTCACCCGCGTATTCTTCCCCACCATGCTTTTCATAGAGGTCCATGATCTCATCCGAAATTTTTTGCGCCAGATCCAGGGTCATTCCAATACAATTTTGTGAAAAGGGAAGATACAAAAAACAGGCCGGGGCGGCCTGCTTTTTCGTGTTAAGAGTTTGTGTTTATTTCTTTATTGGTCCTTCAGCCAGGTTGCCAGTTCCCGGATATGGTCGGTATTGAGATAGTCGACGTGCAGATCCATCAGCTGGCGCCAGGCTTCCGGGGTATCGGGAGCATCCCAGAACCTCACGGGCAGGTGAAGGGAATGCGCTCTGTCAACAGCTTCCTGGATCGTCTTTCTTGTCGGGGCGGGCAGCACCGCCGTACCATCCCAGCGGGTATAATACTGCAGGTCGTCGCTCAGCATCGAGATCTTTGAATATTCGGCGGCAGTGTATTGCCTGCGAAGCACACCGTCAAAAAGAATAAAGGGGGGATAGGACGTATATGTGTCGGGTGCAGGTCGGTTGCCGCTGATAACCCAGGTTAGCTGGGGCGTATGTTCCAGTTCCGGGTAACGGTCGAGCAAAGCGATCAGCGCATTGAGCGTGTTCACCGAGTCCATCTTTACGTCGATGAGTATCTGCAGGAGCCTCGTCGTGTCTGCATAGGGATGACCATTGTTCTCGCGGATGCAGGTCAGTAGCGGTTTTACATAATATTCTTCCAGGGTTCGTTCATTCTTTATCTCTTCCCGGCTATGCCCTACCAGCACCTGTCCATTGACCAGCCAGATATCGGCTTCGATAGAACCAAACTGCTCCTGCCAGGCCATCCAGAAAGGGACAGGCTGCTCATAGTCGTTGTGTGAATGCGTGTTGGCAGCCGTATAGTGCATCTTGCCTGTCATCAGACGGCCAGTAAATCCAGAAGGAATGGAATCCGCAGGCATTGTCGAATTGACATTGACGTGAGCAAGGCGATTGACCGGAGCAGGAGCCGCCGATCTTTCAGCAATAGCAGCAGAGCGAATACGGCCGATCGGGTAAAAGCCCGCTGATCTTACGGTGAGGGATAGACAGGTCGTGGCAAAAAGTAGGACAGACCATTTTTTCATGGGCGCAAAGGTAACTTTTCCCTGCAGCGTAACACTGTGTTCATATAAACCTTACAATTCCTTAACGCTCGCTTAAGATTACTGTAATATGTTATATGGAACTTTGGGAAACCACAATAATGGAAAAGCGCCCCGTCGATGTAGTTGTTTTATCAGATGTTCATCTTGGCACTTATGGCTGCCGGGCAAAGGAACTTGTCAACTACCTGAAGAGTATTACCCCCAACATTCTCATTCTCAACGGCGATATCATCGACGGATGGCAGTTTACCAAACGTTATTTCCCTGTAGCGCACATGATGGTGATCAAAGAGATCATCCAGTTCATCACAAAGGGAACCCGGGTCTTTTATATCACCGGGAACCATGACGAGATGATGCGCCGGTATACCGATATCCAGATGGGGAATTTTACCCTTACGGACAAACTCGTACTGGAGATCGACAACAAGATGACATGGATCTTTCATGGGGACGTTTTTGACAACACAACAAAAGGCGGAGCAAAATTCCTGGCAAAACTGGGAAGCAGCGGTTATAACCTGTTGATCCGCTTCAATAGATTTATTAATTTCATCCTGAAAGCGTTCGGACGCGAAAAGGTATCGCTTTCCAAACGCGTTATGGCGGGCGTAAATAAGGCCGTCAGCAAGATCAACGATTTCGAACTGATCGCTGCCGAACTGGCCATCGAAAAGAAATACGACTACGTGATCTGCGGACATATTCATCAGCCAAGCAAAAAGATAGTAGAGAACAAGAACGGCAAAGTCACTTATCTGAACTCCGGCGACTGGGTGGAACACCTGACAGCATTGGAGTACCAGAACAGCGAATGGACGATCTTCGAATACAACGAAAAGGAATTCCCGGCAGCACCAACCATCGAAATGAAACCGTCGATCAGCGTATTGACTGACGAAATCAACTTTTATATCAATTCTCTGGCAGCAATTTAGTGGGTTTATGAAGATATTTTACGCAGTACAGGCAACAGGCAATGGCCATATCAGCAGGGCAATGGAAATCCTCCCTTTCCTGGAACGGTATGGAAAGGTGGACATTTTCCTGAGCGGGGCAAATAACAGCCTTCAGCTCGATGCCCCGATAAAGTTCCGGAGCAAGGGACTAAGCCTTTTTTATACCAACAGCGGCGGCCTCAACTACTGGGAGATCGCCCGCCAGGTAGCACCGCTGCGTGTATGGAAAGAAGTCCGTGATCTGCCGGTAGAAAAATACGATCTCGTGATCAACGACTTTGAATGTATCACTTCCCTTGCCTGCCAGTTAAAGAAAGTCGCTTCGGTCAATTTCGGTCACCAGGCGAGCTTTCTGTCTCCCAAGGTTCCACGTCCCGCGAAAAAGGAGTTTATGGGTGAATGGATCCTCCGTCACTATGCAAGGGCGACACAATATGTAGGTCTCCACTTCAAACAATACGATGACTTTATCCTTCCTCCCGTCATCAAAAAAGAGATCCTTCAAGCCGAGGTACAGAATAAGGGTCATGTGACCGTCTACCTGTCCTCCTATAGCGACGCCACACTAAAAACCTGGCTTCAGCCAATGAAGGACTTCCGCTTTCAGGTCTTTTCCAAAGAGGTAAGGCAGCCCGTCCAGGACGGCAATATCCTCTTCCTCCCCGTCAGCAAGAGCGGCTTTAACAAGAGTCTTATCAACTGTTCGGCGATCATAACAGGAGCTGGTTTTGAGACGCCTGCAGAAGCGCTTTACCTGGGTAAGAAACTGCTCGTGATCCCTATCCGCGGCCAATACGAACAGTTCTGCAATGCCGCAGCGCTGGCCAAGATGGGCGTTCCCGTCCTGAAAACGCTCGACGCAGGATTCGAACCCGCCTTCCGTGAACTGATGGAAAGAAAGAGAAAGATCAGCCTCCACCTCGACTACTCCACGGAGAACATCGTCAGCTATCTTATGCATCACTGCAAGAAGGAAAAGAACGATACGCTGGATCTGCTCTATCCAGAATTTATTTTCAATTAAGTTTCGATTCGATAATAGTTAAAGAATAAAGGGAATCTATCGGTTCCCTTTATTCTTATGAAATTCCGGGATTACTATAGGGGTATAAAAAAAGTCATCCTATAGAAATAAGACGACTTCTGCATGAGAAAATTCAACTCTACATATATAAACCATCGATTAACAGGTGACTAACCAATTAATAGAAGACAAAAATAAAGCCCTCATATTATGAGGGCTTTATTCGAACGTTAACCTAATATTATCTTAATGGCTGCCACAGGCAGACTGGCCGAAGGCCCGACATCAGATGGTTTGGCCCGGGGACCGAAATTGCTTGTCGGCCTGAGTGCCATACCTACGCAAATTTATTCTTGTGTTTAAGAACCTTTGCTTCCAGATAGAAGATGATCTCTTCGGCCACATTCTTTGCCTGGTCACCTACGCGTTCCAGCTTACGGATGGTAGATAAGATCCAGAGCGACTGCGCCGTATCTTCCGGATGAGCCTTGATATGGGCTTCCAATACTTTGTGAGAGGATTTGTTCACGTCGCCGAGGAAGTCGTCTTTTTTGAAGACGCCGCGAGCCAGAAGGGTGTCTTCTTTTTCAAAGGCAGACTGTGTGTCTTCCAGCATCTTGACAGCCTCTTCGTACATCGGAAGAATACGGCTGGCGTCGAGCAGTTCTTTTGTGAAAGGAGCTTCTGCGTCGATGATATATTTGGCGATACCTTCGGCAATGTCGCCGATGCGTTCCAGGTTGGAGTTGATCTTCAGGACAGCCAGCAGGAAGCGAAGGTCGATCGCTACGGGGCAAAAGAGCGCGAAGATATTCTCGCAGTCCCGGTCGATCTTCAGCTCGCTGCCATTCACCCGCTTTTCCTTTAGTACTACTTCACGTGCCAGATCTTTATCGAAGGTGACAAAGGCTTCCTGGGCCTTTCTCAGCTGGCTGTTGACCAGTGCCCACATATTGATAGCTTCGGTTTTAAGAAGCTGGAGTTCGGTTTCTATTTGTGCCATGGTGATAGACTAAATATGGCGGTTAGCTAAACCGGCCGGTGATATAATTTTGTGTACGGTTATCTTTAGGATTGGTGAACATGGTCTTTGTTTCGTCGTATTCAACCAGTTCGCCCATATAGAAGAAAGCTGTTTTGTCGCTGACACGGGCAGCCTGCTGCATGTTGTGCGTAACGATGATGAGCGTGTAGTTTACTTTCAGCTCATGGAACAGCTCTTCTACCGTGGATGTAGAGATAGGGTCCAGGGCGGAAGTAGGCTCGTCAAAAAGCAGAACTTCGGGCTCCATGGCTACCGCACGGGCGATACAAAGTCTTTT
>JAATGQ010000146.1 GCA_015654595.1 Chitinophagales bacterium | reverse complement strand
GCGGCTCGACCAACGCGATCCTGCGTGGATTTAAATCGCTGACACAGACGAACCAGGCGCTGTTTGTTGTCGATGGGATTCCTTATGACAACACCAACCAGAGCCGTAACGGTTATGATCTGGGTAATGCCGCTTCCGATATCAATCCTGACGATATCGAGTCGGTTTCCGTGTTGAAGGGCGCCGGTGCGTCCGCGCTTTATGGTTCCCGCGGTGCCAATGGTGTGATCCTGATCACGACCAAGAAAGGTCACCGTCAGAAAGGGCTGGGTGTTTCGGCCAGCTTTGGCGTAACTGTCGGTACTCCTGACAAGAGCACGCTGCCAACCTACCAGACAATGTATGGTGAAGGTTATGGTTCTGCATCCGCCGGTTCCAGCCTGGAAAGCCCTGCCACCGGTAGTGCGGCTGACGGGTTCTTCTATTATGGAAAAGCGCTTGGCGATCCTACTCAAACTACGCATCTGATCGCTCAGACCAATTTTGACGCGGCTACAGGTCCTGCTTATGATCCTTCGCTGCAGGTGTTTAACTGGGATGCGTTTGCTCCCGGCGATCCTAACTATGGCAAGACGACCGCCTGGAAGCCTGCAGCACATCATAACCCAACCGATTTCTTTGTTACTCCAGTTACTACCAACACCAACATTATGGTAGACGGCGGCAGCGACAAGGGAACATTCAAGATCGCTTATTCCCGCGCTGACAATAAGGACTACATGCCTAATTCTTCCAACACGAAGAATCTGCTGGACATGAATGCTACTTATAACATCAATGATAAAGTAAGCGTTTTTGGTACTCTGAACTATTCTGATAACTCCGGTATCGGTCGTTACCTGTATTCTTATACCGGTACCACCAGTCCGATGACGGACTTCCGCCAATGGTGGCCTACGAACGTAGACATCAAGGCGCAGAAGGCAGATTATTTCAGAAATACGGCTATCAATAATACCTGGAACTGGCAGCCCAATGCCTACGGTGTCAACGCTGGCAATCTCGTACAGGCTCCTGCCTATCACGATAACCTGTACTGGGATCGTTACCAGAACTTTGAAACGGACTCCCGCACCCGTTACCTGGGTTTTGCCGGATTGAACTACAAGATTACTCCTTATTTGAATTTCATGGGTCGTGTGAGTATGGACTACTACGATCAGTCTTATGAAAGAAAGAACAACGTTGGCAGCCAGACCGTTTCTTTTTATGAGAAGTATCTCGAAACTTATCATGAGACGAACTACGATCTGTTGTTGAACTTTGACAAGAACCTTACTTCCGACCTTAATCTTAAAGCGCTGTTGGGTACGAACGTCCGCCAGGATTATCTCAGCTCTACGGACGCGTCTACCAGCGGTGGTCTGGTTGTTCCAGGTTTGTATGCCCTGTCTAACTCTTTCAAGACGGCTCCTGCTCCGACAGAAGTGCTGGATCGCAAAGAAGTAGATGGGATCTTTGCCGGTGCTACCCTCGGCTGGAGAGAATTGATCACTTTGGACGGAACGATCAGAAGGGATAAGTCTTCGACTTTGCCTGACAACAACAACACCTATTATTATCCCTCGGTTTCTGCCAACTTTATCTTCTCGAAGCTGCTTTCTCAGATGAGCTGGCTGTCTTATGGTAAGGTTTGGGCCAACTACGCCGAAGTGGGTAATGATGCCGACTTTTATCAGACCTCCACTACTTTCCTGGCAGGAACGTCTTTCTCCGGCGTACCGAACTATGGTTTCCAGTCTCAGCATAATAACCCAGACCTTAAGCCCGAAAGAAACAAGGCTTACGAAGGTGGTCTGGAAGCGTCTTTCCTGAACAGCCGTTTGGGTTTTACAGCTGTGTATTATCACTCCAAGCAGATCAACCAGATCACTCCGATCAGCGTTTCGACTGCTACAGGGTATAACACCTATGTTGTAAATGCTGGTGCTGTTCAGAACAGCGGTGTGGAATTAAGTGTGAACCTGACTCCTGTAAAGACAAGGGATTTCTCCTGGACTATGACGGTTAACTGGACTGATCCCAAGAACAAAGTATTGGCGCTGTACAACGGGCAGCCTTCTCTGGCTATCGCCAAGCTGCAGAACTCCATCCAGCTGGTGGGTGAAGTCGGCAAGCCTTATGGTATCATCCGCGGTACGGACTATGTATATGCCAATGGCAAGCGCGTGATCACTGATGACGGCTATTACAAGCTTGCTTCTAATAGCTTGAGCGATATCGGTTCTATTCAGCCAAAGTGGTATGGTGGTATCAACAACACGGTTACTTATAAGAACTGGGCATTGGGCTTCCTGGTCGACGTCAAGAAAGGCGGTCAGCTTTACTCTCTGGATATGGACTATGGTTCCAGCTCTGGTCTTTATCCCCGGACTGCGGGATACAATGACAAGGGGCAGCCTGTTCGCGCTCCTTTGTCCCAGGGCGGCGGTATTGTCCTGAAGGGTGTTCTTTCCGATGGTAAGACGCCAAACACAACCCGTATCGACGAATCCGATATCAATACAGGGAACTATACTTTCAGCTCCGCTTATGGCGAAGCAGACAAGGAGTTTGTATACGACGCCGGTTATGTCAAGCTGAGAGAAGTGACGCTGAACTATACCTTTCCCCAGTCGTTCGTCGACAAGCAGAAGGTGTTCAAGGGAATCGATGTATCGCTGGCAGGCCGCAACCTCTGGATCATCCACAAGAATGTTCCTTATGCTGATCCCGAGCAGGGGCAGGCTTCAGGTAACGCCTCTATCGGCTTCCAGAACGGCGCTTATCCTACTATGAGAACTTTTGCCGCGATCGTTAAGTTTAAATTCTAAAAGCACTGTCAACAATGAAAAAACTAACAATTATATCTTTGTCTCTGGGTTTGCTGGCTGGTTCCTGTACCAAGCATCTCACGGACCTCAACGTCAATCCCAAGTCTCCTACGGTTGTTCCTTCTCAGACGCTTTTTACGAAAGGGGAGAAGAACTTCTTTGATATCAATACAACTAGCAGTGTTTCGATCGCTCCTTTCCGCGTTATCTCACAGGAATGGACGGAGAATACCTACGTTTACGAAGCTCAGTATAACTTTTCTGCTTACCAGGCTCCTGATGGATTCTGGGCCCAGATGTACGGCGGTACAGCCAGCAACCTGAATAATGGCGTGCTGAATGATCTGGAGCAGGCGAAGATCAACGCGCTTACGGATATTGCGGATCCCAAGATCCGGAACAATGACCGTATCGTAGCGGATATCCTTGAATGCTATGCTTATTATGAGCTGGTCGCTACTTATGGCGATATTCCTTACACACAGGCGCTGAAGGATGCCAATCCTTTCCCTGCATATGATAAGGCTCAGACAGTTTATGCTGATCTGTTATTGCGTCTCGATTCCTGTATTGCGGACATCAATACCAGCGTTGATGTCTGGCCCAACTACGATCTTGTTTATGGTAACGCTGCAAATCCTGCGGCTGCATGGAAGAAATTCGCGGCTACGCTGGAGTTAAAGATCGCTATGCTGACTGCCGATGTCGATCCGACTACGGCCGAAGCAAAGGTGAACAATGCTGTTACTGCAGGAGTGTTTACTTCGAATGACGACAATGCTATTCTGGTTTATGATCAGACTGCCGTTGGTAACTCCAATCCTTTGTGGCAGGCGCTGGTCAATAGCGGCCGTCACGACTTCGACCCTGCCAATCTCATTGTGAACACGATGAATGGCTGGAATGATCCCCGTGTTCCGCTGTATTTCTCTTTATCACCAGGGCAGACCAGCTATACAGGGGCAGTTCCTGGGGGCGGTAACGGATATCAACTTTTCTCCGATTTCTCTGCCCAGATGCAGGAGCCTAACTATCCCGGCAATATCCTGGATTATGCGGAAACGGAGTTTCTGCTGGCAGAAGCTGTCGAAAGAGGTTTTGCTGGTGTAAGCGGTACGGCTGAAAGTCATTATAACAATGCTATTACAGCTTCGATCGAGTTCTGGGGCGGCAGTGCTGCTGATGCTGCTGCTTACCTGGCCCAATCATCCGTTGCTTACACTACGGCAGCTGGAACATGGCAGCAGAAGATCGGCTACCAGAAATGGATCGCCAACTACAACAAGAACTGGGATTCGTGGACAGATATCCGTCGTCTGGGTTATCCTGATATCGATGTTGTCAATCCTCCTACTGCGGCTAAGACGACATTCCCCAGACGCTTCACTTATCCTAAAAATGAGCAGACGTCTAACTCCATTAACTGGTCCGCTGCTGTTAAGGATCTGCCGGGTGCATCTGACGCTACTACTACCAAGCTTTGGTGGGATCAATAAGCTTTAACATGCTGCTTTAAAAGGATGCCGCCTGCGAAGCAGGCGGCATCCTTTTTTTTATATATTTGGCCAAATAATCTATTATGAGTGATCAAGCTGCGGCTAATAGTCAATTGAATATCGAGATAACGGAAGAGGTCGCCGAGGGGCAGTACGCCAACCTGGTTATTATTACGCATTCGCATGCCGAATTCGTCGTTGATTTTATAAACGTGATGCCTGGCGTTCCGAAGAGTAAGGTGAAGTCCAGGATCATTCTGACGCCACAGCATGCCAAGCGGTTTATGAAGGCTCTCAACGACAATGTGGTCCGGTTCGAGGCCGCGCACGGGAAGATCCAGGATCTGGAAGAAACGTCCTTCCCGATGAATTTTGGCGGGCCTTCGGCCCAGGCTTAGAATAGGGGTGCGAGCCAGGGACCGATTTTCCGCCGCCGGACTCGCTCAGGATTTGTGTGAACGGGCAGCTTTTGGGGATAGGCCGGTCTGGAGCGGATTGGAAGTATTCAGCAGCTGCGCGTCCGAGAAGCTGAAATGGCCAGGGTTGCCGACGATGATATGGTCCAGCAGGCGGATATCGAGGTATTTTGCCCCCTCCTGTAGCTTTTGGGTCAGGTCGAGGTCTGCCTTGCTGGGCGTAGGGTTACCGGAAGGATGGTTGTGGTAGACGATCAGGCTTACGGCGCCGAAGGCCAGCGCTTTCCTGAAGACGACGCGGGGATCGACGACGGTAGAGGTAATGCCGCCCTGGCTGATGATCTCCGAGTGCTGGATCCCGCCGCGCTGGTCGATATACAGGGCGCCGAATAGTTCATTGGGATGGTCTTTTAAAAAAGGGCGAAGGTAGTCTGCCACGGCCTTGCTGCTGGTGGCAGCAGGGTTTGCGGGGCGAATGCCGGCCTGTCTTCTGCGTCCCAGTTCCATTGCGGCTGCGATAGCGATCGCTTTTGTAGGACCGATGCCTTTTATACGTTTTAATTCGCCGACGGTACACTGGCCCAGCCTGTCGAGGTCGTTGTCCGCGAGGTCCAGGATCTGTTTGGCCAGGTCTATTGCGCTTTCTCCATTTGCGCCTTTGGCGCCCTTTGCTCCCGTGCCGATCAGGATGGCCAATAATTCCGAGTTACTGAGGGCGGCAGGCCCTTTTGTCTGCAGTTTTTCCCGGGGGCGGTCGTCTTCGGCCCATTCTTTTATAGTTTTTCTTTGCATTTTTTGTGGGGGTATTGCACTATTCAATTTAATGGATTATTTTGTCATTCTTACGGCAAAATGAAATAAGGAATTCATTTCGTCGTTAAGATAGTGCCTGAAGGGCACTCTATTTTTCAACCGTACCTTAGAAAACTAAATCTAAAATCCAATGACAAAAACTACATTTAACGCGATCGGCGGCTGGCAGCCATTTCTTTTCTGTGTTGGCATGTATGTAGTCGCTCTTTTCTTTTCCATTTTTGTTTGTTCCTCCATTTTTTATGCATTCAATGCCAAGACAGCGGTAAAAGCGGCCGAGAAGACGGCTATCGTTAGCGCGGCTCCCCAGCAGCTGGCGTCTGTCAATCACTAATAGGAATCCCTAAAAAGACATAGGCTGATCTGGGTAAACCGGATCAGCCTTTTACTATTTTTTTTGTGGATTACCGATTTTTGTGCGGTTTTATTCTTGCGCAGGCTTCTTTTTGCTTTGCCATCAGACTTGTATCTTCGCCCATATTTTTAATCTATTATGGACCATATAGCCAAAGTTTTCTCGGGTACAGGGTCTCAATACCTTGCCGAGAAAATTGCACAACAGTTCGGTACTCCCTCCGGGAAGATCACCATTCAGCATTTCAGCGACGGAGAGATTCAGCCCATTTTCAACGAGAGTATCCGGGGAGATATGGTTTTTCTCATTCAAAGCACCTGTGCTCCGGCCGAGAACCTGCTCGAATTGCTGTTGATGATCGATGCGGCAAGACGCGCTTCGGCTTATAAGGTGGTCGCTGTCATTCCTTATTATGGGTATGCCCGCCAGGACAGAAAAGACAAGCCGCGCGTTGCAATTGGTAGTAAGTTGATTGCCAACATGTTAGTGTCTGCAGGTGCGGATCGGGTCATTACTATGGATTTACATGCGCCTCAAATCCAGGGATATTTCGATATTCCGGTGGATCACCTGGATAGTTCGGCCATTTTTATCCCCTATATTGAACAACTTAACATGGAAAATCTTACCTTTGCGGCCCCCGACGTGGGCAGTGCCAACAGGATTCGTGAGATTGCCACCTATTTCAATGCGGAAATGGTCATTTGTGACAAGCATCGCAAACGGGCAAATGAGATAGCCAGCATGGTTGTCATCGGTGATGTAACGGACAAGGATATCGTACTGATCGACGATATCTGTGATACGGGCGGAACGCTGGCGAAAGCGGCAGGGCTGCTCAAGGAAAAGGGAGCGAGAAGTGTGCGGGCATTGTGTACGCATCCTGTGTTAAGTGGCAAGGCGTATGAGAATATCGAGAATAGCGTATTGGAAGAGTTGGTAGTTTGTGATACGATACCGTTAAAGCGTCCGAGCAGCAAGATAAAGGTGTTGAGTGTAGCTGAGCTGTTTGCTGTGGCGATCCGGAATGCGCATGAGAACAGGAGTATCACAGGACTGTTTATCCATTCGCAGTTGAGGAATAAGTAAAACAGAGTTAATTTTTAAACAATCATAAACATAAAATGAAGACAATTACAATCGAAGGACAACTCAGGACCGAGCTTGGCAAACAAGCCACCCGTCAACTTCGCTCTGAGGAAAAAGTGCCCGGTGTAATTTACGGGGGTGCTACAGAGGTGAATTTTTCAGCTCTCGCGACGTCGTTTAAGACACTGGTTTACACATCAGAGTTCCAGTTAGCAGAGATCAAGGTTGACGGAAAGTCTTACAAGTGCATTTTGAAAGATCTGCAGTTTGATAAGGTGAGTGACGAACTGATCCATGCTGATTTTCTGGAGCTGGTTGAAGACAAAAAGATCATCGCTACTATTCCTCTTAAGTTTACCGGCGCAGCAAAAGGCGTAAAGGATGGTGGTAAGCTCATCACCAAGATGAAGGCGCTGAAGGTAAAAACATATCCCAGGGACCTGAAGGAAAACATCGAAGTCGATCTGACCGATCTGGAACTGAATGCTAACTTGCGTGTGGAAGATGTGAAGGCTGAGAAGTATGAAATTCTGAACTCTCCGCGTATTCCCATCGCCTCTATCGTAATGACTCGTCAGTTGAGACAGGAAGAGGCTGCTGCTACACCAGCAGGTAAGAGCGCTGCCCCTGCGAAACCTGCAGCTAAAAAATAAGTGATTTTATCCCTAAAAACCCGGTTAAATTTTAACCGGGTTTTTGTTATTTTATTGAATAGCGTCTTGTCGCGACGTTGGGCCAACGGCTAAGTGTTAAGACTTGATGATTATTGTGGCAAAAACTATATTTTTGGTATTCTTTGCCGCGACTTGAAATACCCGCTTTATTGGAAAGTATCTGATCGCTGGTTTAGGTAATATAGGCGCCGAGTATGAGGGCACCAGACACAATATCGGTTTCGATGTAGTCGATGCTCTTGCAGCCAGGCATGGCGGCCGGTTCTCTAGCGAGCGATTGGCGGAAAAGGTGGAATTGAAATGGCATGGTCATATTTTCATATGCATTAAGCCGACCACCTACATGAACTTTAGCGGAAAGGCTGTTAAATATTGGATGGACAAGGAGAAGATAGCGTTGGACCATATCCTTGTTATACTGGACGACCTGGCGTTGCCCATCAACAAACTGCGGATCCGCCACAGTGGAAGCGATGCGGGGCATAATGGATTGAAGAGTATCCAGGAATCGCTTGGTACTGATGCTTACCCCAAGTTGAGGTTTGGCATCGGAAATAATTTCCCCAAGGGAAAGCAGGTTGATTTTGTTCTTGGTAAATGGTCGACTGCAGAATTACCAGTGGTCAGGTTGAAGATCGATAAGTCGGTTGAAGCTATTGAAACCATTGCTGCCATTGGGATTGAGCGTGCGATGAACCTATACAATAAAATGGATTTCGAACTATGATTTATAAAGGGGAATCTTTATTTTCGCATAAATATTGCATTCATCCTTAATGAGTAAGTATTTTGATATTCAATATGCCTATGTTCAGTGCCCGGGGTCTATTCAGGCCAAATGAAAACTGAAATAAGAATTTTCTATTTAAAAACCCTGATTGAATATGAAAATATTCTGTGTTGGCCGTAACTATGTGGCTCATGCCAAGGAGTTAAATAATGAAGTTCCTGACGAGCCTGTCATCTTCATGAAGCCGAAGAGCGCTTTGCTGCAAGCCCATACACCTTTCTACTACCCGGAGTTTACCAATGAGCTGCACTACGAGTGTGAGCTTGTTTTGCGTATCTCAAAAAATGGGAAGTATATACAGGATCGTTTTGCGAGCAAGTATTATGATGCAGTTACGGTAGGCATTGACTTTACAGCCCGGGATATACAGACGGAACTGAAAGAGAAAGGTCTTCCCTGGGAAAAAGCAAAGGCCTGGGATAATTCTGCTGCCATCGGCAAGTGGATCCCCCTGCAGAATGTCAAGAATAAGAAGGATATCAATTTCTGCATGTACAAGAACAAAGAGTTGGTTCAGCAAGGCAATTCGGGTCTTATGATCAACAGCTTTGACAAGATTGTAGCTTATATCTCCAATTATTTCTCCGTCAATATCGGCGATCTCATTTTTACCGGTACTCCTGCTGGTGTAGGCGAATGTGTTGTAGGTGACGAGTTGGAAGGGTTTATCGAAGATGATAGCCTCTTCACCGTTGAAATAAAATAAGTAGCCATTACGGTTGCTGCCATTATCCAATGATCACTGTCGATATTTTGCTCAAGGCCTACCGGCTGATGTGTCTTGCTGGTGAAATGGCCAATACATACGAGAGTAACAGGTCCCATTGCAAATATGTGCATTCCACTTCCCGGGGACATGAAGCTATTCAGCTGGCAACAGCTTTTCATTTGCAACCATGCGATTGGGTTAGCCCGTATTATCGGGATGAGAGTCTTCTCCTGGGGCTTGGGTATGAACCTTACCAGTTGATGTTACAGCTGCTGGCAAAAGGCGGAGATCTTTTTACGGGTGGAAGAGAATATTATTCCCATCCAAATTATCGCGGGGAGCTTCGGCCACAGATGCTGCACCAAAGCAGCGCGACAGGGATGCAAGCCATTCCGTCGACCGGGCTTGCGCAAGGACTTCAATACCTGGCGTCTATGCAATCTCCTTTATTGAGAAAAACAGAAGACGGGCTTTCGCCCATCGTCGTGTGTTCATTAGGTGACGCCAGCGTAACGGAAGGTGAGGTCAGCGAAGCGTTTCAGGTGGCTGTTCTGAAGCAGTTGCCTGTCATTTACCTTGTACAGGATAACGACTGGGGGATCAGTGTCCGATCCGGAGAATCCCGTGCCATGGACGCATTTGAGTATGCGGCGGGCTATAAAGGGATGAAGCGGATGCGTATCGATGGAAGCGATTTTCCGTCCAGTTACGAAAATATGCAGCAGGTGATCGGCGAGGTACGCAGGGAAGGAGGACCTTTCCTCGTGCAGGCCAAAGTGCCTCTTCTCGGGCATCATACCAGCGGTGTCCGGCGTGAGTTTTATCGGGACGGAGAGGATCTTGCGCAGCATGCCGTTCATGATCCGCGGCCCCGTCTGAGAACGCGGCTGCTGGCGATGGATGTAACGGAAGAACAGCTGGCTGAACTGGAGCAGGAAGCTGCCCGGGAGATAGCCAGACAGTTCCAGGAGGCGTTACAGGCGCCGGAGCCCGATCCTGCAACGGTATCGGATTTTGTGTTCTTACCCACGCCAATCACCGAAGAGAAGGGGCAAAGATCTCCCGCGGGCAACGAAAAGGTGATCATGGTGGATGCGGCGCTTTTTGCGATACGAGAGATCATGGAAGAGCATCCCGAAGCGCTTTTATATGGCCAGGATGTTGGCAGAAGGCTTGGGGGAGTTTTCCGTGAGGCAGCCACACTTGGCGAGCGGTTTGGGGATCATCGTGTTTTTAATACTGCTATACAGGAAGCTTATATTATAGGCTCAACAGTGGGGATGAGCGCTGTCGGCGCCCGTCCGATCGTCGAAGTTCAGTTCGCGGATTATATTTATCCCGGTTTTAACCAGTTGGTCACGGAGATCTCGAAGTCCTGTTATCTCAGTCAGGGCAAATGGCCTGTTCAGGCGCTTATCCGTATCCCGATCGGCGCGTATGGCGGCGGAGGTCCCTACCATAGCGGCAGTATCGAAACGACGCTGTTATCGATCAAAGGGATCAAGATTGTCTATCCTTCCAATGCCGCCGATATGAAAGGCCTGATGAAGGCGGCATTCTATGATCCGAACCCGGTGATCATGCTGGAACACAAAGGGCTTTACTGGAGCAAGGTGCCCGGTACAGAAGAGGCGCGCGCCATCGAGCCCGGACGGGATTATGTGCTTCCCCTCGGAAAGGGAGCCTGCGTGCTTTCCGCGGATCAGGCATCGGTAGACAGCGGCGAAAGCTGCTGCATTATTACCTATGGCATGGGTGTCTATTGGGCGAAGGCTGCGGCTGCAGCATTTCCCGGCCAGGTAGAGATCATCGACCTGCGGACATTGTATCCGCTCGATGAAGCGCTTGTCTTTGACACCGTCTGCCGTCACGGCAAGTGTATCGTGCTGACAGAAGAACAGCAGAACAATTCTTTCGCAGAGGCGCTGGCATGGCGGATCACCCGGAATTGCTTTACTTCACTCGATGCGCCCGTAGAAGTGATCGGGGCGCTCAACCTTCCGGCGGTGCCGATGAATACACGGTTGGAGCAGGCCATGCTGCCCAACCCGGATAAGGTTGCAAGGGTCATCAAAACATTGTTGGAAGGGTAAGAGGGGCTTTGGCGCTCGCAGCTGATGCCGGCGAGTCGTTGAGCCGTGCTGGCCGTTGGCTGGTGCGACAACGCATTGGCGCGATAGATGGCTGCCGCTGCATCGGCGCGACGGAGGTGCTGCCGCCTCAGCGGGCCGGACTCTAAAAGCCTTGTTTACAGGGGCTTCCGAAGGGGGTGAAAAATATTTTAAAAGTCTACCAAAATAGTGGACTATTTATTTGGAATTTGCTCTACCCGGTATTACCTTTAAGTTGTTGATCCGATAATGATGGATTAATTCCTGATACCCTGTGCAGCAGCGTTGATCCGAAGGGATGACAGGTGGTTGTTAATTCCTTTGGCGCATCGGTTGCCAGGGCATCAGGAAGTAAAGATTAAAACTTACAATTATGCAGCGTCTTGCAATTTTTTCATTTCTCGCCATCGTCGTTCTGCTGTTGGCTTTTACTGCACATCACTAAGCACTGGCCGCAGGGCTCCTGCGCAGAAAAAACGCGAGGGGCAGCATGCCAATGGGCAATGCCGGGCCAGTATGCGAATGTATGCCAGAACGAATACAGCGTTTGCCATTTCCGCAGCAACACGTCCTTTTCGATTTCCGCTTCTCCTAGTATTTTGTTAGTTCGGGTTGGACTTCGTCGATATAGGATAAGATCCCTCCTTTGAGATTATACAGATTGGTATATCCAAATTTCTCTTCCAGTTCACGAATAGCTTTTGCGCTGCGTCCTCCCATTTTGCAATGCACGATCACTTTTTTATCACGATAGATTCTGTCGGCGTTATCTGCTACGGTCGCCAGCGGGATAAGTTCTGCCCCGATGTTGACGATGTCGTATTCGTGTGGTTCTCTGACGTCGATGAGCTGAAATGCTTCGCCGTGTACCTGCAGCTGGTAGAGTTCTTTTGCGGTGATCTCTTTCAGCGGTTTTTCTTCTACTGCCCGCATTCCGCAGAATTGTTCGTAGTCGATGAGAGCGGTGATGGTTGGGTTTTTCCCGTTGATCGGATTGTCTTCGCGTCTGCTGATATTGAAGGTCCTGCTTTCGAAGCCCAGCGCATCGAAGATATAGAAACGTCCGGAGAGGGTATCTCCGACGCCGGTGATCACCTTGATGACTTCCAATGCCTGCAGGCTGCCGATGATGCCGGGAAGGACGCCGAGGACGCCGCCTTCGGCGCAGCTGGGGACGAGACCGGGAGGGGGAGGGGTAGGATAGAGGTCGCGGTAGTTGGGGCCGGGTTCGCCTTTGGCGTTGCGGTAGTTGAATACGGAAACCTGACCTTCGAACTGGAAGATGGATGCGTAGACATTGGGTTTGCCCAGCAGGACGGAGGCGTCGTTGACGAGGTAGCGGGTTGGGAAGTTGTCGGTACCGTCGGCGATGACGTCATAGTCGCGCAGGATATCCAGCGCATTCTGCGAGTTGAGGTGGGTATTGTATATGTTCAGCTGGATGTAGGGATTGAGGGCCTGTAGTCTTCTGCGCGCAGCTTCGACCTTTGGTTTCCCTATTTCATCTACGCCAAACAGCACCTGGCGCTGCAGGTTGCTGTCGTCGACCACGTCGAAGTCTACGATGCCGATGGTGCCTACGCCGGCCGCTGCCAGATAGAGCAATACGGGGCTGCCGAGTCCGCCGGAGCCGATGACAAGGACTTTGGCTGCCTTCAGTTTTTGCTGGGCCTCCATTCCGAATTCGGGGATGATGATGTGGCGGTTGTAACGGGCCAGCTCTTCCTTTGTGAAGACGGGGGCTGCACTGGCAGAGGGACCGGATCGTCCATTGGCGTTGCCGGGCCCTGCCGCTGCGCCTGGCTTTGCGTTGGAATTACCGGAGCCTGCTGTGTCGTCGGGGACGCCGCCGGCAATGGCTGGGACGATACTGATGACGGCGTCTTCTTTTACCGTTGTTTTTTCCTGCTGCAGGCTGCGGATATCGTCGTTGCCGATAAAGATATTGACATAGGACCGGATCTTTCCGTCTGTGTCGAGCAGGTGTTTTTTCAGATCCGGAAAGTTGGTCGTGAGCTCCTGGACGGTATCCTGGATGGTTGCTCCGCTGACATTGAGGCGGGCGGTATTATTGGTGAATTTCCTTAATGGAGTAGGAATGATGACTGTTGCCATGGTCTATGTTCTTTTTTGTTTTATGATAATTGATAATCGACGATTGTTTCTTCTTCAAATTGTTCTTCTTCATTTAACAGCCAGGACCGGATATTGATCGTATTGCTTTCCTGCACGTTTTTCCCCGGCACTTCCAGGACGGAGACGATCACATAGGAAAAGAAAGGCTGTGCGGCCTTCCGGTCGTGTTCCGATGGGATGGCCGGATGTTTTGGATGGGAGTGATAGATCCCAAGCAGCGTCCAGTCGTGGTCGAGTGCGTGTTGTTCTGCTGTCAGATAGTCCAGCGGAGAGATCTCAAAACGTCTGGTCTGATCGCCTTCTTTTGAGTTGTCGACCACCAGTAGATCGATGATCTTCCGGGTTCCGTCATGTTCTTCTATGCCAAACAGGAAACCGCAGCATTCGTTCGGAAATGTGCTTACGGCGTCTTCTATCAGCAGTTGTCTGATTCGTTGGTCTATAATGATCATGGTAGAATTTTTTTTATGATTTCACTGTATTTGTCTGCGTTGTCTGATAATACGGTTACGACCACTCCCTTATCGAGACGTTGAGCGATGCGGATGGCGCCCGCAAGATTGGCTGCCGAAGAAGGGCTTAGCTGCAATCCTTCTTCCTGCCATGCCCGGCGGATCATCTCGTGCGCTTCCTCGGTGCTTATTTCTTCGTTCGTGTCGGCTACGGTTGGATCATAGATCTCCGGAACGATGGCGGTTTCGAGGTGTTTCCATCCTTCGAGGCCATGCAGTGCGAAATCGGGTTGAAGGGAGATGAGTTGGATCGCGGGGTTCAGTTCTTTCAGCCGCCGGCCTGTGCCGACAAATGTTCCGGTGGTCCCGAGTCCGGCTACGAAGTGGGTGATATCGGGCAGCGCTTCATAGATCTCTATCGCCGTAGAATGATAATGGGCTTTCCAGTTATTGTCATTCTTGTATTGATCGGCGTAGAAGTATTTATCGGGGGCTTCTTCTGCCAATGCTTTTGCTACCTGCTGCGCACCGTCCGTCCCTTCGAATTTGGAGGTCAGGATAAGGCTGACGCCGAGTGACTCCAGGATCTCTTTCCGTTCGCGGGAGGCGTTCTCCGGTAAGCAAAGCGCTACGGGGATGTTCAGCCTTTTTGCGATATGGGCATAAGCGATGCCGGTGTTGCCGCTGGTGGCGTCCAGTAAAGTCTTGTCGGTTGTGAGCAGTCCGTCTTCGATCGCCTTCCGGATAATGCTATAGCCTGCCCTTGCCTTTACGCTGCCGGACAACTGCATCCATTCCTTTTTCGCGTAGAGCCGAACCCTTTCATGCCGGAAGAGCTGCGTGACCGGGTATAATGGTGTATTCCCGATTTCTTGTGCCAGGGCCCGAATGCCGTTCAGGAGCTGGGCGTCTGCTGGAAGTAAGGTCTTTGTCGACATATTATAGCTAATGATAAAATAAAAAAGCTCCACTTTTGGTGGAGCTTCTGCATATTGTTACAATATCTGTATCAGCTTATAAGAGGTCATCCTCCACCCCAATAACCATGGTTTGCTTACAACAGCAACAACAACAGATCGTATGGTTAAAAGGCTTGTTCATGACCGATGAGATAACAAATGTAGGAAAGGTTTTCGGATTTCCTACTTGTTCACTAGGATTTAACCCGCGGGACTTTGGGGCATCTGTTTTGGTTTTAGGTATCAATTGAATGAATTTCAACGGAAAAAGAATCCTTGCCGGGATGAAATTTTATCCTTTTACGGCTGTATTTTTACAGCGATTTAAATCCCTGTTATGGACAACGCAGCTATAAATGGCAAAAAGATTGCAGCCGGAAAGGCCGTAGAGTATATCAAAAACGGCATGACCGTAGGATTGGGAACCGGTTCGACCGCCTATTGGGCGATCCAGAACATCGGGGAAAAAGTAAAGGCGGGGCTTTCGGTCCGGGCCGTAGCGACCTCCATCCAATCTGAAGAGCTCGCCAGGCAGCTGCAAATCCCCATCATACCTTTTTCGGAGGTTGATCGTCTGGATGTAACGATCGACGGCGCCGATGAGGTGGACCCACAGCTCAACCTTATAAAAGGCGGAGGTGGAGCTCTTCTCCGGGAGAAGATCGTGGCTGCCGCAACGAAATTCTATATCATCATTGTCGATGAGAGCAAGCTGGTCAGGCAGTTGGGACATTTTCCTTTGCCCGTCGAGGTTGCGCCCTTTGCCTGGGAGTTGACGGAGCGGAGGCTGGCTGCGCTGGGCGGCAATCCAAAGATGCGGCTGGCGGAAGGAAAGCCTTATCTCACCGACAATCAGCATTATATCCTGGATTGTAGTTTTGGTTCGATCGCTGATCCGGCGCTCTTGCACAGACAGGTTAGCGATATTACCGGTGTGATGGAAGACGGATTCTTTATCGGTATGGCAGATATCGTTGTCGCCGGATCGCCCAGCGGGGAGACGCGGATATTGAAGAAGGGGGAATAAAGAGGCGGGCAATTATTTTAGCACCGTTTTAATTAATTCTTATATTTTTTTTAATTTCAGTGCTCAATACTGCTTAGTTGAAGGAGAAGAGCCCTGAAATACGAGCGTTATGGGAAAAGGTCTGCCAGCACAATGACTCAAAAGCCTTCGAGTCGTTGTTTTCCCTTTGTTATAATAAGCTATTCAATTTTTGTCTTTTATATGTTCATCGGAAGGAGCCCGCTGAAGAGGTGGTTTCTGACGTGTTTGTAAAGTGTTGGATGAACAGGGCGCAGCTGCAGCAGGTACTAAATCCGGAGGTCTATCTTTTTGTGGCTGTCAAGAATCAGGCACTGAATTATCTCAAGCAATTTTCAAAGTATCATTTGGTCAGTGTCGGCGATATTGATGCCGATGGCCTGATCAATTCCTTTTATCCCGAGCAGGAAGTAGAAAGGCGGGAGCTGCTGTTTCGAATGGAGCAGGCGATTACGGCCTTGCCGCAGCAATGCCAGGTTGTCTTCCGGCTTATCAAGGAGGAGGGCATGCGTTATAAGGAGGTAGCGGAAATTCTGCATATTTCTCCGCGTACGGTACAGACGCAGTTATTCCGGGCATTAGCCCGTCTCAGGCAGGTTTTGCGGCCTTATCTGGAAAGGAAGGAGCAGGAGAGGCGCGGGACCGGGGAACCGTTGGACGGCGCCACTTTTATGATCCTGATCCTGGTTTTAATTTTTTCTTAAATTTTTTGGGTTGCTTGTAGGCAATTTCGGGGTGTTTGATTGTCCTCCTGGTAATATGCGTGAATTTTCATGCTGCTTGCTTAGAGAACATGGATAATCAACAATTCGAGCTTCTGCTTATAAAGGAATTGACCGGCGTTCTTTCTTCTGCCGAACGCCAGGAGTTGCAGGCATTTCTGCAAGGTGACGCGATCCGGCGTCAGGAATATCAGCTTTTAAAAGATTACTGGACGAATAAGGGGGCGGCTGTCCCGGATGTCTCGGCTGCATTCGGCAAGGTGAGGGACAAGATCCGATTGCTGGAGGAAGGCTTCGCCGGTGAGACGCCGGGCGGGGCTGAAAATGCGAAAGGTCCGATCGGGCCTGATACGAGTACAAAAGAGGACGACACGGTAAATAGTGCGGAATACAGGGTCGGTATAAGAGAGACAGCGCCCGGGCCGTACAGGGTGTCGGTTCCGACAGGAGCGACGGCCCAGCCTGCCGGCGTGGAGAGGATAGCCGAAAGCGCCGATAGGGGGCGGGAGGAGGCGGCGGAGGAGATGGAGGCAGTTGCACGGGATGGCGCGGTTCGTCGGAGGGGATGGAAGTGGGTTTGGAGAGCAGCGGCGGCGGTATTGTGTGTGGGGTTGGGCGCATATGGCTGGGGCCGGCTTTCTGATCATAAGGATGATGTGGCGCAGTGGCAGGAGAAATATGCTGCAAAGCGAACCCGGTCGCAGTTGATCCTTTCTGATGGTTCTACGGTCTTATTGAATTCGGATAGTCATTTACGCTTTCCGCCCAGCTTTGACGGGCATACGACAAGAGAGGTCTTCCTTGATGGCGAAGCCTTTTTTGATGTCAGCAAAGATCCTGATCATCCCTTTATTATCCATACGGGAAAGATGGATGTCCGGGTTTTGGGGACGGCCTTTAATGTAAAGAGTTATTCCAATGATCCTCAAAAAGAGGCTACGCTTATCCGGGGCTCGATCGAAGTGACTTTCACCGACCGGCCTTCGGATCGGATCATATTAAAACCAAAGGACAAGCTGGTGTTGGGGGGGGCCATCGGCCATACGGATGTGACGATTGCTCCGTTAAGAGACACCAGGCCGGAGGCAGCGGACAAGTATAAGCTTACGGAGTTGACTTATTATCGTCCGCACGATTCGACGGTGGTGGAGACTTCCTGGACGGAAAACAAGCTTGCTTTCCGACAGGAGGAGTTCCAGAATCTGGCGCGAAGAATGGAGCGCTGGTACGGGGTAACGATCGTGTTTGACAATAAGGCGCTGGAAAGGATTACTTTTTCAGGTTTGTTTGAGAAGGAGACGATCGAGGAGGCTTTACATGCGCTGCAATTGTCCGAGAAGTTCGGCTACAGATCGGAAGGTTCAACCATTCATATTTATTAACCCTAAAAACAACCCGGTTTATATATGGCAGAAGAAACATAATTAAAAGCGGGAATTGCAAGCAACTCCCGCAGACTCAGGAGACTAACTGTGAATAAACAGCTTCAGTACCAGTGAAGCTGTTTTATTAATCATCCTCAATTGTAAATATATGAAAATTTTAAAACACCCATCCAGGGTGGAGGTGGTGTATTGGTTATTAAAGAAACTAGCCATAATGAAGCTGATCATCGCGCTCATTTTGATCTTTAATTTTAACGGGCTTGCCAAAAGTTATTCCCAGACAAAGGTGACGCTTAATGTCCGGGATACTGAACTGAAAAAGGTGCTGGGGCTTATCGAGAAGCAAACCAGCTATCATTTTTTGTTCAGTGATAGAAAGTTACCTTCCGACCGGAGGGTCGATCTTAACGCCAGCAACGAGGATGTGCTGACTGTCTTATCTCGTCTTTTGAATGGCGCCGGTTTTACTTATTATGAATTAAGCAATCATCTGATCGTTGTTACCAAGGGAGATGAACAACGGGCAAGGCTGCCGATCACCGGTAAGGTGTTATCGGACAAGGGAGTACCGCTGGCGGGCGCCTCTGTCCGATTAAAGGGAAAGAATGTCGGCGTGGCAACGGATTCTACGGGCTCGTTTACGATCAACGCGGAGCCTGGCGCTGTGCTGGAGATCTCGTACCTGGGGTACCAGGCGACAGAAATTACCGTAGGCAGCGAGTCTGTTATAACGGTCAATTTAAAAGCGACGACGGCAGATCTGACCGACGTGGTAGTGGTTGGTTATGGACAACAGAAGAGGATCGATCTGACAGGCGCTGTTTCTACACTCAACGGGGATAAGGATCTGGCCTGGAAACCGGTTGGGCAGGTGTCGACGGCATTGACGGGAACGGTTCCTGGTTTGACCATTACACAAAGCAGCGGTCAGCCGGGTAATGACCAGGGTACGATCCGTATCCGGGGTATTGGAACGTTTAACGACAACGATCCGCTGGTCCTGGTGGACGGAGTACAATATAATATCAACGACGTCGACGTAAACGATATCGCTTCCGTGTCTGTATTGAAGGATGCCGCGGCTTCTGCGATCTATGGTATCCGTGCGGCCAATGGCGTGGTGCTGATCACCACAAAGAGAGGTTTGACGGGTAAGCCGCGGCTGACCTATTCCGACTATTTTGGCTGGCAGAATCCTACACGTCTGCCAAAGTATGTCGGCGCGCAGGAGTATATGAGGCTGGTGAATGAATTGTACGGCAATAGCGGCAGTAGCGGCGTATTTGCGGATTCGACGATCAATGCCTACAACGATCCCAATCGCAATAAGGATCTCTATCCCGACAACAATTGGGTTCGCAAGATCCTTATCGGAAGCGGGTTTCAGCAACAGCATAGCGTGTCGCTGTCCGGCGGCGCCCAGAATGTGAAGTATCGGTTCTCCACGAATTATTTTGATCAGAAGGGCTTGATTGAAAACATGGACTTCAAGCGTCTGACGGTCCGGTTGAATACCGATATCGCCGTTACGGATAAGCTGAGCTTCAGCGCGGATATCTCGGCGCGCATTGCGGATCAGACGATGCCGCAGGATAATGGCACAGGGGCCGCCTATTATCAGTTCGGCGAAGCCAATCTTATGAATCCGGCTCTTGTTGACAAGTACAGTGACGGCACCTGGGGGATTGGCCGTGGTCCGAGCGATGGCAACCCGATAAGGATGCAGCAGGAAGGCGGCATTTATGATTTCAAAAGCAATCTGTTTACCGGCAATTTCAAGGGGACCTACGAGGTGATCAAGGGACTGACACTGACGGGCCTGGCACAATTGAATTATACTTCAAATTATAACAGCCTGCATACAAAAGAACTGGACTACTATAATTTCTTTATCGATCCGCATCCTTTGCTGGCCGCTGCCGGCGTTAACTCGATCACGAAACAATACGGCGGTTACTGGTTCCGTGATTTCCAGGGATTGGCGGAGTACAGGAAGTCTTTTGGCGATCATTCTTTTAAGCTGCTGGGCGGTATCTCCAGTCTTTCGCAGCAGAATGATTCTTTGACGGGTTACAGGACGAATCTGCCCAATAGCGATCTGACTCAGCTGGCGGCAGGTTCTGCCAACGGCGAAACGAACAATGGTACAGAGAGCCAGTACGACCTGGTTTCTTTCTTTGGCCGTCTGAATTATGCGTATAAGGACAAGTACCTGTTTGAGGCGAATCTGCGTAGGGATGGGTCCAGCCGTTTCAACCCCGGTGCGCAATGGGGAACCTTCCCTTCTTTCTCTGCAGGCTGGCGTATCTCCGGCGAAGAATTTATGAAGAATGTCAATTTCTTCCAGGATCTGAAGCTCAGGGCTTCCTGGGGTAAGCTGGGGAATGATAATGTAAATATAACGGGCAGTGAGCCATTGGTAGGAGGCATCAACAATTATCCTTACCAGAGTATTTATGTATTGGGCAGCTATCCCTTTGGCGGCAACCTGGCGCAGACGGCGTCCTTGTCTACTGTGCCGAACCCGGGGCTTACCTGGGAGACGACGAAGATGGAGAATATAGGCCTGGATGCGACTGTCCTGAATAAGCATCTGGATGTGAATTTTGACTATTATATCAAGAAGGTCAACAATATTCTTTTCCCCTTTCCGATCCCCGCGTCAGTAGGCCTTGCTGCTACGAATCAGAATGTGTTTAGCATGCAGGATAATGGATGGGAACTGGCTTTGAATTATCACGGGAATGTCGGAAAGGATTTTCGCTATAACATCGGCATTAACCTGTCGGATGTAATTAACAAGATTACCGATATCCGTGGCGATACGATCGTAAGTACGACGGGCAGCGGAGTGATGACGGTTAATGAAAAGGGTAAGCCGTTTGGTTCCTATTATGGATACCAGTCCCTGGGTATTTTCAAGACGGAGTCGCAGGTCTCTTCGAATCCTACGCAAACGACGGGAGCCGCGCCCGGCGATCTGATCTATAAGGACCGGAATAAGGACAATACAACAGATGCAAAGGATTATACGTATCTGGGCAGCAATATCCCAAGATATACGTATGCTGTTAACCTGGGCGCCTCCTATAAACAATGGGATTTCGGCGCATTGCTGCAAGGCGTAGGGAAGGTCGATCTCAATACGATGGTGATGCAGGCTGCTCCGACAAGCAGGGACGGCAACTTCAAATCTTTTATGGCTGATGCCTGGACAGCTGCTAACCCCAATGCTACTTATCCGCGCCTTTCTACCAGCAAGCAGAACTATACTTCTTCTTCCTATTGGATCCAGAGTGGGGCTTATTTACGATTGAAGAGCGTACAGCTGGGTTATACCCTTCCGGGGGATTGGATGAAGAAGGCGGGATTGGCTCGCATGCGGGTGTATGCTTCCGGACAGAACCTGCTGACCTTCTCGCATCTCGAGCATGACATCGATCCCGAAGCTCCGAATGACAACCATTATTACCCACAGGTGAGAACTTTCACTTTTGGTTTGAATGTTGAATTTTAATCCTTTTATCATGAGACGTATATCCATCAATATAATTGCTTTTACCTGCCTGGTCATGGTTTCTTGTTCCAAGCAGCTCGACAAGCAGCCCAGCGATGCCATCGCTTCCACTACTTACTGGAAAACTGAGGCTGATGCCGTCCAGGCAGTCAACGCCTGTTATGTATATCTGACCGATATCGATGATGATGTTTTCCTTTCTGCTGCTACGGATGACAGCTATGCCTGGTCTGGCTGGCCGGTGGACGTTCCCGCAGTAGGGAATGGAACGGCCACCTCGCAGCAGGGCATGTTTTCGCAGCACTGGTCGCATTCTTATGGCGCCATTGCCGCAGCCAATAACGTGCTGGACAATATCGATAAGATTCCTGCTTCAGCGCTGGATGATAGTACCCGCAGCCGGTTAAAAGGGGAAGCCCGTTTTATCCGCGCCTATTATTATCAGCAGCTGATCGGCTACTACGGGGATGTGCCTTTGATCGAGCATCTTCAGACCGACCCGGGCCAGTATTACCCGACCCGTACTTCCAAGGATACGATTGCGGCCTTCGTGGAAAATGAGCTGGGTGAGATTGCCGGCAGTCTGCCCGTCTCTTATGCAGCGGCGGATCATGGGCGTGTTACAAGGGGGGCGGCGTTGGCTGAACAGGCCCGTATGGCGCTGTATCATGGAGATTACACGCTGGCCGCGTCTGCCGCGCAATCGGTGATGAGTCTGGGGGCGTATAGTATCGATAATAGCGGATGGCTGAGCCTGTTTAATGGGACGAACAAGAACAGCACAGAGATCATTCTTGCGGGTCAGTATATTCAGAATACGTATGCCAGCGGCATGGCAACCTGGATTGGCGGGCCGACGCTTGGCGGATGGTCGGAGGTCACGCCGACAGAAAGCCTGGTCAACGCTTTTGAGTGTACGGATGGATTGACGATCGATCAGTCTCCGTTGTATAATGCGGGTAATCCTTCAGCCAACCGTGATCCCCGCTTGCTGATGACCGTCATGATGCCGGGTGTGGACAATGTGGTCAATGGGGATACGATCAATATCGACAGGCCAAATTCCATTGACGCGCCTGGGAAGAACAATGCTTCTTTTACGGGTTATTATTATAAGAAGTATGTGCCTGGGGTGATCAGCGGTCAGTATTATAACAACTCCTTTAACGATGAGGTATTGATCCGGTATGCGGAGGTGTTGTTGACGTATGCGGAGGCGAAGATCGAGTCCAACAGTATCGATCAGTCGGTTTATGATGCGATCAACCAGGTGCGGCAGCGGGCGGATGTGAAGCAGCCCATCGTAACTTCTGCGATGTATCCCGATCAGGCTTCGCTGCGTACGCTTGTTCGTCGTGAGCGTCGTGTGGAGTTTGCAGTAGAGCCGCAACGGCTTTTCGATATCCGTCGCTGGCAGATTGCCGCTACGGTAATGCCGGGTTATGTATATGGAGAGGCAACCAATGGCAGCCGTATACAAGTGGAGCTCAGGGTCTTTAATCCTACGAGGGATTATCTTTGGGCGATCCCCCAAAGCGAGTTGTTGTTGAATAAGAATCTTACTCAAAATAACGGCTGGTAATTTTTAACACGTTGGCCCGGGGTTTTATCCCCGGGCTTTTTTATTTTTAGCTATGCGTAGTCTACTTTCTCTTTCTTTGATCTTAGCGGCAGTGTCCGCTTCTGCACAATCGGCGGTTTCGATCTTGCCAACGGACAATGAACAGGCGATCATTCGCAAGGCGGCTTCGGTCGTACCCGCGCCGCGTCAGCTTCGATGGCAGGAGCTCGAGCTGACAGCCTTTTTCCATTTTGGTATCAACACGTATATGAACCGGGAATGGGGAGATGGGAAGGAGGATATTTCGATATTCAATCCGGAAAAGCTGGACGCCCGTCAATGGGTCAGGATTGCCAAAGCGGCTGGTATCAAGCAGGTGATCCTGACGGCCAAGCATCATGATGGGTTTTGTCTCTGGCCCAGCAAGTACACGGAGCATACCGTTGCGCATACGCCCTGGAAAGGCGGGAAAGGGGACGTGGTAAAGGAAGTGGCGGATGCATGTAAGGAGTATGGGATGGGTTTTGGCGTCTATCTTTCCCCTTGGGACAGGAATTCTGCTGTCTATGGAGATTCGGCGAAGTATAACGAACTATTTCTGCATATGCTGACCGAACTGCTGACCAATTATGGTCGTGTAGATGAGGTCTGGTTTGATGGGGCTAATGGAGAAGGGCCAAATGGCCGCAAGCAGGTCTATGCGTTTGAGGCCTGGTATAAGCTGATCCGGCATCTGCAGCCGCAGGCGGTGATCGCGATCATGGGGCCGGATGTTCGCTGGGTAGGTACGGAGAGCGGGGATGGACGTCTGACCGAATGGAGCGTGCTTCCGGTCAGCGCCAGCACGCAGGAGAATATTGCGGCGCATTCGCAGAAGGATATGACCTTTGCCCCGCTGGGCAATATGATGGGCGAGGACTTGGGCGGCAGGGATAAGCTGATGACCGCATCGGGTCTGATCTGGTATCCTTCCGAGACGGACGTGTCGATCCGACCGGGATGGTTTTATCACCCTGCGGAGAATAATAAGGTAAAGACGCCTTCGGAGCTGATGAATATTTATTTCAGCAGTGTTGGCCGGAACAGTGTGCTGCTGCTGAATATTCCGCCAAATAAGGATGGGCTGATCAGTCCGGAAGACAGCGCCAGTTTATTGGGATGGAAGGAACTGCGGGAGAAGACGTTTAGCCAGAACCTGGCAGCGGGGGCTGTTATCGATAGTAAGAACGGGAAGAAGGACACGACTGCGGATATCGTATACCACCTGGCAGGAAGCAAGACGTTCGACGTAGTCATGCTGCAGGAGAATATTCGTGTGGGACAGCGTGTGGAGCGGTTTGTGGTGGAGGCCTGGGATGGCGCAGCATGGAAACAGATAACGGAAGGAACGACCATAGGGTATAAACGCCTTTTACGTTTTCCGGCGGTAACGACCGACCGCGTCCGGTTGAGGATCTTGTCGTCGCGGTTGAACCCGGCGCTTGCAAAGTTCGGGTTGTATAAATTGGCTCAGCCTTGAGGCGGCTTTGGCACATACCGGTCTGGCTGCGGGTGATGGCGGTTGTTGTGGGCTGTGTTGCGTTGCTGACGAGGTGTGTGTCGGGGGATGGATCGGACGCTTCGGCGGACGGTAAGGGCGGCGGAGCAGGGGGCGGCGCGGTTTCCAGTGCCGCGGCCAGTGGCGTTGGCGGCGCTTCGGGGACCGGCGGCGGCGTAGTCAATGCGAAAGGAGAGGCGTATGCGGGGTCGGCTGCCTGTGTGACCTGTCACAAGAGTATAGGAGATGGCTATATGCATACGGCGCATGCGATGGCTTCGGCTGCTGCCAGTGCGGATGTGATCAAGGGCTCTTTTGCAGAGGGTAAGAATATTTTTTCTTTTAACGAGTATAGTCAGCTGCCGGTTTCGCTGCGGGTTGTGATGCAGCGCCGGGACAGCGGCTTTTTTCAGACGGCCTATATCAATGGCGCGGCAAGGCGGACGGAACGTTTTGGCGTGGTGGTCGGCGCGGGTGAGAAGGCGCAATCTTATTTATATTGGCGGGGCCATCAACTGTTGCAGCTGCCGATCTCTTATTATACCCCGATCGACGGATGGGTAAACAGTCCGGGTTTTCCTGTCGATCAGATCAAGTTCAATCGGCTTATTCCCGCGCATTGTATGGAGTGTCATGCTACGACGGCGACCTTGTTGCCGGCGACGGAGGTGATTCCGGGGCCAAATCCGCCGGCATATTTTGATCGGGAAAAGATCCTGTATGGGGTGGGTTGTGAGAATTGTCATGGGCCGGGCGCCCGTCATGTGGAATGGGCGAAGGGGCATCCGGCGGAGAAGACGGGACAGTTTATCGTGCGCTGGTCGAAGCTGGGAAGGGAGAGAGCCGTGGAAGCCTGTGCTGTTTGTCATTCGGGTATCCGTGAAAGCCGGCAGCCTGCTTTTTCGTTTGTTGCGGGGGATACGCTGGATCATTATTTCGGGCCGGGGCCGGTGGCAGATTCTTCGCATGCCGAGGTGCATGGGAATCAGTACGGGTTGCTGGCGGCAAGTAAATGTTTCCGGATGAGCGGGACGATGACCTGTACGTCTTGTCATACCATGCATGGGGCGGAGGGGAATGGGATGGCAACGCATGGCCCGACGGAAAGCGGGATGAGGGATGGGCTGGCGGCTTATTCGCAGAAATGTATGAGTTGTCATAAACCGGCGGCAGCGATTGGCGTTGGAAGCGGGGTGGGTGCGCACGGGTCGGCTGAGACATTGGCGGGAGCGGGCGGGGTGGCGGCGCATTTTTGCAGCAGGAAGCCATCGCGGGGCGAGAACATTACCTTAAATTGCATCGACTGTCATATGCCGGTAAGGGCTTCGGGCCTGGTCAACCTGATGACGCCAGGGCAGAAGCAGCTGACACCCCTTTTGGTTCGTAGTCATTTGATTGCTGTATATGGATCTCACCGACAAAGTAAGTAATATGAAATTTGTATTGTCTCTGATTAGTTTTTGTTTGTTGACTACCGGTATCGTTTATGCACAGGACCGGCATCAGTTCTCCTTTGGTAAAAGCGAATTCTTACTCGATGGCAAGCCTTTCCGCATTATCAGCGGCGAAATGCATCCGGCCAGGATCCCAAGGGAATACTGGCGTCATCGTATCCAGATGGCCAAGGCGATGGGATGTAATACCATTGCTGTATATGTTTTCTGGAACTACCAGGAGAAGGAGCCCGGGGTATGGGATTTCTCTACGGGCAATCATGATATCGCGGCTTTTATCCGCTTGTGTAAGGAAGAGGGGATGTGGGTGTTGCTGCGTCCTGGCCCCTATGTTTGCGCGGAGTGGGATTTTGGCGGCCTGCCTTCTTACCTGCTGAAGATCCCCGATATAAAAGTGCGTTGTATGGATCAAAGGTATCTGTCTGCGGTCGGTGAATATGTATCCCGGTTGTCTCAGCAGATCGTTCCTTTATTGTGTGATCATGGCGGGCCGATCCTGATGGTGCAGGTAGAAAACGAGTATGGCAGTTATGGAAATGACCGCGCGTACCTGGAAGCGTTGCACGGCATGTGGAAACGCAACGGCATAACGGTTCCTTTTTATACAGCTGACGGACCGACAGATTTTATGCTGGAAGCGGGCAGCCTCGATGACTGCGCGATCGGTCTTGACAGCGGAACAGGTGATGGAGATTTCGAAAAGGCTGCGCAGCGAAATCCCAACGTCCCCGCTTTTAGCAGTGAATCTTATCCGGGCTGGCTGACGCACTGGAAGGAAAAATGGCAGCATCCGGATACGACGGATATTTTAAAAGAGGTGGGATATCTCTTGTCTCATAATAAGTCCTTCAATTTATACGTCGTGCATGGCGGTACTAATTTCGGATATACGGCGGGAGCCAATGCTTTTTCTCCTGTGCAGTTCCAGCCGGATGTGACCAGCTATGATTACGACGCGCCGATCAGTGAACAAGGGGCAGCAAAAGCAAAATATTATGCGCTGCGGCGGCTGATCGCAAAGTATACGGATCATGCGCTGCCCGCGGTACCGGCGCCGATACCGGTTATGGCTATACCTGCTTTTACGATGCGTCCATATACTTCGGTGTGGGATGACCTGGCTAAAGTAAAAGCGGTGAACGCTCCGCAGCCTCTTCCGATGGAGAGCCTGGGCCAGAGCAGCGGTATGATGCTCTATCGGACGGTGCTGGTTGGTCATAACAGCGGCGATCTGACTATCACGGAGCCGCATGATTATGCGTTGGTATTTTTGGATGGAAAATTTATCGATACGGTTTTCCGGGATGGTGGGAAGTGGACGGTTCATCTGCCAAAGACGACGAGCAAATTCCCGGTATTGGATATCCTGGTAGAGGGGATGGGCCATATAAACTTCGCCCAGTATATGATCGACCGGAAGGGGATCACAGACCGGGTGACATTGAATGGGATGACCTTGATGAACTGGCAGTTGTTCTCTCTGCCAATGGCAGAGCCGCCGGCTGCGGATGCTGCCGCTTCGGATATCGGCAATGGCGAAGGAGCAAGGCAGGGCTTGTACTTCAAGGGCGAGTTCGAGCTTCCGGCGGTTGCTGATACTTATCTGGATATGAGCAATTTCAAGAAGGGAGTGGTTTGGGTGAATGGACATAATTTGGGTCGGTACTGGTATGTGGGGCCGCAGCAGCATTTGTATTGTCCTGCTTCCTGGTTGAAGAAGGGGAAGAACGAGGTGGTTGTTTTTGACCTGCATCAGTTGAAGGAAACTTCGGTTCGGGGTGTGATGAATCTGGAATAAGGCTTAGCTTTGCGCCCCATGAGCACTAGTATCCGTATCGAAGCATTAAAAGAGAAGATCGGTCCGGTCAGGAAGCGGCTGATCGCACATCCGTTGTATGGCGCAGTGAGGACGGGGGAGGCGCTGAGGAAGTTTATGGAGTATCACGTTTACGCCGTTTGGGACTTTATGTCCCTTCTCAAGGCGTTGCAGCGGGACCTGACCTGTGTGGATGTTCCCTGGGTGGTAAGGGGCAATGCCGATACCCGGTACCTGATCAATGAGATCGTTGTGGGCGAGGAGAGCGATATAGATGAACAGGGAAAGAGGGTTAGCCACTACGAGCTTTATCTTCGGGCTATGGAGCAGGCTGGCGCTTCTTCTGCGGGGATACGCACTTTCATTGACTCCCTTGCTTCTATTCCGATCGCTGCGGCGATTGATCGGGCGGAGCTGCCGGCTGCTGTAAAGAAATTTCTTCAATTTACTTTTGATACGATCACCAGCAGGGAGCCGCATAGTATTGCTGCGGTCTTTACTTTTGGACGGGAGGATCTGATCCCTGACCTTTTCCTGCCATTGGTGCAGGAGTTGGAGAGGAAGAAACCCGGCGATTTTGGGATCTTCCTGTATTATCTCCAACGGCATATAGAAGTCGATGGCGGACATCACAGTCATCTGGCGATGGCGATGGTGGAGGAGTTGTGCGGGGATAGCGATGACAAGTGGGATCGGGCTGCGGAGGCGGCAATTGCGGCGTTGGAGGCGAGGATCGTTTTGTGGGACGGGGTTGTGGAGGCGCTGGCCTGATGATTGCATTTTTCTGACAACATGGATTCTATCACACATATCGTGCTGGGGGCTACGATCGGGGAAGCGTTGGCGGGCCGGAAGCTGGGGAAGAAGGCGATGTTGCTGGGGGCTATAGCCAATAGTTTGCCGGATATTGATTTTGTGGCTTCTTTCTGGATGGACACGGCGAAGGATGTCTGGGCGCACAGGGGTATCACGCATTCCTTCTTTTTTATCATTGTTGTGGCTCCATTGCTGGCCTGGCTTTGTCGATGGGCGTTTGCGGGAAGCAGGATGTCTTATCGGAACTGGCTTGTCTTCTGGGGGCTGCAACTATTTGTCCATATCTTCCTGGACGCGTTCAACGCTTATGGCACAGGTTGGTTTGAACCCTTCTCGCATTACAGGGTGGCTTTTCACGTTTTGTTTGTTGCCGATCCGTTGTATACGATCTGGCTTTGTTTGTCGGTTTTGATGCTGCTGATCCTTCGTCGGGATAATCCGCGTCGCAAGAGATGGATGATCTTTGGGTTGACAGCCAGTACCCTTTATCTCTGTTATGGCATTTTCAATAAACTAAGCATTGATGCCCGGGTAAGGGCGGATCTGGGGGCACAGCAGTTGTCTTACAGCCGATTGGTTTCTACGCCAACACCCTTAAACTGTTGGTTGTGGTATGTCATTGCCGAAGATGGGAGTGGATTTTATACCGGCTATCGGTCTGTCTTTGATCATCAGCCGACGCATTTCCGGCGGCTGGAGCGGAATGATTCTCTGTTGACGCCGTACCGCACGCATACCGATGTGGGGTATCTGACAAAATTTTCCGAGGGATTTTATACGTTGGAGCAGTGGGGGGATACGCTTGTGTTTAATGATCTGCGTTTTGGGGAGATGCGCGGATGGGCGGATCCCAAGGCCCGGTTTGTATTCCATTATTTCCTGCAGTACCCGGGTTCTAACAAGGTCATTGTTCAGCGCGGCCGCTGGTCGGGCTGGGATGCAAATACGACGCGGATCTTTATCCGGAGGATAAAGGGGAACTAGGGGGATGCCGGGAACCGTGACGGCATAGCGCTGGTCGGTGAGGATTTAGCCGGCGTCGGATTTGGCAACGCGTGGTTTCCCCAGGCGTTTTTCTCCGGCGGGCGGTGCCGATTCCTTTTCCTGTTTGAAATAGAAGGTAAATAAGAAGAACAGCAGGCGGATGGTTTCGAAGGCTATTTGCTGCAGGGCTCTTTTGAATAACCCCGTATTTTTAAAGTATTCTTCCGGTTTTATCTGTACGCAGTGATGGCGGATCAGCTCTTCGAGTTCCTGTTCCACGCCGGCGACAAAGGCGTCGTTGCGCACATCCATGTTGAGTTCTACGCTGGCGTAAGCGCTGATACGGTTGACGTTGTAGGAGCCGTCGGTCATCCAGACGCCGTCATAGGTGGCCATCTTACCGTGCAGGATAGTATCCTGATATTCGAAGACCTCCATTTTGTATTTGAACAGCCAGCGGTACATATACTGTTCGGCAAGCCGGGATATTTTGACATCCGATACGCTGCCGACGATGATCCGGATGGCAACGCCTCTTTTGGCTGCCTGCATCATATTCTTGCGGAGGATGGATCCGGGCAGGAAGTAGCTGGACAGTATGGTGATCCTGGACTGAGCGTGTCTGAACATCTGGAGGTAGCTGCGGGAGATTTCATTTTTTGCCTGTACCCAGTCGTTTTGTCTTACCCTTACCAGGCATTCTTCTTCGGGGATGACGCCTTGTATCCATTGAAATTCGTCCTTTTTCGGATTGTTGGCACTCCAGTAGGCTTTTGCCCACATGTCCCGGCAGATGATGTGCAGCTTCAGGGCGGCCTGTCCTTCGACGAGCAGAGCGCGGTCCAGCCAGGCTTTTTGTCCGCCAATATCGTTGTAGCGGTCGCTGATGTTGACGCCGCCTGCCATGCCTTTTGCGCCATCGGCGACGAAGACCTTGTGGTGCATGCGTCGACCAAGATAGAAGTTTTTGCTTTTTATCAGCGGGGCAAACCACCGAAAGTGGATGCCTGCCGCTTTCCATTGCTGGATAACCTGTTTGGACAGGTGTTGGGAGGCATAGCCATCCAGGAGGACATAGATCTGGACCTTACGATCGGCTGCGCGGAGCAGCGCATTGGAAACCATTGTGCCGGTTTCGTCGTGGGTGAAGATATAGGTCTGAAGGTGTATGATGGTTTTTGCTTCGTCGATCAGCTGGACGAGGGTGGCGAAATAGTCAGCGCCGCCATGAACAAGGCGCACTTTATTGTGGGGAGTGTAGCCCGCCAACAATTTCGGGGTTCTTTTTTTTGCCATAGATCAGGTCTCGTGAGTGAGGTAAAGATCGGATTTTAAAAGGGAAATAAGAAACCCCCGGATTACGGGGGTTCTTAGAGACCAATATCTTATGTATGGAGTTTTATTTCCCGATCGTTCTTCCTTTCAGGGTGCGGGATTTTCTTTCTATTTTGTCGAGTACGCTCTTTTTGATCACCAAAGTGGCCTGGGCTACATCGGAACAGCTTCCGCAGCGGGCGCGGTATTTATTCGAGTCATAGGTAACGAGTGCGGTTCCATTCTTCCATTCTGTGCCGTAAAGGACGTATTGGTTGAAGGTATAGCCGCTGCCAGGACCGAAGGTCAGGTTATTATTGCCTTTTTCAAAGCTGACCATCAGCTTGTCATTGTCGGTTCCTTCCACCAGACCGGGTGTGAAAGAAGGGATGATCACTTCGTTGATATATTTGCCATTTTCCAGTTTGACGATGCCGGAGGTTACTTCTACTTTTTGGTCGCCAAGGTTACGGTTGAGGATCAGCTTTTGGTCTACATAAAACTGAACCTGTTTGAGGTCGATATTTTCTTTTTCGAGCTTTTGTTTCAAATCACGGGTAAAGGGGACGTAGTTATTCCTGGATGTTCTGGAACTGCTGCAGCTGAATAGGAACGACAGGGACGCCAGGCAAAGGATCACGGTGAAGATTCGTCTCATATTAAGTTTCATTTATGCAGGGTTGGACTGCTGTAAATCGAAATAGTTTTTTCCGACAACCTCAAATAACTGTTATACAAATGTTAAAACAGGTATTTAGAGCTCGGTAGACATTGCAAATTAAAGATTTAGGCCAGAGGCAGAATGTTAAAAATTCATAAGGAGATGTTAGTGGGGAAGGAGCGCCGGGGCAGGTGTGAAGAGGGGTGTGGGTCGTCGTGGAAGGGCAAATGAGTAAGCGGCTGGGAGTATGGCGGCTGGGTTATGAGGGGAGCGTGCGGGCGTAATGGAGGACGGCCCGGATCTCGCCAAAGCTGTAATCGTCGCCGAGCCGGCTTTTAAAAGGGCCGAGTGCGGAGCCGCCGATCTGCTGGATGACATCGAGGATGGCTTTTATTTTGTTTTCGGGCACGAGTTGTTTGATATCGATTTCGCCACTGGCGATAAAGGAGGCAAGATGACTTTCTACGGTAGTCGTAGTCAGGCTGCGGCGGCTGGCTATTTCGGCGATTGGAACACCTTCTTTGAACATACCGAGGCTGATCCGGTTGGTTTCGCCTTTGGCTGGTTTTCCCGATGAGGTCGGCGCCTCCGATTCGGGTATCGGGGTTTCGCGGCTGCGCCTGGATTGTTCCAGCTCGGAGAAGAGGCGGTTCGTATCGACGCCTTTGCGGAGACCTTCGATCATTTGCAGCGCATCGTCGAGTTGTTGTTTTTTGCGGGTGAAGATGACTTTCAGCAGCTGAAGGTCCTGCAGGTATTTTTTTACTTTTTGTTTTACCCGGACATCGCCGATATGTTCCTGTAAGGGGGTAAGGATCTCTTCTTCCAGTATCCGGCTAAAGTAGCCTACGGCTGCTGTGGTTCTTTGTTGCAGCTGCTGGTAGCCGTCTGCTTCGGCTGCAGGCAGCAGCTGGGATAGCTGGCGGGAAAATTTTTGGGCGGTTTCTTCCTGTGCGACGACGCTGTTGAGCCATTTCCGGCTTAGTTCGAGCGCTTTGACCTTATCGGGCATTGCCCGATGAGCGAAGGCCTCGTGGTGGGACTGTAGCTGGCTGGTCAGTTTGGACCATTGGAAGGTTTTTAGCAGCGATTCCGAAATGAAGTTCAGCTGCTCTTGTTCCAGCTGTTGTTCTATTGCGCCGGGCTCCATCGCCTTTTCGGTAAACGCGACGACTCTTGGGTCTGTACTGATCGAGTGTGGAAGTATGCGGGAACGCAGCACGAGTCCTTCGAGGGAGGTAAGCCGGCTGAGCGCGACATAGACCTGTCCGGGCGCGAAGGAAGAGCCTGCGTCGATGATGGCTCTTTCAAAGGTCAGGCCCTGGCTTTTGTGGATCGTAATGGCCCAGGCCAGTCTTATGGGGTATTGAGAAAAAGAACCGATCTCTTCTTCCTCTATTTTGTCTTTTTCCTGATCATAGTTGTAGCGAACGTTTCGCCAGACTTCTTTTTCAAGGACGAGTTCATCGCGTTCGTCCGGGAATTCGATCTTGATCTTGTCGCCCTGTATTCCTTTTACCGTGCCGATCTTGCCGTTGTAGTAGCGTCTGTTCTCTCCCTTGTCGTTTTTGATGAGCATGATCTGGGCGCCTTCTTTTATGGCCAGCGTTTTGTCGGCCGGGAAGGTTTTGTCGCTGAATTCGCCGATGACGGAGGCTTCGAAGTTAAAGGTTTCGCCTTTCAGCTTGCCGAGTTCTTCCTGGTTTATACCATCGGCTTTGGAATTATGAGAGGTAAGCGTGATGTAGCTCTCTCCTCTGGGAGTCATGAATTCCGGCTGATAGTAATCGTGCAGCAGCTCGAGATCCTCGTAGTCTACCTGGTTGTTGCGGATCTTGTTGAGCAGGTTGATGAAGCGAAGCTCGTTCTGCCGGTGGATCTTACTCAGTTCCAGGCAAATCGGCGGGGCTTGTCGGATGACCTGTGCATCGAAGAAGAAGGGACTTTGGTAGTATGGTTTCAGTATCTCCCATTCCTTATCCTGCACCACGGGGGGCAGCTGGTATAGGTCACCGATATAGAGTGTCTGAACGCCGCCAAAGGGGAGCAGGGGTTGGTTCCGAAAATGCCGCAGGATGGTGTCGACTGCGTCCAGCATATCGGCTCTGACCATGCTGATCTCGTCGATGACGAGAAGCTCGAGCTCCTGCAGGAGCTCCCGTTTGGCAGCATTGAGGCGGATATTCTTCAACAAACTGTTTGGATCGGTATAGCCTGGGTTTTCGGGGTTCCAGCCAAATTGCGGAGTGGGTATAAATGGACCGAATGGGAGTTGAAAGAAGGAGTGCATCGTTGTGCCTCCTGCGTTGATGGCGGCTACGCCTGTGGGGGCGACGACGGCCATTTTTTTAAAGCTGTGTTCCCTGATGTGTCTGAGGAAGGTTGTTTTGCCCGTTCCGGCTTTCCCGGTGAGAAATACAGAGCAGGCAGTCTGGTTGACGAACTGCGCTGCCAGTTGAAATACCGGGTTGGATGTATCGGTTACCATCGGGGATATGCAAGTTACCTATTTTTTAAAAGGAGGCTGGAACAAATTCCGGGTCAGTAGGAAAAGCTCCAGGTGTAATCGTTATCCTGCAGCAGATCGATCACGTTTATATTAGAAATATAGCCGTTGGCATTGAAGGTGTTGGTATTCGTGGCTGCAGCGCTTGAATTGATGGTTGTTCCGGTGAGAATGTTCTTATTGAAGAAAGTTTCTTCGTTGAAGATATTGTCGGTTCCGAGTCTTCCGCCATAGTTGAAAAGGGCAAGTTGCTGAAAGGGGTTGGCCTGGGGGCCATAGGTCAGGGTGATATGGCTAATGGGTGAGTTTGTGGCGGAGTAGGTCTTTATATCCGTTATGTTTCCATTGGTGACCGTATAAGCATAGGATTCCTGGAGGGTAGGGGTACCGCCCTGGCCAAGATCGGAGAGATAGCTTTTCAGACTGACGACCCCGTTGGTATAAGCAAATTTGTATTGTTCGTGAGAGCCGGCCAGCATGTAGTCTTCCTGTGTGAGCGCGCCGGAAGTGACGTCGTAGGTAAAGGCGGCGTTAAAGGTAGGATCGTTTTTGTCCGTGATGGAGGTCAGGTGTCCGCTGGCGTCGTAGCCGGCGATGAGGCTGTCCTGGTTAATACTGTCGAGCAGGGCTTTTATTTTGCCCGTGGTAGTATACGAGATTTTATAAACAGAATCGTTGGCGAGGTCGGGATCGGTTCCTTGTTGGATGCGAACGATCTTTCCTGTAGTAGTCGGGGATGCAGTGGTGTCGGGAGGGAAGAATGGGGTTTCGATAGAAGTATTTTTCGAACAGGCAGTGACGCCCAGTAAAAGTACCATAATCAGCCCGGAAACCCTTGATTTGCGCATATTGTTTTAATTGGTAAACGGGTATAAATTTAGTCGCTTCGGCCCAGAGAAAAAAGCCTACATTTAAATTGCTTTAAATCATTAGATATGAAAAGATTAGGATTTGTATTAGGATTGATTTCTGTGGTTTTCTGTTGTCCCGCAATGGTTCGGGTGCCGGCGGTACTGTCGAGTAATATGGTTTTACAGCAAAAGACCCAGGTGAGGGTATGGGGCTGGTCCGAACCGGGGGAAAAGATCGGGGTCTTCCATTCCTGGGATCAGCACACAGATTCGGTTGTCGGTGACCGTGACGGCAAGTGGCAGTTGATGGTGGCGACACCCGCAGCAGGCGGTCCTTATATGGTCAGGATACAGGGGACAAATACGATTGTGCTGGACAACGTCTATATCGGTGAGGTCTGGGTATGTTCGGGGCAGTCCAATATGGAGATGTGCGAGAGTTGGGGAGGCGGATTGCGTCAGATAGAGCGGGTGTTGTCTACTTGTAAGAACGAGCATATTCGTTTTTTTCATGTGCCGAAGACTACGGCTGTCTATCCGCAGGAGGATTGCGATGCGAAGTGGGCGGTTTGTGATTCGAGTGAGCTGAAGAAGTTCAGCGCTGTCGCTTATTTTTTTGGAAAGCAGCTGAATGCCGTGTTGAATGTCCCGGTGGGGCTGATAGAGGCGGCGTGGGGGGGAACTCCTGCTGAAGTTTGGACGCCAGGGGCGTCCGTCAACGGGGATAGCATTCTCTTCCATACGGCGCAGAAGCAGAAGCCGACGGCTTGGTGGCCCTATATGCCGGGATACTGTTACAATGCCATGATTGCTCCGCTTCAATCCTACAGCGTAGCCGGCGTAATATGGTACCAGGGTGAATCCAATACGACTGATCCCAGCGATTATCAGCGGTTGTTTAGTACGATGATCCAGTCCTGGCGGAAGGGATGGAGCGCTGATCTCCCTTTTTATTATGTACAGATTGCGCCTTTCAAATATGAGATAAAGAACCAGGGGGCCTTGTTGAGAGAGCAGCAGGCAAAGGCGATGGCGACGCCCAATACGGGTATGGTGGTGATCAGCGATCTGGTGGAGGATACAGCGGATATACATCCAAAGAATAAGGGGGATGTAGGGCTGAGACTGGCGTCCTGGGCTTTGTCCGGGCATTATGGAGTAAAGGGGCTGGTCTATAGGAGCCCGATGTATCAACAGATGACGAAGGATAAGAACAGGCTGACGCTGACCTTTGCAGATGCGCCCGAAGGGTTGACGATCCGGGGCGGGGAGGCAAAGGAAATGTTTGTGGCGGGGGAAGACCGGCGTTTTTATCCGGCGAAGGTTAAAGTGAAGGGCAGTTCGTTGATCGTCTGGTCTTCGATGGTAAGCAAGCCGGTTGCTGTGCGATATCAGTTTGATAACGCCGGGATCGGTAATATTTTCAGCAGTGAGGGGCTGCCGCTTGCGCCTTTCCGGTCAGATGACTGGGAGGTGCCGATGGGGCAATAGGATGGGGCCCCGAGCTTCTCTGTCCTGTTTTCGCCTTTCGGGCTTGGCGCTCCGCCTCCCTGCGCACCTCACGTTTGTGGGTGTTGAAAGTCATGGGAGCGTGGGTGCTTATGCTTTGATCCATTTCGCTTTATTGGCGGCAGGGCTGCGACGGCCTGGTCTGGCTGGTTCGTCAGTATAACCCAGGTAGAGCGCCCCGATAACGATGTCTTCTTCGGGAAGACCCAGGTGGTGTTTCATCGCGGGATGCAGGATATTGCCTCCTGTGCTCCATATTGTCGCTATGCCAAGCGCTTCTGCACCCAGCAGGATATTTTGAACAGCGGCGGCTGTCGCGCAGATCTCTTCCAGGACGGGTATATTTGGGTTGCCGCCTCTTTGCATGTAAACGAGAATGAGGTGGGAGGCTGTGTCGCCGTTGTGAAGCTGTTTTTCGTATTTGGCGGAAACGAATTTTTCGGGAGGAGTATTTTGTTTGTAAAGTTCAGCGTGCTGCAGGCCAAATTCTTTCAGCGCGTTGCCGCTGTATACGATGAATCGCCAGGGTTCCGTGTTGCCATGGTTAGGCGCCCAGTTGGCGAGTTCGAGGAGTTGGACGATCTGGTCGTCGGGAATGAGCTGGCCATTCATGGCGGCAGTCTTTGTCGTTCTTCTGTCGGCTACAATTTTAGCTAATGTTTCTATGTTTGTCATGCCGCAAAATTAAGGTATGAACGGGGATGATGGGTAGGGGCAAAAAAAAAGGCCCGGATAGAAATCCAGCCCGTTTTTAAATCCAATATCCTATGAAAAACCGAAGTAGTAGTTCCAATTGACGTGCCAATTCTGTCTGGGCTTTTTTAAATGTCTGATTTTTATATAATTATGTTTTTGGGTATTTTGGCTTGATAATTTGATTGGGGCATTTCATTCCATAAAAAGGAAAAATTTGTCCCGTAAAGAGAATGGGAGAGGATATTTTTGTGGAAGAATTTGTTGCATTTATGAATGGTCAATACAGAAAAGATATTTATCCCGGGTTAGAAGTTGCTATTATACTAAAGAAGGATCAGCGCACGGGTAAGCTGACTTATGGGATTGTAAAAGACCTGCTGACGTCAGCGGCTTATCATTCCCGGGGGATCAAGGTGCGGTTGCAGGACGGGCAGATCGGCCGGGTGGCGGAGACGGATGTGGTTGACCCGGAGGGAGAGTAGGCGTGGGCGCTGCTGGGCCTGGCCTTGCGAGCCGTACAACAGGCTTTGAAGGATCTTTTATTTTCTATTTGTTATAGGCAGGTAAGACGACCCTTCGCGTTCCATTTGCGATAGGGCGTATTGGAAGCGTTGGCCCAGCCCATGCCGTAGGATATAGCGCCAGACAGTTCGGGGTTGTTGATGTCTGCGATCGTGCGTGATGGGTAGTAAGGCAGTGGGTATATCCGTACGGCAGGTGTTCGTTTTCGTACACTTTTTTACAAGGATTTGATTGTAAGTCTGTTGGAAACAAGGGCTTGGAGGATTGGCATGACGGTTGGGGCATTTGCTTATTTAAAGCACCAATCTGCATATATGTTTAAGAATTATTTTAAGACCGCCTGGCGGAATATTGTCGCTGGTAAGCTAATGACTACGCTGAATATAGCCGGGCTTTCTGTCGGCTTATGCATTTGTATCATTTTATTTGCCGCGGCTTCCAACGAGCTGAGTTTTGATAAAATGTATAAGAATGCGCCCAATATCTATCGGGTGAATATGCAGATGGCGGGTAATTATAATGGCCAGACCTGGGCTGAGCTGCCCAATGCCGTAGGTCCGGCTATTTCGAAAGATGTTCCGCAGGTAAAGGCGATGACCCGGTTGATAAAACACGACTTTGGAAGCTCCGTATCATTGAGAGCGGATGAAAAGAATTTTGTGGAGAAGGGATTATACCTGGCCGATTCTTCCGTCTTCTCCATTTTTGATTTCACCTTTACGGAAGGTAATGCCCATGGGGCTTTTGAGCATCCGCATTCCATTGTTCTCTCGGAGGCGGCAAAAGAGCGGCTGTTTGGCGGCCAATCTGCATTGGGCAAGCCCGTTTATGTCAATGGCAGAGATACGCTTTATGTTTCCGGGGTATATAGGAACCTACCGGAGAACAGCACGATCGACTGTGACATGATCTATAATATCATGGACTCGTGGATGGGGAAGAGCGTATCCTGGAGTAACGCCAGTTTTGAAACGTATTGCCTGCTGCGGCCGGGCACAAGTGTCGCGTCGGTGGAAAACCAGGCGACGGCTTTGATCGACAAGTATGTAAAGAAGGAAGCTCAGTATTATACAAAGTTTCTTCTACAGCCTTTGACGGCTATTCATCTTTATTCGGAAGGGATCCGTCCGGGTTATACTTCAAGGTTGAGCAGCATCAGCAGCGTAAAGATACTTTGGTTCTTGTCTGTGCTGGTCCTGCTGATCGCCTGCATCAATTATATGAACCTGGCAACGGCGCGCTCGCAGAAGCGTTCTAAGAATGTGGGCGTAAACAAAGTGTTGGGCGCCAGCCAAAACCAGATGCTGCTGCTCTTTTATGCGGAGACAGGAGTGCTTACGCTGATAGCTGTTGTTATCGGATATGCGCTTTCTTTTGCACTGTTGCCTTTGTTCTATCAATTTACGGGCACGCAGCTCCAGACTTCGGATCTTTATACCCCTTCTTTGCTCTCGGGTCTTTTTGTAATATGGCTGGCTGTGACCTTTATCGCCGGCAGTTATCCTGCGATTTCCATGTCGCGGTTCTCACCGCTGGTATTGATGAAAAAATCCAAGGAAAAGCATGCCGCACTGGATCTTATACGGAAGGGGCTGATCGTATTTCAATTCGCTTCTTCCATTATCCTGATCATTTCTGTTATTGTGATCCTGCAGCAGGTCAAGTTTATCCGGGATAAGGATCTTGGGTATAATCCGAAAGGAGTTGTTTCTGTTTCCGTTCAGGCCATACGGCATAAGGAGCAGCTGCAGTCGGTCATGAATGACCTGCAAAGGCTTCCTGGTATCGAACAGGTTGCAGGAAGCCAGAGTATTCCGGGAAAAGGGGAGAGCGGCAGATCGGTCCATCGGAATTTGTCGGACAATAATGGCATGCCGGTCAAGACCTGCCATATAACGGGAGATATCATTGGCGCTATGCAGTTGAAGCTGCTGGCAGGCAGTCCTCTTCCCCCATCGCTTGATGCCAAGGACACGGTCTGTTATACTCTCATAAATGAAAAAGTTCTGCATTACCTGGGTTTTAAGACGGCCCAGGAAGCTATCGGAAAGCCTATCATCACGGAGATGAGCACAGGTGGGTCTGTGATCAGGGGAGTGGTTAGGGACTTTAATTTTCAGTCTTTAAAGAATGAGATTGGCGGATATGTCTACTATACGATGAATGACGCGCCTGAATCGATAAGGATGGTTTTAGTGCGTTATAATACAGCGCAGCTTTCTCATCTGATGAACCAGATCCAGGGGGTATTCAAGGATGATCTGCCGATGGCGGCATTCGACTACCAGTTTTTGGACAGCTATGTGCAGAATCTTTATGCTGCAGAGGAGCGTATTGCCAACACGGCGACGGTCTTTTCACTGCTGGCTATCTTTATAGCCTGCCTTGGCCTTTTTGGCCTGGCTGCGTTTACCGCAGAACAGCGTACTAAAGAGATTGGTGTTCGAAAGGTATTAGGCGCCAGCATCCAGGGGATCACCCGGTTATTGGCGGGTGATTTTTTGAAGCTGGTTGTGGTTGCGATCCTGATCGCTTCCCCGATCGCCTGGTGGCTGATGAACCAATGGCTGACGGGATTTAGTTATAGAATTACCATCGGCTGGTGGGTCTTTGTGCTGGCGGGTGTTGCATCGATCGGTATTGCGTTGGTAACGGTGAGTTTTCAGACTATAAAGGCGGCGATGGCCAATCCGGTAAAGAGTTTGAGGACGGAGTAGGGGCCGCGGCGGCAGCCGGTAGAGCGTGTGGCCGGGAAGGCGCTGGTTTAGCGCCTATTTGCCCGTCCACTCGTTATTTTTCCGGTCGATATCCGGCAATACCTTTTGAGGGTCGAGGACGACCTTTATTATTTTTGAGGCGGATGCATATTTAAAGGTCCAGGCCGATCCGCGGCGCCAGATCTCCACCGGTAGTTGGATCGTGTCTTTGAGCCCGTTGGCCTGGGTGATCTCGGCGATAACCGGCATGATCATCCTGCCCTTGCTTTGGATGGTGATCAATGCGCCCTTTGCGGGATTTTCATCGACATATTTTACGTCGGTTATTGCCTGGTCGAGTTTCCAGGTCGTGAAAAACCATTCTTTCCAGAACCAGTTCAGGTCTTCGCCGGCAGCGTTGTTGATACAATGGAAGAAATCATAAGGAGTGGGATGTTTAAAGGCCCAGGCTTCGGTGTATTTTCTAAACGCATAGTCAAATCGTTCTTTTCCTACTATGACGGTACGCAGCAGATTGAGACCATAAGCGGTTTTGCCGTAGAATTGATAGTGCTGTTCTTCCGTCATTGCGTCGGAAAGCGTCATCAACGGATCTTTGTATTGCATAAACTGCATATAGTCGCGGGACGCAAAGAACGCCTTGTCGAAGTAGGCTGCGGCGTCTACGTATTCGCCTTTATTGAAAAGATCGGTTGCTATATAGTTCACGTAGGTGTTAAAGCCTTCGTCCTGCCACATGTATCTTCTTTCGTTGTTGCCTACGATCATCGGATACCAGTTGTGTCCTATTTCGTGGGCGATCAGGAACCATAACCGGGCCTTTACTTCGGTGTAGGTATTGAAGATCATACCTGGATATTCCATCCCAGGAGTAATACCGGCGCTACTGACGGCTACGTTCCAGGGATATTCGAAGAAGTTTTTGGAATAGATCTCGATACTGGCTTTCAGATATTCGGTCGACCTGGACCAGGCGGTGTCGCCTGCGACCTCTGCGGGGTAGCAGGACATCGCAATCGCCTTGCGGCCCGAGGGCAGGTTTACTCTGGCGGCGTCCCATATCATGGCTTTACCGGCAGCCCAGGCCACATCGCGGGTATGTTTCATAGAGAAATGCCAGGTCAGATTGCCTTTTGTTGTGGGGCGGGTACTTGCTTTCCCTGCTTCATCGGGGCCGACGATCGTAACTGTCCTGTCGCTGGAGGCGGCTTCCTCCAGCCGTCGTATTTCTTTGGCGGTGAGCACTTCTGTCGGATTCTGCAAGTCGCCGGAACCATAGACGATCATGTCCGCCGGCGCTGTTATATAGTAGTCATAGTCCCCATAGTCACAGTAGAATTCACCGAGCCCCATATAAGGCAGGGTATTCCATCCTTCTACCTCGTCGAATACGCACATACGCGGGTACCACTGGCCGATCTGGTAGACAACACCATTTTTGGTGTATTGCCGGCCGAAACGGCCTGCGCCATCCAGCGGGATATTAAACCGGAAAGCCATTTTTACAACCACCTTTCCTCCCTCTGGCGAAACGGATCTGGCCAGGCGAAGCTGCATCCTCGTATCCGTAATGACGGGTGTTGCCGGATACACCTGATCGCCCTGTGTTATGGTGACGTCTTGTATCTGGTATCCGCCATTGACCGCTCCCAGGATCTCAAAGTAGTTGCCGGGATATTTTGTCGCCGCCACACCCCGCGAAGAGCTTTTAAAGATATCCTGATCCAGCTGAAGCCATAGATAGTCGAGAGAATCGGGGCTGTTGTTGGTGTAGGTAATAGTTACATCGCCGGTAACGGAAGTGTCCTGCTCGTTAAAAGCAGCATTTATCAGGTAGCTCGCGTTGTTTTGCCAATAGTGGGGACCGGGAACTCCTTTTGCGGAACGAAACCCGCTGCCGGCAGGCATGTCGAAGGATTGAGAAAACAGGTCGTGAGGGTTGTAACCCGTCGTGTCGGCAGGTGTGTTTTGCGCATGCAGGAGGCAGACGCTCATTGCTGTAGTAAGCGCTAGTATTAGCTTTCTCATGTTAGTTTTGCGTGATTTTGGACCCAAAAACCCAAGATAATGGATTTTTTTTGAATGGTTGGAGCGGATGAAAGGACCGAACGATTTAGTCCCATCCGCTGGGGGCGGTGATTAGGGGATCAGAATAATTTTCATGTCAATTTTGGGGTGTCAGGGTTTTTTCTCTATTTTTGCAACCCATTTGTGAGGAGAGGGCGTTTGTGAAGTGATTTATTTGGCGAGATAGCTCAGATGGTTAGAGCGTCGGATTCATAACCCGGAGGTCTCGGGTTCAACTCCCGATCTCGCTACCAGGCAAAAGGGCCGCATTTATGCGGTCCTTTTTTATTGCCTGAGCCATCAGAGATTAAACATCGCCTTTAATAGAACAATCCGCCCTGGCAAGGCGTATGAGCTGGCGATAAACGTATTGGCTGAGAGATTAAGAGCCCTGTAGGTTCTTGTATCCAAAAAATTCACCGCGCTGAGCTCGAAGGTGGTTTTCCATTTACTTACTCTGAACTTCGCCGAAGCATCGGCAAAAAAGTACTTGAGGTCGGGGCTGCCCTCCTGTCGGGTAAAGTAATGCTCGCCCGACAACTTAAATTGCAGAAGGGTCAGGGGATTGTATTCCAGCGAAAGCTGCTGCTGTACCTGGTCGATATGATTAGCCGATGCTTCTACGGCTGAATGACTGGATGTCTGGCCGAGGGTGGCTTTATAGTCAATAATCAGATGGTCGCCTGGTTTTGTATCGGCGCCAAAGGAGCCAGTTTTGCTGATGGTGTTGAAAGGCAATAATTGATCATTCTGCACCTGCACTGATCTTGCGTTTTGCCATTGCATGCCGATGCTGAAAGTGGTTTTCAAAGGAAAGGAATATTTGCTCACCGTGCTGCTGACCGTCCATGAGCCGGTTGTATTGGAATAAGGCAGCATGACCTGCTGCTGTAGGTTGTTAGTGACGATCTCGGAGGCAATCTTATTTGCAGTGATATGGTCATAACTGATATTCAGGCTGGCGAATAGCATGATCAGCGATTTTCGGTAGCTGAATCCGGCTGCGGCATGCTGGTCTTGCTTTTCAGTCAGATCGGCGCTGTTGGCATAAAGCGTCCGGTAGTCCTTCAAGACATAGCCCTGGTAAATATCTTCTATGGCGCCTGTCTCATTGCGATAATTGTAGGAGAGGAAAAGATAATTTTCGATGCCAACCTGATATTTCACTCTAAACTGGGGATTAAAGTACAAACGTGTCAACTGGTTGTCCAGGGAATAGCGGTTGTCGGAATAATCGATCTGCTGCAGGCTGAGCGGCAAGCTAAGATTTGCCTGCAGGATAGTTCCAGGCAAGTCGTAGTCTGCAGCCGCATATATTTTCGTCCTGGTCCAGTTCAAATGATTCGTTGAACTATCCGATTCCGGGGTCAGCTCCTTATTGACCTGTGCCAGGTTGAGGTCTGAGGCGAGTGTTTGGGATTGAACGCTGAAACCCGCTCGGAAACTTTGCGTAATAAAGTTGGAGGGGAACTTTAGCGACATATAATTAGTGGTGTACCAGGTTGGTATATTTACGGTTTGTATCAATTGGCTATACTGGTTGCCTGAATTAAAAACTGCTGGTTCATAGTCGGGGCCAATGCTCCTCTTCTCAGGTTCCGACGAATGACTGATATAGGAGTAGGCCTGAATGACCGCATGCGACTTCAGGGACCTTATCCCGTTAAATTCATTGGAGAAGCTCGACTGGTTATCATGAAATACCTGGCTTACTGCAGAGCCGTTGGTGTTCAGATAGGAGTGATAGGCGGCCCGGTTATTTTCCAGTACGAAAGCGTCATTAAGATAATACTTGTCCCTGTTGATGTTCAGCGTAAATTGGGTGTGCAGGATATCGGGACGAAAACGGTTGTGCTGCGTCTCATTGTACTGGACGGTATCGCCGGGTAAGAAGATGCTGCTCTGCTGATTGAAATCCTGCCGTTGGTTATCATGGAAATACCAGGCATTTACTCTCAACTGTACGCTGTTGTGTAATTTGACCAGGTTATTGAGGTTGAGAAGCCCGGATTGATTGAACAGATACCTGTCACGCGATAAAGCCGGGTTGTTTACTGTACCGAGAGATAGCAGTGCAGGCGGTATAGAATTATCGATAAGCTGCTCGTAGCTGCTCAAATTATGGGCATCCAATTCCTGTTGCAGGTCATATCCCGTATTGTTGCCTTTCAGGTAATTAATGCCTTTGAAATTGTCTTTAAATACCATCGCATTTACGTCAACGTCATAATTATGGGGCAGGCCCGCGCCTAAGCTCTCCTGCCCAAGCGCCTGCATCTTTGCGCCTTTTTTTATGGTCAGGTTCAAAGCTACATTATCGCTCATCACCTTATTTTGCAGTACTTTGACTGGCTGATCGTTTTGTATGACCTGTATCTGTTCGACGATGCTGTGTGGAATAGTGGTAGTGGCAATAGAATATTTATCATCCAGCAGGTTATCGCCGTTGATATAAAGATTTGAGATCGGCTTGTTATTATAAAGGATCGTTCCATCCGAACTGACCGTTATTCCCGGTAGTTTTTTTAGGACGTCTCCAATCACCCTGTCTTGTGGACTTGTAAAATCGGATACCTTATAACCGAGTGTATCGCCATGCGTTCTCAAGACCGGTCTGCTGCTTTTGATCTCTACGGATTTTAGCTGGTTCGCCGAAACGCCCAATGTGAAATCGTAGGCAAGGTGGAAGTCTGTTATCGGTCTGCTCTGGGTTTTATAACCTATGCTCGTTACTTCTATTTCCAGGCGTCCTAAAGGCGTATCAGGAGGGATCGATAAATTATAGGCGCCGCTGGCATTCGTAACAGTATAACCGATAATACTATGGGTAAGAGAGTTTTTTAGATTGATGCTTGCAAAGGGAACCGCCTTCCCTGCGCTGTCTTTTACCGCTCCTTTTACGTTTTGCGAGCTGCCTGTGATCGAAAGGAATAAGGCGATAGTCAGCAGAGCCAGCGTTTTTAAAGAACTGATTTTCATTTTTCGGCCAGTTCTATCGGGTTATTGATGACGGGACCGCTACGCTTCGGGCCAACCACGACATGATCCATTTTGGGGCCATCGCCCTGACTACTAGTGGCATTAATAGCCTGGGCAAATGCTGCGGGATCCTTTTGCATTGCAATCCGCAGTTTATCAAATTCTTTCTGCGTGGTTTTGATCAGGGAAGACGGGGGGATTATCAGATTCGGATCTTCATTCAGACCTCTCAATATCGGGGGCTGATCTTTTTCCTCTGTATTGTCTCCTGCTGCCTGGCTCTTCAGCAAGGATGGAATTGTTTTCTCCGCCCCGTCAAACTTGAATAATACTTCGTTCTTCGTGTCATGGGCGTCTACGATTACTCCCGGTAAGCCGTTGAGTTTCCATGGGCCCGTATGTACCGGAAGGTCGGGGCAAAACCATACAATGTAATCCCTGCCCTTGAAATGTCCTGTAGCTTTCTGGCAGTGCAGTCCGCCAAAACTTGCCGTGTCGCTGCTGATCTTCCATTCTACAACGGGCATAGGGCTTTCGATCAGATAGTCGTTTATCATCAGGCTCTCTTTCGTGAGCAATTTCTGCTCACCCGGATACTGATAATATCGGGTGGAGGAACCTGCACCCATTCGGTTGATCCTGGCACGCCCATCGGGGCTGCTCGCTACTGCTTCGGCCCAGGCCTTTTTAAACTGCTGATCTGCTGCCAGGCCGTCGTAACTTCTATAGACACTCGCATTCTTGCCTATGAATATCACCATATTTTCCGTGTAAGGATGCGTCGGGTTCGTGGTATCCCTTACATGGGTGAATTTATAATGAATCATCAACCACGCTGTATCGGGCTTTTGAGCTCTAGCGCGGATAAAGATAGTCAGTAAGATGACGGTCAATAGTAGTAATTGCCTTTTCATAGTTGTTGTTATTTTGGAAACAATACTATTTCCGGGAAGCCAGTCTCCGAAAACTTTGGTATGAAAACCTGTCTGGAAGGTGGGAAGCCCCTTTTTTTGTTATCCGGGATTTCAAAAAAGCCTCGTTTGGACGCAAATCCGGCTGGTTGACCACCTGATATTTTGATGGTAAGCGTGATATTTTACCTTTGTTCCTATGCCATCAGCCAAAAAAGGACTTTGGATAGAAGTATTGCTCCACCTGGTTTTCTGGGCAGGCGTTTTATACGTGCTTACTTCGATAAATAGTTCGCATATTCATAGATTAGCGCATTATTTTGGAGGAGTTCTAACCAGGGATAGGTTAGGCGAAAAACCCATCTCCGCCTATGTGTATATTATCCTGCTTTTCCTTGCGGCGCTTTTTTATAGTAATGTATTTTGGGTGTTTCCGAAAGTCATCCGGTATAAGAATAGCGTTGTCCGGCTGGTAATTTGCGCAGGGTGGCTTATGATGGTATTCGGCGCCAATTATTTTATTGCCGGTCCCCTGTTTTATCAGGCGAACCCGGTTCCCGAACCCCCGCCTGGTGTCGTCGACTCGAGCAGACGTATGGACCACGTAATAAAGGACGACGCATTTCCAGGGCCCCATGGGCCTGTTCCCCATGGGCATATCGATGCTATCAGCTTCACGATCAATGACTGGCAGCAAATACAGCCAATCATACTGCTGGCTTTCCTCGTCATACAGGGTATCGCCGTCGCCTATTTCTTTCTGAAAGAATGGGCGAAGAGCGAACTTATCCAGACCCAGCTGCAGGCAAACCAGTTAAGTACCGAGATCAAGTTCCTCAAGTCGCAGATCAATCCCCATTTTCTGTTCAATACGCTCAATAACCTCTTCTCGATGGCGCAAGGGAAAGGAAACGATGAGCTTGCCGATGGTATTTCAAAACTTTCGGGGATGATGCGCTATATGCTTTACGACAGCAATGAAGAAAATGTTCCCCTTAGCAAAGAGATCACTTACCTGGAAGAATGTATAACCCTAAACAAATTGCGTTATGCCGAAGAGGAAGTAATAGTGACGTTTGAATGCAAGGGAAAGATCGCTGATATCCATGTCGCACCTATGCTCTTTATTCCTTTTGTGGAAAATGCCTTTAAGCACGGAGTTGCCATAGGGCAAACGGCGGCAATACAAATAGCCCTAGTCGTTTCCGGTCAAAAACTTAACTTTAGCTGTGTGAACGAAGATCATAGTTCTATCAGAAAAATGGAAATGGAAATAAGCGGTATCGGCCTGGAAAATGTAAAGCGAAGGCTGGAGCTGGTTTACCCTGGCAAACACCAGCTGACTATTAGGAATGAAGACGGGAAGTTTATGGTTAAACTCGAAATAGATCTGTCATGATGACCTGCATAGCCGTTGACGATGAACCCAAGGCGCTGGAGGTGATAGAACGATATTGCCAAAGGATCAGTTTAGTCAGTCTCAAGGCAACCTTTCGTGAGCCGCTGAAGGCGATAGAGTTACTCAACCGGGAAAGAGTCGACCTGATCTTCCTCGACATCAATATGCCGGATATCAGCGGAATGCAGCTGCTGCAAACCTTGTCGCCACGACCGCTGATCATTTTCACTACCGCCTACAGCCAATACGCCGTGGAGAGTTATGAGCTGAACGCCCTGGATTATCTGCTGAAGCCTGTAACTTTTGAGCGCTTCCTTATGGCTGTCAATAAGGCCGCAGCGGCATTGTCGTCAAAGAATGCCGCCATTCCCGATGGAGATCCTATTGTATTTATTAAAAGCGGACCGCAGACTTATCGGGTTAAGGTGAGCGAGATCCTGTACCTTGAAAAAGACGGTAATTATATTACCGTTCATCGGAAGGAGGGTAATATATTGATCCGTGAAAATATGGGTGATATCTTTGATCTTGTACCGGAGGCGGATTTTGTCCGGGTACATAAGTCTTATGTGGTGGGGATCCGGCATATCAGCATGATCGAAGTTCATCAGCTGATGGTAAACGGGGAGAAGATCCCTATTGGCAGTACCTACCGCGATTCGCTGCGCGACCGGCTGGGGATACTGTGATGAAGCTGACAAACCTCGTCGGCGTCAAAAAAAACTTGGTGTTGGTCACTGAAAAACAAGGAAAAAGAGCTTAACTTGTCCAACAACACTGTTAGTCGTATGACCTTTAAATTCACTACGCTGCCCGAACGGTTGGGATTCCGGGAAACCCGTATTGACGCCTTAAGATGCAATTGATTACCCGGCATATATGCTGCCTGATCGCTTTTCTGTTTCTACAGGCCGCCAAAGCGCAGAACCTGGTTGCCAACCCTTCCTTCGAAGACGTCAACACCTGTGCAGAATATGGCCAGCCCTGCAGTCCTTCCGCCTGGTTCTTTTTAAGCAGGAAGTTCACAACCGGCTATTACCCGCTCTATCCGTCCGCTACAGGCAGCCGCCATCTGCGGATGATCGCCGCCAGTGGAGAAACACCCAACAGGCAATATTGGGAAACCATGTTATTGTGCCCGCTTCAGCCTGGCCAGCGGTATAAAGTCAGCTTAAGAGTTGCCAATCCAGCTGACCCTCCCGAGCTTAGCCAAACTCCTCCTAAGCTGGAAGATATAGGGGTATGGTTCACGGACCGCTTCATATTTGTTCAGGGAGACTCCATCCTGCAACCCCGGCATTATCTTTCCTTCACAGATGCGGCAATCAAAGATTTGAATAATGGCTGGTTTGAAATTTCAAAAGAGTTTATTCCTTCCAGCAATGCGTCTATCCTGATCGTGGGCAATTTTAGCCAGGCTGCAAACGCCAGTATAATACAGCTGCGCGGCTCGACCGAAACCATTCTGGTCCTTGTGGATGATATTGCTGTCACACCGCTGGATGGTCTCATCTGCGCCAACTATGAAAAGGTAAAAGACTCTCTTTACTCCATTATCTGGCGGCATTCTCAAAAGCGTCGGACACTTCGACCCAACTCCAGTATCGAAATTCCCAAGTCCGATACCAGCAGGGAGGAGGTGAATACTCCTCGGCGACGGACTCCCAATAACCCTATTGACGACCCCCTGTTCGGACCAGAACCCCGCAGAACAATAGAGAAGCCGAGCCTGCCAGCGCCTCCTCTGAAGACCGACACCATCGTCATTCGTGATATCCATTTCGACTTCGACAAATACCTGGTAAAAAATCCGGATACGCTGCAACGATATCGAAGTCTTTTGACAAGGCCCGGAATAGAGAGGATACAGATTATAGGATTTACGGATGATGCAGGATCGGAAGCTTACAACCTGGCTCTTTCCCAAAAAAGGGCCCAGGAAATAGCCAAACTCTTATCGTCCGAGTTTGACATTTCTCCTACGCTGCTCGAGCCAGAAGGAAGAGGGATCTCAAAAAAATTCCCAACCGCGGATCTCAACAGAAGGGTGGAGATCTATATCTATCACGAATAAATTTCGTTGAAAAACAATTTAACTTATAGACCAACGCAATTATCCATGACCTTTAAATTCACCATGATGACTTTACAAAAACTAACGCTAAGCCTGTCTGCATGCATTTTTGCTTCGACTCTATTTGCGCAGACTACCAATTCGACCTATGATCAGCATGAGGTATTTCCTCCAACCTTTTATCCGGCAAGCGGTCCATTGCTGAGAGATGGTAATGGAGCCCCCGGCCCTAAATACTGGCAAAACCGGGCGGATTATAAGCTGAATGTAAAGCTGGACACTGCCAGTCATACGATCGACGGAGCTGTGACGATTACCTACACTAACAACAGCCCCGATGGGCTCGATTGTATGTGGCTGCAACTTGATCAGAATATTTACCGGGAAGACTCCCGTGCGGAAGCAACCTCACCGGTACAAAGCGGACGATTTAACAATAAAGCCTTTACAAACGGTGACGAAATAAAATCCGTTTCGATCATCCGCAATGGCAAAAGCGAAGCTGCTGACTACCTGGTTACGGATACAAGGATGCAGATAAAGCTAAAGGATACTTTGCATGCCAACGGCGCCAGGCTGCAAATAAAAATTGAGTATGGGTTTAAGGTTCCGGAATACGGCACTGATCGTATGGGGCGCAAACAGTACCAGGATGGCTGGATCTACGAGATAGCTCAATGGTACCCGCGCATGGAGGTGTACGATGATGTCAGCGGCTGGAATACTATTCCTTACATGGGAGCTTCGGAGTTCTATCTCGAGTATGGCGATTTCGATTACACGATTACTGCGCCGGCGAATATGGTTGTAGTAGGTTCCGGTGAATTGCTGAATCCTGCTGAAGTCTATACGCCTGCCGTTCAGCAGCGTTTGGCCGCGGCTCGCAACAGCGATAAGACGGTGATGATAAAAGACTCTGCCGATGTGAATAACAAGAGCTTTTACCCGGGAAAGGCCAGCCTTACCTGGCATTTCTTCACGCAGAATGCCCGTGACGTGTCGTGGGCGGCGTCCAGGGCCTTTATCTGGGATGCGGCACGCATCAACCTGCCGAACGGCAAAAAGGTGCTGGCTCAATCGGTTTATCCTGTTGAAGCCAAGGGCCAGGACGCCTGGAGCCGAAGCACCGAGTACGTAAAAAATTGTATTGAGCTGTATTCCACGGAATGGTTTGAATATACGTACAAAGTTGCCACCAATGTGGCTGGTATCGTAGGCGGTATGGAATATCCAGGTATTGTTTTCTGTGGTTCTGAAGCCAAGAGCGGGGAGTTGTGGGAGGTGACCAATCACGAATTCGGTCATAACTGGTTTCCGATGATCGTTGGTTCCAACGAGCGTAAATACGCCTGGATGGACGAAGGGTTTAACACCTTTATCAATAGCGTGGATACCAAAGTTTTTAATAAAGGCGAATACTGGAGCCCTTCTGACGCAGAGAGATGGGCGCCTGGCATGTTTTCCGATGGCGCTGACGCGATCATGAGTACGCCCGACGTCATCCAGCCCAATTACCTGGGCTATGCAGCTTATGATAAACCCGCATTGGGTTTGACTATTCTGAGAGAAGAGATCCTGGGCGAAAAGCGTTTTGACTATGCGTTTCGCACATACATTAAACGTTGGGCTTTTAAACACCCCCAGCCCCTGGACTTCTTCCATACGATGGACAATGCTGCCGGAGAGGATTTGAGCTGGTTCTGGCACGAATGGTTCTATACTACCTGGAAGCTCGACCAGGCGGTAAAGAACATTGCTTATGTTGACAATGATCCGTCAAAGGGTGCACTGATCACTCTTGTAAATAACGAAAAGATGGCGTTGCCGGCAACCGTGGAAATTAAAGAAGAGAATGGCAAGGTCTCCCTGGTAAAGCTGCCCGCTGAAATATGGCAGCGCGGAGGAAAATGGACCTTTGCTTTTAAATCCACCTCTAAACTGGTCTATGCTATGATAAACCCCGCACATGTGTTGCCGGACGTAAACCCCGAAAACAATGCGCTGAGCGGCTTCGCTATGGACAAGGGGGTTACTGCCGAAACCGTTGTCAAGGCCTATTTTGATGCCGTCGGAGGGGAAGAAAAGGTCAGATCGATCAAAGATCTTACTGTTATCCTGTATGATACAGTGGATGGAGCTGTGTTCAAAAAGGTGAATCGATATAAAATGTCCGGTAAATTCCTGCAGGAAGTATCAAAGTCCGAAACCAATACGGTGACATCGCATATCGCTATCTTCTCAGATTCCGTTTCCGTCACCCAACAGAATAGAACGCAGTATGTTACAGATGCCAAAGAAGTAGCAAGGACCAAGGCGCGTTTTAAACTCTTTCCAGAGCTTGCCTTTGCACAGGCGGGATATAAAATGGAGCTTGACAGTCAATACCATGTCGTGAATGGGGCGCTGGCCTACCAGGTCACAGTGAGCCAGCCGGACGGTATCAGGGTGAAATACTTTTATGATCCTAAAACGGGTTTCAAGGTTCAGCAATATGTGGATGCACCAAATGTTACGCATATGGCGTTTGGAGACTACAATGTAATTGGTAACGGTATAAAAATACCGTTTACTCAACAAGACATGCGCAACGGCGGTACGATCACCTACAAAGTCGGCTCCGCTGCGGTCAATACAAACCTGTCGGATGATATTTTCAAGTAAGGATGCCTTGATTGCATAACGGCTGGCTACGTATGTGGCTGGCCGTTTCCTTTATCAGTGTGTCGGCAGCGTATCTCTTTTGGATTCATGAAAGCTGGTTATGAATCAAAATAGGGGGGATCCAGGTTTATTAGCGGGTGGTAGATGCGGAGACCAGCAGGCGGTAAGGCGGTCGGGCGATGGACGGTAATAAGCTTGGGAAAGGAGACGGTCGGAGCGATAATGTGTTGCGCCAGGAGCAAAAAAAAGGCCCTCTGTGGAAACAGAAGGCCGTCTAACGATTGCTTGCCATATGAAAATTCTTAATAAGATCTGTTTGGTGGCGATGTCCCTGGTTTTTTTGCTTCCAGTATCATTTCGCATCGCAGCACAAATGTAATCAGCTTCTCAAAACCAAAAAAGAACTGAATATCATCAAATGGTTAAAAAACTCCTAATTTGCTAAATCCTTTTACCACCTTTGTTCCTCGTTGGAACTTTTTTCTTTCCGTGGAGTTTCGTCTCCCTATTTGATAATGCTAAGATCGGCACTTAATTTGGAAAAAGGAAATTATCTTATCAACATTTTCAAAAAAAATATCTGATTTTCTCGTTAAAACAAACATGTAATTTATCATAATATAGTAATCGCGGATTAATAAATCCATTTTTGTCCTTTATAGGCGCAAAAAAGCCGTTTTTAAAAAACGGCTTATAATATATAAATTTATTTATATTTATTTTTCGGTTAGTTGGTCTTGCCTGGATACTGTTCGAGGGCTTTCTCGAGGCAATCCATGGCTCTATTGAGGTCGTCCGTGTTAAGGACATAGGCCAGACGAACTTCTTTTTTGCCAAGACCCTTTGTTCCGTAGAAGCCGCCGGCGGGGGCGAGCATGAGGGTCTGATTGTTATAGGAGAAGGACTCGAGCAGCCACTGGCAGAACACGTCGGTATCGTCAACGGGAAGGCTGGCCATTGCATAGAAGGCGCCGCCGGGGTTAGGACAGAATACGCCGGGCATTCTATTGAGACGATCGACGAGTACGTCTCTTCTTTTCAGGTATTCGGCCTTTGTTTCGTTGAAGTAGTCGGCGGGCAGGTCGCAGGCGGCCTCTCCAAGGATCTGCGCAAAGGAGGGCGGGCTGAGACGGGCCTGGGCGAACTTCATTGCGGTATCGATGACAGCCTGATTACGGGTGACCAGGGCGCCTATCCGACCGCCGCAAGCACTGTATCTTTTGGATATGGTATCCATCATTAATACGTTGTTTTCCGCGCCTTTAAGTTGGAGGGCGCTGATATGTTCTCCGGTGTAGCAGAAATCGCGGTAGGCTTCGTCGGAGAAGAGGTAGAGATTGTGTTTGATGACCAGCTGTCTGAGCGTCTCCATTTCCTCCTGGCTATAAAGGTAGCCGGTAGGATTGTTGGGATTGCAGATGACGATGCCTTTTGTCTTTGGGGTAATGAGTTTTTCGAACTCTGATACCGGCGGAAGGGCGAAGCCGTTCTCGATATAGGAGGTCAGCGGTTTGACGACGACGCCTGCCGCGACGGCAAATCCGTTGTAGTTGGCGTAAAAAGGCTCGGGGATGATGACCTCATCGCCGGCATCGAGGCAGCTCATGAACCCGAAGAGGATGGCTTCGGAGCCGCCGGTGGTGATGATGATATGCTGGTAGTCGATGTCAATGCCTACTTTTTTGTAATAGTCGGCGAGCTTTCTGCGGTAGCTTTCATTGCCTGCGCTATGACTGTATTCGAGGACCTTGAAATCGAAGTTCCTGACGGCGTCGAGAGCTATCTTAGGTGTTTCGATGTCGGGCTGCCCAATATTCAGATGGTATACTTTAACGCCTTTTTTCTTGGCTGTCTCGGCATAGGGCACGAGTTTCCGGATCGGCGAAGCCGGCATTTGCTGTCCGCGTTGGCTGATAGTTAACATGGCGCAAAAGTACAAGAATAAAAAATAGGCCGTCTAACTTAGAAAGTAGACGGCCCTTTTTTTTTATATGTCCGGCAAAGAAATTGCCGGGGAAAAGACCGCCATCTGGCAGTCCTTTTTTATCTGGACGAGTTGAGTTTAGCTCTTAGCCGGTGCGCTGCTCTTAGAGGCTTCGTACTTTGTGTAAGCGTCGACAGTCAGCACTTCACCGGTGATTCTCAGTTGCAAAGGCTGATCTACGCCGGCAACCTTGATGGTGATGGTCTTGTTGAAAGGACCTACGTTAGCGGCGTTAAAGCCAGCGCTGATCTTGTCATCCTTTCCTTTCTGGATTGCGCCTTCGGGCTTTACGGGAGTTGTGCAGCCGCAGGAGGGAACAGCAGATTCGATGATGACGGGAGAAGTGCCGATATTGGTAAAGGCAAAGTCATGGCTTACGGGAGTACCTTGCTTGATCTTGCCAAAGTCGTATACCATTTCTTTGAATTTGATCACTTCATCTGCCTTTTTAGTTTGTGCAAAAAGGCTAACGGAAAGTACCAGGGCGCTTGCAAATAGGAACAGCTTCTTCATGTTTATTAGTTTGTTTGTTTTAATAATTGGATGGAGGAGTTTTCGGGGGCCGAGCTGGTCGGAACTTTATAGACTTCTCCGGAGATCGTCAATGTTTTTGTTTGGTTCGTATTATAGATTATGGTTACAGATTTTGTAAACGTCCCTTCCGCGTAGGCGTTATAACCGACCCTGATCCTGGCGGTCGCGCCCGGTTCGATGGGATCACGGCTCCACTCGGGAGTTGTACAGCCACAGGAGGCTTGAACGTTGTCCAGTTTCAGCGGAACGGTTCCTGTGTTGACGATCTCGAAGGTGTAGATTGCCGGTCTTCCCTGGGGGAGTTTGCCAAAATTATGGCTATTTTCTTTTAACAGCAAAATGTCTGCAGGTCTTTGCTGTGCAACAGCTGGCGGATTGACGCTCTGCGCTTTACCGGCCAAGGCGGCGGCAAAAAGACTGATTACAATTGCTATTTTTTTCATAGTTTGGCTGCTTGAAACGATTATAAATTTAAGTAGTTAACGTCAGCTTTGCCAATAAATTATAAGGGATTTTATTTTTTTAACAATCAATGAGGTAGAGCGTTGGTCCAGTGGGGAATAGTACTTTTGCATTGTTAGGCCGGCCAGGCTGATGGTGATCAAAATCAATTTTAATGGAAAATCTATCTGTGGGAGAAGTGCTCGATCCTGAAAAGCTTTCTTTTGACAAGTTCCGGGAGGAAGTATTGAAGGACTATCGAGTGGCCTGCGAGAGCAGGGAAGCCAGCCTTTTGGGGCGTAAAGAGGTTTTGACGGGAAAGGCCAAGTTTGGGATCTTCGGAGACGGCAAAGAGGTACCACAGGTAGCAATGGCAAAATTTTTCAAGCCGGGTGATTTTTATGCGGGGTATTACCGGGATCAGACCCTGGCTTTTGCAACCGGCGCAGCCACAATAGATGAATTTTTTGCACAGCTCTACGCTGATCCGGACCCGAATCATGATCCGCATAGTTCGGGCCGCAATATGAATTCGCATTTTTCGACACCTTTTGTCGATAAGGATGGCGCTTTGCTGGACCTGGCCTATCGCAAGAACCTGACGGCAGGTATGGCGCCTACCGCGGGACAGATGCCTCGCGCGCTGGGGCTGGCTTTTGCGAGTAAGGTTTTCAGGGAGGTAAAGGAGCTGCGCCCCTTTACGGAGCTTTCCAATAATGGTAATGAGGTTTGTTTTTGTACGATCGGAGATGCCTCCACGAGCGAGGGGCATTTCTGGGAGGCGATAAATGCTGCCGGTGTCTTACAGGTACCGCTGGCGATCTTTGTCTGGGACGACGGATACGGGATCTCGGTTCCCCGCCAGTACCAAACGACAAAGGGATCGATTTCCGAGGCGCTTGCGGGTTTTCAAAAATCAGAAGGCACAAACGGGATCGATATTTATAAGGTGAAGGCCTGGGATTATGCCGGGATGTGTGAGGTGTTCGAGGCCGGTATCCGCTCGGCACGTCTGACGCATACGCCGGTGGTTTTTCATGTGGAAGAGGTTACGCAGCCGCAAGGCCATTCTACATCAGGTAGCCATGAGCGATATAAGACCACGGAAAGGCTGGAGTGGGAGCGGGAATGGGACGGTCTCAAAAAGATGAAGGAATGGATCATCGAGAATGCACTGGCCAGTGAGGACGAACTGGAAGATATCGAGGCCCAATCCAAAGATTATGTGCGCCAGAGCCGCAATCGGGCTTGGGAAGTGTATCAGCAGCCCATTCTTACACAGGTGGCGAAGTCGGTTGATCTTATCCGGCAGATGGCTTCGGCGTTGCCAGCACAGGCGATCCTGCTGCAGCAGGTTGCTTCGGTCTTATCCGCCAACCGGGAACCGGGCCGCAAAGAAGTGCTGCAGGCCCTGCATCAGGCGATCGGTTTGGCGGGCAATTCTGCATCCGCAGAGCCTGCCATTGCCTATTACCGGCAACTGAAAGAAGAGAACGCATCCCTTTATAATTCGCATTTGTATCATGAAGGGGCAAAGAATATCTTCAGGATAGCTCCGGTCAAGGCGGTTTACACATCGAATTCGCCCATGCTCAATGGATATGAGGTGTTGAACCGGTATTTTGACCTGTTGTTTGCAAACAATCCGAAGGTGATTGCTTTTGGCGAGGATCTCGGAAAGATCGGGGATGTAAACCAGGGATTTGCCGGGCTTCAGGCCAAGCATGGCCAGGAACGTATCTTCGATACGGGTATCCGTGAGTTGACCATCATGGGGCAGGGAATAGGGCTGGCCTTCCGCGGTCTGCGTCCTATCGCAGAGATCCAGTACCTGGACTATCTGTTGTATGGCCTGCAGCCTTTGAGCGACGACCTGGCTTCCCTCCAGTATCGTACCGGGGGCAAGCAGACGGCGCCCCTGATCGTGCGTACGCGCGGCCACCGGCTGGAAGGGATCTGGCACAGCGGCTCGCCGATGGGGATGATCCTGCATTCGCTGCGCGGCATGCACCTATGTGTACCGCGGAATATGGTTCAGGCGGTTGGCATGTATAATACGCTTCTGGAAGGAGTAGACCCGGGTCTGGTGGTCGAGTGCCTGAATGGATACCGGTTAAAGGAGAAACTGCCTTCGAATCTGCTGGAGTACCGGGTGCCGCTCGGCATCCCGGAGACGGTAAAGGAAGGAGAAGACATCACGATCGTCTCTTATGGATCGACCTTGCGTGTGGTACAGGAGGCGGCTGCGGATCTGGAGGCGATAGGTATCAGCTGCGAGATAGTGGATGTGCAGACCTTATTGCCCTTCGATATCCATCATCACATTCTTGATTCGTTAAAAAAGACCAGCCGGCTGTTGATCGTTGACGAAGACGTGCCCGGCGGTGCTGCAGCTTATATCTTTAATAAAGTGATGGAAGAGCAGGGCGGCTACAAGTGGCTGGATACGGCGCCGCGGACGATTACCGCGCAGGCGCACAGACCAGCGTATTCTTCTGACGGAGATTATTTCAGCAAGCCGAATGCGGAACAGATCATCGACGTGGTGCGGGCAATGGTTGCCGAATAAAGACCTTCAAATCGATATAAGCAAAAAGCCCGGCAATGCCGGGCTTTTTGCTTATTGGAGGGGAGTTATTTGAGATTATGGAAGACCTTCTGAACGTCTTCGTCCTGTTCGAGTCTGTCTACGAGTTTAAGCACGTCCTGTGCCTGTTCTTCGGAGAGTTCGACGGTGGTAGAAGGGATCCACTCGATTTCGGAGCTGATCGGGGTCAGGCCTTTTTCTTCGAGGGCTTTCTGCATGTTGCCGAAGTCGTTGAAGGCGACGCGCAGAACCAGTACCGGTTCGTCGTTCTCGCCCGATCCTTCACCCATTTCTTCGAGACCGAAATCGATGAGTTCAAGTTCGAGTTCGTCGGGGTTCAAGCCTTCGGGGTTCAGTTTGAACGTTCCCATTTTCTTGAACTGGAAGCTAACGCTGCCGCTATTGCCGAGGGCGCCGTGTCCCTTTGTGAAGTGGGATTTGACGTTGGCTACGGTACGAACGTGGTTGTCGGTGGCGGTTTCGACGAGGACTGCGACGCCGTGAGGGGCATATCCTTCGTACAGGATCTCTTCGTAGTTCTCCATTTCCTTGCCCGTCGCCCGTTTGATCGCGGCTTCGACGCGGTCTTTGGGCATGTTGACGCTCTTGGCGTTCTGGAAGCACCGGCGCAGGGCGGGGTTGGTAGCGGGATCGGGCCCGCCGGCCTTTACGGCTATGGCGATTTCCTTACCGATACGGGTGAACTGCTTGGCCATTCTGTCCCAGCGGGCAAACATGGCGTGTTTCCGGACTTCAAATATACGACCCATAGAATTTTATGCTTTTGATGTGTTGGGTGGCAAAATTATAAAAAAAAAACAAGCGATCATGGACCGCTTGTTTTTTTATGAAACGAGCTTTCTTATTGCAGTTTGCTGTTCTTCCGGCTATATCCAAAGTAAACGACCAGTCCGATGATCATCCAGACAAAGGCGGCTGTGAGCGTTTGGATATCCAGGGCGATGATCATGCCTGTGCAGATCAGGATCCCCAGGATCGGAACGACGGGAACCAGCGGAGCCCGGAAGGGCCGTTCTACTTCGGGGTTGGATTTGCGCATGATCCATACGCCGGCGCTGACCACAACGAAGGCGAACAGGGTTCCGAAGGAGGTCAGATCACCTGCGACGCTGCCGGGGATGAATGCTGCAAAGGCGCCTACGAAGACAAACAGGATCATGTTAGACTTGTAGGGCGTCCTGAACTTAGGATGCAGGTCGGAGAAGACTTTGGGGAGCAGTCCATCGTTGGCCATAGAGTAAAAAACGCGGGACTGGCCAAGCAGCATCACCAGGATTACGGAGGAGAAACCAGCCAGGATGGCGATAGTTACTGCGGTGGCGAGCCAGCCGTAGCCCGACATATAGGTCGAGATGGCATACGCTACGGAAGCTTCCTTGCCCTGTGCGGCAAATTCTTTCCAGTTGGCGACTCCTGTCAGTACATGGGAGAAAAGGATATATAATATGGTACAGACGGCGAGGGAGCCGAGGATACCGATGGGCATGTCTCTTTTTGGGTTCTTTGCTTCCTGGGCCGCTGTGGATACGGCGTCGAAACCGATAAAGGCAAAGAATACGATGGCTGCGCCGCCGAGAACACCGCCCCAGCCGTGTTTGAAGAATCCGGAGTGTCCGGGGGCGTCTTCGGGGATCATATAGGGAGTGTGGTTGGCCGGGTTGATGAAGTGCCAGCCCACTGCGATGAATACCAATACGATAGCGACTTTGATGAATACGATGATACCGTTGACCACCGCTGATTCTTCGGTTCCTTTGATCAGCAAGGCGCTGAGCAGGGCCAGGATCAGCAAAGCGGGCAGGTTGACGATACCGCTATGGGTGATGACCAGGGAATGCAGGTCGGTCGTCAGGAGTTTCAGCTGATCGTCGCTGAGGAGCAGTACGTTGTTTTTCGCCAGATGGGCGATATCTACAGGAAAGCGGGAGATCGCATCGCCCACTACCATATTTACGTGTTCGAAGGGGGAGTGACTCCATTCGTAGGGAATGCCGCCGCCTATCAGCTTATTGAGGTATTCGCTCCAGGCGATCGAAACCGTCGCGGCGCCAAGCGCATATTCCATGACAAGAGCCCAGCCGATGATCCAGGCGACCAGTTCGCCGAGGGTGGCGTAAGCGTAAGTGTAGGCGCTGCCGGCGATTGGGATCATGGCAGCGAATTCAGCGTAGCAGAGACCGGCAAAGACGCAGCCGACGGCGGCTACGATAAAGGAAACGGTAACGGCAGGACCGGCAGCTTCGGCAGATGCGGCTGCTGTTCTTACGAATAGGCCGGCGCCAATAATGGCTCCGATACCCAGCGCGACCAGGCTGACCGCGCCAAGGGTACGTTTAAGACCCTTTTCCGAGTCGCCAGCCTGTTTTAGCAGGGTTTCCAATGACTTTTTTCTCAATAAACTCATATTAAGTTCGTTTTGATACGTGGATTTTTAGATTGGGGCCGAAAATAAAGAATAATTCCTACCGTTGCGCCAATTCTTTGAAGACCGGTCGGATTTTGAGTCTAAAGTTTTGCCAAATCAATATTTTTCGATTGTTTGCAGCTTCATTTTGAAGGATTTTTATATATGCCAAAGATCTCGTTGACTGGATGGATTATGATCGCCATGGTTGGAGGTGTTCTTTTGGGTCTTGGTGTCCATTATTACGCTACGCCTGCTGAGATCGATTCTTTTTCCGGTGGTATTACGATTATTACGGATGTTTTCCTGCGGTTGATCAAGATGATCGTTGCCCCCCTGGTCTTTTCGACGCTGGTCGTCGGAATTGCCAAATTGGGCGATGTCAAAGCCGTGGGACGTATCGGGGGCAAGACCCTGTTGTGGTTTCTGGGCGCTTCGCTTTTGTCCCTGACGCTTGGGCTCATCGTTATGAACTGCTTGTCGCTGGGGTCCGAACTGAATCTTCCTCTACCTGCCGCCAGCGCCGGTACAGGGCTTGAGTCTTCTATTTCTTTCAAAGGGTTTATCACGCATATTTTCCCAAAGAGCATTTTTGAGGCTATGGCCAATAACGAGATCCTGCAGATCGTTGTATTTGCGATCTTTTTTGGGATAGCCACGGCTTCTATCGGAGAGCAGGGTAAGGTGGTGATCAAAGCGCTGGATGCGGTTGCGCTTATTATTTTGCGCATTACCGGATATGTGATGTACTTTGCGCCGGTGGCTGCTATGGCGGCTATTTCGGCGGTGATGGCGGTCAAAGGCCCGGACCTGCTGCGGACTTACGGTAAGTTCATCCTTTGTTTTTATCTTTCGATTTTGGGTTTATGGCTGATTTTACTATTGATCGCGTCGCTTTTTATTGGAAAGCGGGTACTATCGCTGGCGGCCAATATAAAGGATATGATCCTGCTGGCTTTTAGTACGGCAAGTTCCGAAGCTGCCTTTCCACGTCTGATCGTAGAGCTGGAGAATTTTGGATGTCCGCCGCGGATCGTAAGTTTTGTGCTGCCGCTGGGATATTCCTTCAACCTGGATGGCAGTATGCTGTATATGTCATTTGCTTCTTTGTTTATTGCCCAGGCCTATGGTGTGCCATTGACATTGGGGCAGCAGGTTTCGATGCTGCTGGTGTTGATGTTGACGAGTAAGGGCGTGGCGGGTGTGCCTCGGGCAGCCCTGGTCGTGATAGCAGGGACCCTATCGCTGTATAACATACCGCAGCAGGGCTTGCTACTTTTACTTGGAATCGACCAGGTGCTGGATATGGCCCGAAGTGCTACCAATGTTCTGGGAAATAGTATCGCCGCGGCGGTAGTAAGCAAATGGGAAGGAGAATTAGAAGAACCTGCTGTCAATATAAAATGACCTTTTTATGCTCGAACTCTTAACGATTACCTTTAAGGATCTGCTTAACCCCGACTTTTACATTAATAATGGAGGTTTGTGGGTGATGTTATTTATTGTATTTGCAGAGACCGGTTTGATGATCGGTTTTTTTCTGCCTGGCGATAGCTTATTGTTTGTGGCGGGTATCTATAGTTCGAAGCTGATTGCTTCGCTGACTGCAGCGGGCACGGGCGGCGCCTTCCTTGACCTGGTCGTTTTGTGGATCCTGGTTACGATCTGCGGGATCCTCGGGAATGCAGTTGGGTACTGGTTTGGTCATAAGAGCGGCCCTTATCTCTTTCACCGGAAGGACTCATTCCTTTTCAAGCAGAAGCATCTTAAGCAGGCAAAGGATTTTTATGATAAGCATGGCGGACAGGCGATCGTTTTCGCCCGCTTCCTGCCCATTGTACGGACCTTTGCTCCCATCATTGCGGGGATCGTTGCGATGGACAGAAAGAAGTTCGTTATGTATAATATCGTCGGCTGTGCTGCCTGGGTGTTTGCGATGTTGTTTGCCGGCCATTACCTGGACCAGTTGTTTATGGCGAAGTTCAACTTTGACCTGAAAAAGCACCTGGAAGTGATCGTTATTGGAATCGTTATTATTACGACTTTCCCTGTCCTTTTCAAATTGTTCTTTGGAAAGCGCAATCCTGCTCATGTAGAAGATCCCTATAAGAACGTGTAATATCCAGTTTAATCTTAATATCCATAATGGAACAAAAGAAGTATTCTCTCTTCAGCCTGGCTGTCATCGTTGGCGCCTTGGGGTACTTTGTCGATGTCTACGATCTCTTGCTGTTCAGTATCATTCGTGTGCCCTCGCTAAAGTCGCTGGGGCTTTCCAAAGAAGAAATTGCATCGAAGGGATTGGATATCCTTAACCTGCAGATGATCGGTCTGCTGATAGGGGGGATTGTGTGGGGGATTCTGGGAGACAAGCTGGGGCGGTTGAAAGTATTGTTCGCGTCGATCATCCTGTATTCGCTGGGAAGTATTGCCAATGGCTTTGTGCATACGGTGGGAGAATATGCGCTGGTCAGATTTATAACGGGTTTAGGTCTCGCCGGTGAGCTTGGCGCGGGCATAACACTGGTCAGTGAGCTGATGCCAAAAGAAAAGCGGGGTATCGCTACTTCGCTGGTAGCGGGCATCGGATTGAGCGGCGCTGTCTTTGCCTATCTTATAAAAGTTCAGTTCGGAGCGTCGCCGGAAGGCTGGCGGACCTGTTATTTTATCGGCGGCGGACTTGGATTTTTACTGCTGCTGCTGCGGGTGGGAATCCTCGAATCCGGCATGTATAAGGGCATCGCACACAGCGATGTAAAGAAGGGGGATTTCGTGATGCTCCTGACAAATGGAACGCGGTTGCGGAAATATCTTACCGCCATCCTGATCGCACTGCCCAACTGGTTTGTGATCGGTATCCTGCTTACTTTCTCGGATAAGTTTTGTTCTTATATGAATGTGCAGGGTACGATTGATCCTGGAAAGGCTATTATGGTGGCTTATGCGGCGATAGCGGTAGGAGATGTGGTGATTGGTTTTGTCAGCCAGGGCCTGAAGAGCAGAAAGTTGTCTTTATTGGTTTTTCACATTATCGCCATCATCGGCGTCGTCTGGTTTTTTAATTTACAGGGAGCGTCATCTGCTACCGTCTATTGGGTTTGTGTGATACTTGGATTTGGGACAGGATTCTGGGCAATGTTTGTCACAATGGCCGCGGAACAGTTTGGTACCAATATCCGGGCGACGGTAACGACAACGGTTCCTAATATGGCGCGGGGTTCGTTGAACCTGGTATCGTTGTTATTCCTTTCTTTGCAAAAGCATTTTGATCCTTCGCATGCGTATTTTACCAGCGGCTGGGTGACGGGTGTTATCGTATTTGCGATAGCGCTTATTTCGCTTGCCCTGACAACGGAGACGTTTGGCAAGGATCTGGATTATATTGAACAATAAGCGGTATTGCCGCCCGGCGGGGGATTGCACTCTTGCTGGCGTTCACCCGGCGATGCTGCTTGAGGGTATTATTATGAAGTTTCTGATCATCCGATTCAGTAGTATTGGGGACATTGTCCTGACAACGCCGGTAGTGCGTTGTCTGAAGAAGCAGATCGCTACTGCCCAGGTTCACTATCTCACGAAAAAGACCTTCAGGCCGATCCTGGAGGCCAATCCTTATATCGACAAGGTGCATTACCTGGAGGATGACCCCGAAGCGATGATGGCGGGGCTGCAGGCAGAGGATTTTGACTATGTGATCGATCTGCATCACAATCTGCGAACGCTGAAGGTGAAGAAGGGGTTGAAGAAGCAGGCATTCTCTTTTCCCAAGCTTAATATCGAGAAGTGGTTGTTGACCAATTTCAAGGTGAACCGGATGCCGGATCGGCATATCGTCGACCGATATATGGACACGGTGAGCTCTTTTGGCGTTCATAATGACGGGGCAGGGCTGGATTATTTTATTCCGAAGGCCGACGAGCTAAAGGACAATGACATTCCTTTTTCGCATCAGGCGGGGTATATTGGTTTGGTTGTCGGGGCTGCATTGGCGACCAAGCGGCTGCCTTTTCATAAGCTGGAGGAGATTTGCCTGAAAGCGAAGCATCCCCTGATCCTGTTAGGCGGTCCTGAGGATGTAGCGGTTGCAGAGCGGTTAGCGGCGATCGACCCGATAAAGATCTATAATGCCTGCGGGAAGTTTAATCTGAATGAGTCGGCGGGCCTTGTCCAGCGGGCGAAGTTTATCATCACGCATGACACCGGGCTGATGCATATTGCGACGGCCTTCAGGCGGCCGGTGCTATCGATCTGGGGCAATACCGTGCCTGAGTTTGGCATGTATCCTTATTACGGAGATAATTACCTGCATCACTACCAGGGGAATAAGGCGCTGTTTGGGGCGCTGCCTTATGAGATGATGGAGGTGAAGGGATTGAGCTGCCGCCCTTGTTCTAAGATAGGATACAAAAAATGCCCCAAAGGGCATTTTAAGTGTATGGAGAATCAGTCGATGGATCGGGTAGTGCAGCGGATCAATCCGGAATAACGCCAGAAGAGATCATGGGCACGTTGAACGGCGCGTGATAGTGCGGTCTTTCGGTTATAACGTTTTTAGAACATCATTCATATTTCTTACTGCGTCAGCGCTTTTGTTGAACAGGGCTTGTTCTTCGCTGTCGAGTCCGAAGTCCAGTATTTTTTCCCATCCCTTTCTGCCGATCGTCACGGGAACGCCGAGACAGATATCTTTCTGACCATATTCGCCTTCGAGTGAAACGCAGCAGGAAAAAAGCTTCTTCTCGTCGCGGACGATGCTTTTGACAAGGGCTGCGCCTGCGGCGCCGGGGGCATACCAGGCAGAGGTACCGATGAGTTTGGTAAGGGTAGCGCCGCCGACCATGGTGTCGTTGACAATTTGTTTTTGCTGTTCTTCAGAAAGGAAGCGGGTGACGGGGACACTATTCCAGGTCGCCAGCCGTATCAGCGGGATCATCGTGGTGTCGCCGTGCCCGCCTACGACGACGGCGTTAAGATCTGCGGGGCTCGCGCCCAGTTGTCTGCTCAGCTGGTATTTGAATCGGGCGCTGTCCAGCGCGCCGCCCATTCCGATGATCCTGTTCCTGGGCAGACCAGTGGACGTCAATGCCAGGTAGGTCATCGTGTCCATCGGATTGCTGATGATGATCAGGATGGCGTCAGGAGAGTGTTTAAGGATGTTTTCTGTCACTCCTTTTACAATACCGGCGTTTGTGCCGATGAGTTCTTCGCGGGTCATGCCTGGCTTACGCGGCAGGCCGGAGGTGATCACCACGACGTCAGAGCCGGAGGTCCGGACGTAGTCGTTGGTCGTACCGGTAATGCGGGTGTCGAAACCCAACAGTGCGGCAGTTTGCATCATATCTTGCGCTTTTCCTTCGGCCAGCCCCTCCTTGATATCCAACAGCACCAATTCTTCAGCCAATGCAGCGCGGGCAATGTTATCAGCGCACGTGGCGCCTACTGCGCCCGCGCCTACAACCGTTACTTTCATCTGTTACCTTATTTAGAGTGATAAAATATATTTCAACTCTTCACTCAATGTTCCAATCAGTGTGCTTTGTTGAAAGCATTGAGGATGGTATCTACTTTCTGGGTCCCTTCGAAAGTAGTAATCAGATTGCCTTTTTTGTCGTACAGAGCCAGATAGGGCAGGTTGCGGATCTTATAAAAGGGCGGCAGGAAGAATTTCTCGTCGCGCCCCATTTTCATATTCGGGTGTTCGTAAATTTTGTATTTGGTGTTGAACGCCTTCAACTCTTCAAAGGGCTGATAGGTCGCCATTACAATTTCGATGTCTTTGAATTTGCTGAAGTTGGCCAGGATCGCTTCTGTCTCGTGCTGGCAGTGTTCGCAATCCGGGCTAAAGTACATGATGAGAGTGCGGTGTCCCTTCTTTACGTCATCTTTTGTAAGATAGCTGCTGCTGTCGAGTTTTAGCAGACGGAAAGGGGGCAGTGTGGGATAGCGGAGATAGGCGGCCTGGTCTGGAGCGGATTGAGTGGCTTGAGCGGCTTGAACAGGTGTAGAGGCTTGCTGAGAAAATGCGGTGAGGGTACAAACAACGGCGAGGAGCGCGAGGAATACGTTTTTCATCTTTGATAGTTTCTCGAATAAATGGTTTGATCCCTTAAAAGTCCGGAATTTACCGGAGGCAGAGAAATAAAGCATGATTTTTCTTTATAATCTACGAAAATTCCGTAGCTTTACGAAAACTTCGTAATTGTATGGAAAAGTTGACTTACCAGGAAGAAGAAGCGATGCAGGCCGTTTGGAAAACGGGCGAAGCCAATGTAAAAGCATTTCTGGAGAATATGTCTGAGCCGGGGACGCCTTATACTACATTGGCTTCGACGATCAAGAATCTGGAGAAGAAGGGTTTCTTATCCAGCCGGCTTGTTGGCAATGCCTATCTGTATCGGGCTAAGATTTCTGAGGATGAGTATAAGAAGCGGTTTATGAGCAGTTTCGTCAAGGATTATTTTGCCGATTCGTATAAGGATCTGGTGAATTTCTTTGTTGGCGAAAAGAAGCTGACTGCTTCTGAGTTGAAGGAGATCATTGATCTGATCGAGAAACCGGGTTCAGATTCTTCATCCCATTGATCTTTTTTTATGCCATCCTTTGTTCTGTATCTGCTGAAGTTATCGATCAGTCTTTGTTTTGTGTGGGTGTTCTATCGGTTGTTATTGCGCAATCTTACCTTTTACCGGATGAACCGGTGGTATTTGCTGGGGTATACGCTTTTGTGTTTTGTTATTCCCTTTATCAATATAGGGGCGGGTGATTCCCGCGAATCATACGTGGTTCAGATGATCCCGACGATCGAGACTTATCGTCAGCTGCCTGCGGATGTGCTGGCGGGCAGGTCCGGAGATTCCATCAATTGGTGGAATGTGTTGCTGGGCGTATTGTCGTTGGGAGCATTCTTTTTATTCTTCAGGCTGGTGTTGCAGGGCCTTGCATTGCGTCGTATACGTCGAAACGCGAGGCGGTTGGAAAATCAGGAATTGAATATTTATGAAGTAGATCAGGATATCACGCCTTTTTCATTTGCCGGAGCGATCTATATCAATCCGAAGCTGCATAGCGAAAAAGAGTGGGAGGAGATCATTCTGCATGAGTATGTTCATGTCCGTCAGCGGCATACTGTTGATATTCTGCTGATGGAGCTGGTTTGCGTATTGAATTGGTATAACCCGTTTGCCTGGCTTATCCGTTATTCGGTCCGGCAGAATCTGGAGTTCATTGCTGACGAGCAGGTGCTCAGGACTGGGTTTGACAAGAAGGCTTACCAGTATCATTTGTTAAAAGTTATTGGTCAGTCCCGGTACCAGCTGGCGAATAACTTCAATTTTTCATCTTTAAAAAAACGGATCATTATGATGAACAGATTGCGGAGCGCACGTCTCCACCTGGTAAAGTTTTTATTTGTGCTGCCGGGGCTTGTCGTTTTGTTATTGGCTTTCAGAAATAAGCTTGAGGCAGTAGAGGGTATGCATGTCCCTCCAAGCCTGGGGCTGGCTAAGATGGCTGCGCATCCGGAAGTGGTGTTAAGCGGTATGGCGCCGGAGTCAGTAAATAAGGCGAGGCCCATCAGTAAAGCAGATACGGGTAAGCCGGCGGGAGTGCGGCAGATCGTAGTAGTAGAAGGGACCGGTAAGGGTTCCGATACGGGCAAGCCTACTGTGGCTATACACCGGATAGCGATTTCGGATAGCAGTAAAGAGTTGGTAGTCATTGACGGCGTTATTCGGCCGGGGGTAAAACTCAATTCCATTTCACCGGATTCGATCTACGCTATGCGTGTATTGAAGGGAGAAGACGCCTTAACGTATTATGGCGAAAAGGGCATCAATGGAGTGGTCATCCTTACGACGAAGGGGTTTCATGAGCGGTTTGCGACATTGGATACCCGCTCTTTACCCGAAAAAACCAATCCTTTGTACGTTGTCGATGGCGTGCCCGTTTCCAAGGATTCGATGGCTAAGATAAATCCAGATGATATTGAGCAGATCAAGGTGATCAAGGATTCCTCGGCCAGAGCTATATATGGCGAGAAGGCAAGGGATGGGGTTGTTTTTATTGTCACTAAACATGGGCATAAGACTACCATTCGTATAAAGGGAACTCCAAGCCCTTTATATATCGTCGATGGAAAGGAGATGTCAAAGGAGGCCTTTGAAAAGGACTTTACGGATGCTGATGTTGTTTCCATGAATGTGCTGAAGGGGACCGCAGTCGTTGCTGTCTATGGAGAAAAGGGGCGGAATGGGGTGATACTGATCACGACAAAGAAGGGGGCAAAGGCCACCACGCTCAATATGGAAGCGCATATGGAAAACGGTATTTTTAGTCTGGTCAGGGTAAATGAGGGCCGCTAAATCGAAGCAGTAAAGGCGCCCGGGGGCCGGTTTACGGTCAGGATGGCGGGCGGAATATTTGTCAGGTTTTAATTTTGATGTAACTTCGCCCCCTCCTTCGGGGTCTGCGAGCCGCTTTTATACAGGGGCGGCCGGGATCTGATGCAGGGGGCATTTTTATCGAATAAAAAAATTTACAGCTTTTTATGGCAAATACCGCAGACATCAGCCGTGGCATGATCATTAAATTGGATGGAAGTTTGTACACTGTTGTTGAATTTGGTGAGAACAAGACGGCCCGCGCTGCTGCAAAAGTCTGGGCGAAACTGAAAGGGGTGGACAACGCGCGTTCTATTGAAAAGACCTGGAACAGCGGGGACACTATTTTCCCGGTGAGAGTAGAAAGAAAGGCTTATCAGTTCCTGTACAAGGACGATACTGGCTATAATTTCATGGATAATGAAACTTTCGAGCAGATCGCTTTGCAGGAGCAACTGATCGATGCCCCCCAGTTTTTGAAGGATGGTCAGGAAGTTTCGGTTCTGGTCAATACAGAAACCGACCAGCCGATGAGTGTCGAATTGCCTGACAAGATCGTTATGCTGGTTACTTATTCCGAGCCTGGCGTAAAGGGCGATACGGCTACCCGCACGCTGAAGCCTGCTACTGTTGAGACCGGCGCTACTGTAAACGTACCTCTCTTTGTAAATGAAGGTGAGTTGATCCGCATCAATACGAAAACCGGAGAATACGTAGAAAGAGTAAAGTAGTATACCAAAAGACATAAAATGGACGTTTGACCACTCGTCAAACGTCCATTGATTTATCACAAAGCATTGATTTTGAAATTTCACCGGTGTTTTTGGGTATATTTAGCTTTAATCCCTATTTTAGCCGCCCAAATAAAACTGTAAATTATCCCATATGGATTTTAAACAGATTCAGGAGTTGATCAAGATGATCAACAAGTCAAATATTGGCGAAGTAAGCATTGAGGAGAAAGGGTTTAAGTTGACTATCAAACAGAAAGAAGAACCTGTTCAACAAGTAATTGCTGCACCAATCAATACGCAGCCTTTTGCAATGACGTCTGCTCCTGCAGTTGCAACAGCTCCTTCCCAGGCGCCTGCTGCAGCCGCTGCTGACAAGCCTGCCAAGGCTGCTGAGGCCCCGGCTGGTAACTTTGTAACGATCAAGAGCCCAATGATCGGAACGTTTTATCGGAGCGCATCGCCTGATAAGCCTGCTTTTATCAATGTTGGTGACGATGTCACTCCTGGTAAGGTGGTTTGTATCATTGAAGCGATGAAGTTGTTCAACGAAATTGAAAGTGAAGTTTCCGGTAAGATCGTGAAGATCCTGGTTGAGGATGCTTCTCCGGTCGAATATGACCAGCCTCTGTTCCTGGTTGAGCCTTAGTACTTGGAATCCAAAAAAGAAAGAATGTTTAAAAAGATACTGATTGCCAACAGAGGAGAGATTGCACTCAGGGTCATACGTACCTGTCGCGAAATGGGTATCAAGACCGTTGCTGTCTACTCTACGGCGGATAAGGAAAGCCTGCATGTCAAGTTTGCTGACGAAGCAGTGTGTATTGGAAAGCCTGCAAGTTTTGATTCTTATTTGAATATCCCGCATATCATGGCGGCTGCAGAAATCACCAATGCCGACGCTATTCACCCTGGTTATGGATTTTTGGCGGAGAATGCGCGTTTTGCCGAGATCTGCGGTGAGCATGATATCAAGTTTATCGGGCCAACCCCTGCGATGATCAATTCGATGGGGGATAAGATCACGGCCAAGGATACTATGATCAAGGCTGGCGTACCTGTTGTACCTGGCGGAAAAGGTTTGTTGGAAAGCCTGGATGATGCCAAGAAGATGGCTAAGGAAGTCGGTTATCCGGTTATCCTGAAAGCAACTGCCGGCGGCGGTGGTAAAGGGATGCGTGTGGTTTGGGAAGAGCCTGAGATGGAGCGTTCCTATAACACGGCAAAAGCTGAAGCGGGCGCTGCGTTTAAGAATGACGGCGTTTACATGGAAAAGTTCGTGGAAGAGCCCCGGCATATCGAGATACAGGTTGCCGGCGATCAATACGGAAGAGTTTGTCACCTGAGTGAAAGAGATTGCTCGATCCAGCGTCGTCACCAGAAGCTGGTGGAAGAGTCTCCTTCTCCTTTTATGACGGATGATCTTCGTCGTCGTATGGGTGAGGCTGCTATCAAGGCTGCTTCCGCCATCAATTATGAAAGTGTTGGAACGATCGAGTTCCTGGTGGATAAGCATCGCAATTTCTATTTCATGGAAATGAACACGCGTATCCAGGTAGAACACTGTGTAACGGAAGAAGTAACGAACTTTGACCTGATCAAGGAACAGATCAAGATCGCTGCCGGTGAGCCGATCAGCGGCATGAACTACGAACCCCAGGGCCATGCGATCGAGTGTCGTATCAATGCTGAGGATCCTTATAATGATTTCAGACCTTCTCCGGGAAGGATTACGGTACTGCATCAGCCCGGCGGACACGGTATCCGTGTTGACTCGCATGCTTATGCCGGGTACACGATCCCTCCGTATTACGACTCGATGATCGCCAAGATCATTGCCGTAGCGCGTACCCGCGAAGAAGCCATTAATACGATGCACAGGGCGTTGAGTGAGTATGTGATCGAAGGAGTGAAGACGACGATCCCCTTCCATCTTCAACTGATGAAAGACGAACGATTCAGGGCTGGTGATTTCAATACCAAGTTCCTGGAGAGTTTCCAGATGATATAGTTCGCAAAAAGGCCCCGGATCAACCGGGGCCTTTTTCGTTTTGGACTTTTATTGGAAGTTTTGAATAAGTTCTTCGAGTTTGTCGGCAGCGTTGTAGTAGCCGGCAATTTTGCGTATAACGGCTTCTACTAAAGCATCGGGGCAGGAGGCGCCGCTGCTGATCAGGACACGGACAGGCTTTTTGTCGGGGAGCCAGTTTGCGGTCCGATCTTCCTGTTTTTTGTGGAAATTATAGTGCAGGATCTCCTCTGGAGAAAGGATCTTTTCTTCTGAACTAATAAAATAAGTCGGCATTTTTTCCTCGCAAAGTTCGACCAGGTGAGAGGTGTTGGAGGAATTATACCCCCCGACGACAATGGCCAGATCGGCTGGAATATCCAATAGCCCCATGACGGCAGATTGATTATCCAGCGTCGCATAACACAGCGTATCGCGGGTGTCTGCGAAGTGGTCTTCGATAGGGTCGCCCGCCGCCGCGTATTTTTCGATCATGGTTTGTTTCAGATAGTCGGCGATCGCCTGTGTATCGCTGGCGAGCATGGTGGTCTGATTGACGACACCGATTCGGACAAAGTCTTTTCCGACATCGAATCCTTCGCTGTATTGTCCTTTGAAGCGGGTATAAAATTCTTCCGCGGGCTTCTTTCCAAGAATATACAGCGCCAGCTCCTGTGCTTCAGCCATGTCTTTTACGACGACGGAAGGGGTTTCTTTTGCCGCATGGGAAAAGGTCGCCCGGGTTTCTTCGTGGCCCGGTTTTCCGTGTAGGATGATGCTATAGCTTTTACGGGCGATCTGGGAGCTGCGATTCCATACCTTTTCCACGAAGGGACAGGTCGTGTTGTATTTCTCGGTTGCGATGCCGATATCCTGGAGCCTGGCCTCAATTTCGAGCGTTGTTCCAAAGGCAGGAATGATGACGATATCGTCTGCGTTTAGTGTTTCGAAGCCGATGAGCTGCTGCCCATGGGTATCCTGAAGGAACTGTATGCCTCTTTCCTGAAGGTCGGCATTGACCTGCGGATTATGGATCATTTCACTGAGCAGGAAGATACGACGGCCCGGGTTTTCTTCGATGGTACGAAAGGAGATCTCGATGGCATTTTCGACGCCATAGCAAAAGCCAAAGTGCCGGGCCAGGAAGATCTGGAGCCCTCCCATGTCGAGGGGGGTAGGGTTGAAGTCTTTCTTCATCTTGTCCTGCTGTTTTCTTTTGCCTTTGATGGCGGAGATAAGCGGACTCCGGTAGATGATGGGTATATCGAAGTTCTTCATGAGGAAACAAAGGTACAAAACTTAGTTTGCGGTGGCTGACGGAATATATGCTAACTTCCCATTGTAATTAATGAGTTATGAGCGAAGCTTTTCGTCCGGTAGACTGGATTTATTCCGCCAATATTTATGAGGTAAACCTGCGGCAGTATACACCCGGGGGAACAATCGATGCTTTCATCCGGGAAATGCCCCGGTTAAAGGATATGGGAATTGATATTCTGTGGTTTATGCCGATCACGCCGATCAGCCAGGAGAAGCGGCTGGGGAGCCTGGGGAGCTATTATGCCTGCAGCGATTATACGGCGATCAACCCTGAGTTCGGCACTCTCGAAGATTTTATCCAGCTGGTAAAAGAAGCGCATGGTTTGGGGCTGAAGGTTGTCCTTGATATCGTTGCCAATCATACGGGCTGGGATCATCGCTGGACGCGTGAACATCCGGATTATTATCGTCGTAATCACGACGGGCAATTTTTTGATCCCCATGGCTGGGCCGATGTGATCGATTTAAATTATGATAACCCTGCGCTTCGTCAGGCGATGATCGATGTGATGAAGTTTTGGGTCAACCAATGTGATGTAGACGGCTTCCGTTGTGATATGGCCATGTTGGTGCCGCTGGATTTCTGGCGGCAGGCCCGCAAAGAGCTGGATGCGGTCAAGAAGTTATTCTGGCTGGCTGAATGCGAGGAGATCAATTATCACGAAGTGTTTGATGCGACGTATACGTGGAAGTTCCTGCATAAAATGGAAGCGATCTGGCGGAAGGAGTCGGGGTTGAATGGACTGGATGAAATATTGGAATATTACGGGGCCATGTATCCCGCGGATGGATTCAGGGCCTATTTTACAACCAACCATGATGAGAATTCGCATAGCGGCAGCGAATATCAGCGGCTGGGGGATTCGGCTAAGCTGTTCGCTGTTCTTTGCGCAACCTGGAATGGCTTGCCGCTGATCTACAGCGGGCAGGAGATGCCGAACTTCAAACGGCTGAAGTTTTTTGATAAAGATCCTATTGAGTGGACGGGGTACTACGAGCTGCATGGATTCTATAAGACCTTGCTTTCGCTGCGTCATCGGAATCCGGCGCTCAGGGCTGGCGATCCGACAGTGTCTACGCACAGGCTGCATACGGAGTCGGATGACCGTTGTTTTGCTTTTGCGCGCAGGGCGGGAGATGACCAGGTGGTCGTATTTTTGAATAATTCACCCGATACGCTCTATATAACAGTAAAGGAATTGTTGTTACAGGGAACGTTCGAAGAGGTGTTTACCGGCGCACTGTTGGATACGGGGCACGCAGCGGTGTTGAACCTGCCGGCGTGGGGGTATAAAGTCTTTGAAAAGAAAAAAGCCGTCTTATAAGGTTTGCTTTGCGGGATAAGGAAAGAGGCTGTCTTGTTGGACAGCCTCTTTCCTTTTGCGTTATATTTTTTAGTTGCCTGCGCTGAGTCGTAAGGGATAGGTATATACTCCTTCATAGCCGGGAAATACGCCTTCGAGTTTGACGGTGCCGCTTGCTTTATCCAGGATCTTCTGGAAGTCGTCGACGGTGGTTACGTCTTGCCCGTTGGCTTTGAGGATGATGAACCCTTCCTGTATCCGCGACTTGTCCATCAGCCCGTTCTCGGTAATGCCCTTGACTACTACGCCGCCTTTGATATCGAGGCTGGCCGCATCCTTTTTACTAAGGGTTTCGAGGTTGGCGCCGAGTTTATCGAGCAAAGAGGTCTTTATCAACGAGGTTGTGCCGGTATTGTTACGCAGAACGATGGAGATCGTAGATTCTTTACCATCTCTTCTGTAGGTGACATTGATCTTGTCTCCAGGGCTAAAGGTTGCGATCTGGCCAACCATTTCAGCGCCGGTAGCAACAGGCATACCGTTGAGTTTTGTGATAACGTCGCCTTTCTTTATACCAGCGTGAGCTGCAGCGCCGTCAGCGGTAACGTCCAATACATAAACGCCTTCTCCATCCTTGATGCCCATTTCTTTCTTCTCGTCGTCGCTCATGTCATCGCGAGGATAAGATATACCGAGGTATGCTCTCTGGGGCGTACCAAATTTCATGATGTCGCGTACGATCTTGCGAACGATGTTGACAGGGATCGTAAACGAGTATCCGGCGTAGGAACCTGTCGGGGAAGCGATGGCAGAGTTGATGCCGATCAGCTGTCCCTGTGTATTGATCAGCGGACCACCGCTGTTACCGGGGTTTACCGCTGCATCGGTCTGGATAAATGATTCTACAGGAGTCTGGCTCTGGCGTCTGTTGATATCCAGTGTCCGGCCTTTTGCACTGACGATACCCGCTGTAACGGTTGTCTCCAGCGTTAAGGGATAACCGACCGCCAGTACCCATTGACCCACCTTCACGTCATCGGAGTTGCCGTATTCGAGAAAAGGCAGGTTCTGGGCATCAATCTTAACGACGGCCAGGTCACTGCTGGGGTCCGCACCTACGACTTTTGCTTTAAATGATTTGCGGTTGCTAAGCGTAACGGTTACTTCGTCCGCTCCGTCGACCACGTGGTTGTTGGTGACGATATAGCCATCATTGCTGATGATAACGCCTGATCCGGAAGCCATCTCGGGCATGGAACGCATACCGTTACCGCCGCCGAAAAAGTCATCGGGGTCAAGGCCAAAGAGGTCGGAAAAGGGGTTGCTATGTCTTGAAGAGCTTGAGACGGTTTTTACCGTCTTGGTTTTGATGTGAACGGTGGCGGGGATGGCTGCACTGGCTGCTTCGCTGAAATCTGCAGGGCCTGATTTATCACCGCCCTCGAAAAACCTGGCGTAGTTGGCAGGGACAGGCACCTTGCCGGAATCCTGTGAATAGTAGTACGTCCTACCTCCTATAAAACGGTTATAGCCCCACATGGTAGCCAGGCAGGTCGTTGCACTGATCAGTATAACAGCTGCTACTTGTTTTGCTCTCATTGTTTCAAAAATTTTTTTCTTTTAATGGTGCGTTCGGGAGTGTTAGAATACCAAATTATCGCCAAGGTTTATATTCTTCATGCGCGGGGCACCGGGTTTAACAAATAATTTACTAAGGTCTTCGTAGATGGGCCATGCATTGCGCTGATTATTAATCCTTCCGGGCGTTGTTTGGCTTGTATAAATATACGCATTTCAACTTGGATCGCCGCGTCATTTTTTCCGCCTGGGTATTTTTGGCAGTGCCGGGATGTCAGGAGATAGATGCCTCGCCGTCAGCATGGGGCGACGGCGCTTGGGCAACTGTCTGCGCGACCCACCGGTTTCCCGCGCGGTGGAGGCTAGAGATCCCGCAGGAATTGCAGGGTGTCCACCCCGTCGGCGTAATCCGTGAGACCAGGTTGTTGGGCCGAGCCAAAAGGGACAATCGATTGAGGGGCGAGGGCGACGGCCGGCTGGGCGGTTTCCGGGTGTTTGCGCTGGCTGGCTGCCGCAAGCCCCGCCGGGCCAACAACGCACTGGATATCATTTGACTGCGCTATCGGATGGGGCAGACCTTCGTCGGGACGATAATATTTATAATGCAATACGCTGATCGCACTGAATGGAGAGTCATTTTCTGTAAGCAGAATGGCTCCATTTGTCATATAATATTTTTTGTTCAGGAGCAGCAAGGTCAGCTGATAGTCGTAGTTATGCTTGTATTTGGCAAGGTCCGAAAGGTGTTCGTATTTTTTAAAGGCTACCAGCAGCGGGATAAAATCGTAGTTTTCGGGTACATAGATCTGGGTGACGTTGCGGCAGCCCAATCCAAAGTACTGGTTGACGTCGTCAGCGAGAGCTTCCAGCTGCTGCGGCGTCTCGGCACCGGTCAGGATCGCGACGGAGGTGCGGTTGTGCCGGATGATATTGGGATATTTGCCGAAGTAGTAGTCGAAGTAACGGGCGGAGTTGTTGCTCCCGGTGGCGATATAGGCGTCGCAGCCGTTGAGTCTTTCCGCAAAGGCGACGAGTCCGGTTGTCTCCGGGGCCTGCCGATGCATCCAGTCCACAAGGTGACGGATGAGCGCCTCGTCTCGGCTGGAAGGCTTTATCAACTGGCGATGGCCGGAGATAAAGATGGTGATCATATCATGAAATCCTACCAGCGGAATGTTACCGGCCATGATCAGACCCACGGTCTTTGGGTGAGCAGGCTGATCCGGCAGCTGATAGGCTTTAGCCCATGCTTCGAGTTTATCTTTTTGAAGGAAACCTGCTACGATCTGGTTTATAGCCAGTCTTATGAATTCCGGGATAAACCAGCCATTTTCGGCCTGGGCACGATGTTGAGCCGTTTCCCACGCCGGAGTGGTTGATAAGCAATAGTTTCCAAGTTGAGTCAATAATTCTATCCGATTTTTCAGGTTCATATTTTTCCACGCTATATTTGCAGCACGGACCTCGGTCCGCTTGCCAGAAAAGGCAATGTTTAAATAATCCGGCGCTGGCCGTTGTTAACCCGGCTTCGCCGATAAGGCTGTAAAGTTAATTGTAATCACACCCAAATTTTTGAAAAAATGGCAATCAAAATAACAGAAGAGTGTATTAATTGCGGCGCCTGCGAACCGGAATGCCCCAATAATGCTATATATGAAGGTGGAGTAGAATGGGCGATCACCGATGGTACAAGCGTAAAAGGATCCTTTACTTTGCTGGACGGAGCCGTTATCGACGCATCACAGCGGAATGAACCGTTGAGCGTGGATACGTATTATATTGTTCCGAACAAATGTACGGAGTGTCAGGGTTTCCACGAAGAGCCCCAGTGCGCGGCTGTCTGCCCGGTAGACTGCTGCGTACCCGACGAAATGTATGAAGAGACGGTTGAAGAGCTGCTGGCCAAAAAGGAAAAGCTGCATCTTTAATCGATGACAGCCCATGGGTGTAGATAATTCGCCCGGGTTTTTTTGGGAATTTTTCCAAAAAATGGTAACTTCAGAGTGTAAAGTTAGTTTGCGATTGTAGCTGCGCGCTACATAGAAATAGGCGGGTGATATTTCCCGTCATAAAACGGTGAAGGAGTTGATGCCTTCACCATTTTTTTTGCGCGTCGGCTTCCCGGTAGATATTCACGTGAGTGGGCGCGGGCTGCATAAACCTGGCGTTTTTTCGTTACTTTGTCAAAATTTGTTTCCTTCCATGAAGCCCACTATTGCCTTTGTTACCGGAGGGTATTCCGGTGAGTCTGTCATTTCTTACAAGAGCGCCATCACCATTCAGAATAATTTGGATTACGATAAGTATACGGTTTACCGGATCGACATTACGCCGGAAGAGTGGTTTTATGAGACAAAAGACGGAAAGAAGATCCCGGTAGACCGGAATGATTTTTCGCTGGTACTGGATGGACAACGGATAAAGTTTGATGCGGTGCTGATCGGCATTCACGGTACTCCCGGGGAAGACGGCAAGCTGCAAGGCTATTTTGATATGGTAGGACTGCCCTATACGAGCTGTGACGCCGCCGTTTCGGCGCTGACGTTTAACAAGCGTTTTACCGTGGCTGTCGCCGCTTTTAGTGGCATCAATGTTGCAAGGTCTGTGCTGCTGATCAAGGACAGGATCGAGAATCCGGAAGATGCCATCAAGCGGCTGACCTTCCCGGTTTTTGTAAAGCCCAACAATGGCGGATCGAGTATCGGTATGTCCAAGGTGAATTCGGCTTCTGAAGAGTTGGGCGCTGCAATCGAAAAGGCGTTTAAAGAAGACAGCCAGGTACTGATCGAAGAGTTTATACCCGGACGCGAGTTTACTATCGGCGTTTTCCGGTCGAAAGGAGAGATCGTCACCCTGCCGTTTACGGAAGTAAAGAGCAAGAAAGAGTTTTTTGATTTTGAAGCCAAGTATACGGCGGGGCTGAATGAAGAGATTACACCGGCCCAGGTTGACGAGGCGGTAGCGGAGAAAGTGAGGGCAGCGGCGCGGCGGATCTACCAGTCTTTTAATTGCCGTGGTATTATACGGATCGACTTTATTTATAACGAAGCAAAGGGAGAGCCCTTTATGCTTGAGATCAATACAGTACCCGGACAAAGTGAGGCGAGTCTGGTTCCTCAGCAGCTGAAGGCTGCAGGCTGGACCCTGAAAGAGTTCTACTCGGCGTTGGTCGATGAAGCCCTGGGAGAGAAGGAGAGACGCTAAGATCGCCGGCACGGAAGGGTAAAGCGCGATGGCAACGATGTGCTGGCAATGAGAGCATGCGGCGAGCGTGAGGGCGGTAGGAATGCCCGATGACTGACGGTTGGAACACCGCGGGGCAGAGGCGGATCATTGAATGTATCAGAAAATAATGTTTATCTTTCGGCCGCAGGTCGATAGACCTTTTCCATCCAATATTTAAATTTTTTCATAGTGTTTAAATTTCTCACTACTAAACCACTGTGGGTCAATATTGTAGCGGCTATTGTACTCTTGTTGCTCTTGCTTTTGCTGTTCCTGGGCTCATTGGCGATCCTTACCCAACACGGGAAAACGATGCGTATCCCTTCGGTAACCGGCCTATCCTTTAACGATGCAAAGAAGACACTTGAAGCGCAGGGTTTTGATGTGCAGATCCAGGATTCGGTCTATTCGGATACGATGCGGCCGCTGCAGGTGGTCAAACAATTCCCCGAGGCAGATAACCAGGTAAAGATAAACCGCACGGTATATCTTACGATCAACCAGGCCCAGGCGCCTTTTGTCGGAATGCCGAACCTGATCAGTATGAGCTTCCGCAATGCGCAGATGATGTTGAAGCAGTATGGGCTGCACATGGGCGATACGATCTATAAACCTTTCTTTGCACGTAATTCCGTGCTGGATCAACAGTTCAAAGGCGAGTCGATAAAGCCGGGCACACAGATCCAGCAAGGCAGCCAGATTACGCTGGTGCTGGGCAGCGGGATAGGAAGCCAGGTATTCATCGTTCCGGATCTGTTTGGTCTGACCTATCTGCAGGCAAAAGCCCGTCTCGACTCGATAGGACTAAGCCTGGGCGCCATCGTTCGGGATAAGGATGTGCATGATTCGGCCGAGGCCTTTATTTATAAACAAGACCCTCCGCAGGTGAACGAGGAAGGCCAGCCCAACCAGATCAGGCCCGGGATGGCGATCAGTATCTGGCTTGGCGTACAGCAGCCCGTGAGAAGAGCAGATTCGGCGGCAGCGTCCCCTGCGGGTCAGTATTAAAACGGGATGACCACGGCGCTCGCCGGAAGAACACGGCGCTCGCCGGAGGGAGATGGCCGAGTATTAGAATGGGCGGCACGCGGCGCTCCGGAGTGTTGAACTGGTTTGAGGAAGCCGCAGACAAAGTAAAAGGGCACGCGGGCAATTGATTTGATATGTACATTTGTGAAAATTGATATATGCAACCTATCAGTATAGAAGAAGTAAAGCAACGTTTAGATGCAGGTGAAAAGTTAAACCTGGTTGATGTCCGCGAACCTTCGGAGCATGCCGAGTTCAATATCGGTGGTATTTTGCTTCCGCTGGGAAATATCCGCGTGATGGATACGGAGTCGATCGATGATCTGAAAGATCAGGAAGTTATTTGTTATTGCCGCAGCGGCAATCGCAGCGGACAGGCTTGTATGGTCCTCGAGACGATGGGCTTTTCGAATATCAAGAATCTGACAGGCGGAATGCTTGCATGGCAGGATCGCTTTGGCGCATAAGGTATCTTTATTTAATTGCAAAGGGATGGTCAATTCAATTGACCATCCCTTTGTCATTGTGCTATTCTGTGCTTAGATCTTTATATTAACTGCAAACATGACGTTGGTTCCGGCCATGGGGAAATAGAAATTTTCGGTGACGATCTGACCGCCATAAAAGGAACTATAGGTATAGCCGTTGGGTTCGTATTTGCGGTTAAAGACGTTGTTCAGCTGGAAAATGAAGTCAATCTCTTTGACCATCGGAAATTTGAGGGTATAGAGCAGCCGGAGATCCTGTGTGTAATAGCCATCGAGTTTTCGTCCTTCGTTCTGCGTGTTGTCCAGGTATTCCTTGCTGACGTATTTGGCGGGCAGCCCGATCTCTGCATGCGGAAAGGGAAAGAATTGCAGGGTAGCGCCGCCTACGATAGCAGGTGAAAAGGCAATGTCGGGATGGGAGTGGAAATAGGATTTTTGCCCGCCATTGTCATAGTCATCGATGTATTCTGTATAGTCTTTTATTTTATTCTGGCTGAACGCGATATTGCCGGAGACGGTAAACCAGTCGGCAAGCCTGGAGCTGCCCTGCAGTTCGATCCCCATACGATAGCTGCTGGGAACATTGCTGCGGGTATACTGACCTACATCGTTGATCTTGCCGGTAAGGGCCAGCTGGTTTTTGTATTCCATATAATAGAAGGTGGCGCCAAAAGAGCTTCGAAGCGTTTTTTTCTCGTAACCCAGTTCTACGTCGTTGAGCGTTTCTGGTTTTGGTTGTTGATCGAGACCGGCTTCGTAGTCGGTCCGGTTTGGTTCATGGCTGGCTCTGGAATAAGAGAGATAGGCCTGCCATTCATGACCGGTATAGGTCAAACCTGCTTTGGGGTTAAAGAAGTTATAGTGCGTGAATACCATCAGTGAAGGATCGTCTTCAAACCCTTCGAGATCGTAGGAGATATGACGGTATTGCACATCGGCGAAGGTAGAGAAGTGCGTGGTCCATTGTTGCTGCCATTTGCCGTAGATATTAAAGTCGGTTTTATGCGCCGGTACATTGTAATAGGTATAGCCGTTGGGAACGCCTCCATTCTCTGTCCAGTTGATAAAGGCATAGTGCTTGCCGTCGTATTTGTCCCAGCCTCCGCCAAGCGTAAACTGTGTTCCTTTTTGTTTGTATTGCAGGGAGAAGATGCCTCCATAAAAGTAGTTGTCAAGCCACTGCTGGCGGATAAGATCGGTGGTAGAGAGGGTGTCGCCGCTGTAGACTGGACCTGTCAGGCCATAGTTGGCATAGGCGTCCTGCTCTTTGTATTCTTCATAGTAGCCTTTTCCGCGCGTGAGGAAGGCGGCGGTGTTAAAGGAGAGGTTGTCGTTGACCTGGTGGTTGAAGAAGAGCTGAAAATGGTTTTGAAGATAGTTGTCCGTTTGATTGGGATAGGTGAAATAATTATAGGTGCGGCGTCCGGAATTGTAGAGATTGAGCGAGTCGGCGGGGGTAACATAGAGATAGCCTTGCGAACCGGGGCCGGCGTTATCGGCATAGTGCTGGTCAAGGGCGGCTTTGTCGCCAAAGAGTTTTGCGCCGGGTATCCCGTTCCAGGCCTGGTATGTTTTTTCTGTGCCTTCGATGATATTGAACCGGATAGATGAATGGGCATCCATCCATGCGGAAGACAGGTAGAATGATTTGAGGTTGCTGGAAGCCCGGTCGATGTAGCCGTCGCTGGAAATGCGGGAAAGACGGGCGTCGATGGTAAAGTGCCCGTCGATGAGTCCTGAGCCGGCTTTTACGGTATTTTTCCAGCTGTTAAAAGAGCCGTAACTATTGTTGATCTCGCCGTAGGGCTTTTCGTTGAATTCGTTGGTGGAAAAGTTGATGGTGGCCCCGAAAGCTCCCGCTCCGTTGGAGGAGGTCCCAACACCGCGCTGGATCTGGATGCTGTTGACGGAGGAGGCGAAGTCAGGAAGGTCTACGAAGTAGGTGCCCTGCGATTCCGCGTCGTTATAGGGGATACCGTTCAGGGTCATGTTGATCCGTGTGGCATCGGTACCGCGGATATGTATCCCCGTGTATCCAATGCCGTTGCCTGCGTCGGAATTGATCGTGACGGATGGAGTCTGGTTGAGTATAAAGGGAAGATCTTGTCCGAGATTGACCTGTTCGATCTGCTTTTTATCGAGGTTGGTTTTTGTAAAGGGAGCTTTTTCTCCTGCTCTGAGCGCTTTTACTTCTACTGGTTGAAGGAAAAGGCGAAGCGAATCCTTTTCTTTGGGCGGTGTTTGCTGAGCATGTACGATTCCGGTTGCTGCCATGAGGCAGAGCAGTGTAGACGTTTTCTTCATAATCAAATCGATTAGTCGGCGATAAAAAATGGGAACACTGCGAAAAGGAGAGTTGTATCTCGATTGATATGAAGAGGTCACCTTCCCTGCGCAGGCATTACCCTGATCAGGTTCTACGGGTATTTCTCAGCCTTCCGTTGGTCGGAAAGCACCCCGAGGAACTGATGCAAAGATAGGGATTTTGCAGAAAGGAGGGCTTTTTTGACCGGCTGGTAACTTTTTTCCGGCCGGCACGTTCCAAATGAGAGGGGCAAAGTGGTGTGGCGCAGCGGCTGGTGCAGGAAGAATAAGAGGGGCGGACAAGGGGAAGGATTGCGCTGGCGTAAGCGGATCGAAGGACGCGGTCAGTTCGGGCAGAATGCGTTGGTGGATGGGAGGACGCGGCTGGTACGGGAAGAATGTGTTGGAAGGCAGACCCTTGCCTTATGTGTGCGGAAGTTGGTGCAACATCGGGTGGAAAGGGCTGTCATTAACCTATAAAATACGGAATATGAAAAATAAACTTTTACTTTTTGCAGTGGGTATTCTGGCTGGCTTTTCCTCTTTTGCCCAGGGAAAAGTAATTGATGATCGGAATGCGCAGAAGCGGGATGTAGCCGCTTTCCACGCCATCGAGGTTTCCAGCGGCATCGATCTGTACCTCAGCCAGGATGAACAGGAGTCGCTGGCGGTCAGCGCCGCAAAACCGGAATACCGGGATAAGATCAGGACGGTGGTAGAAAATGGTGTACTGCGTATTTATCTGGATGAAGGCTGGATGCATTGGAATGACGGCAGAAGAAAGCTGAAGGCGTATGTAGCCTTTAAGGTATTGGATGCGATCAGGGCCTCCGGCGGCTCGGACGTGTATATCCCGGATGAGGTCCGTGCGCAGAAGCTAAAACTGGAATTGTCCGGCGGCAGCGACTTGCATGGAAAAATACATGCGGATGATCTGGTGGTGCATCAGTCGGGCGGCTCGGATGTTTATCTGAGCGGAACGGCGGCCCGGTTGGCCATTCATGCCAGCGGCGGGGCGGATTTTCATGGTTATGAACTGGAGAGCGATAATTGCAGAATAGAGGTTAGCGGAGGCAGCGATGCGTATGTGCGGGTTAATAAGTCTTTGGTAGCCAATGCCAGCGGTGGAAGTGATATCCATTATAAGGGCAAACCTGGCAACGTGGAGTCAAATACGGGCGGCGCCAGCGTAGTGAAGTCGGAGTAGCAATCTTTTGTGTATTTTCACGGTGTAATTTCATCCCGATGAGAAAAATGTTGGTCTTTATACTGGGGCTTTTACCGGCGGTGCCGCTGCTGGCGCAGAAGGCGGTCATTCACGACCCGAATGCCCAGTTGCGACAGGTTTCGGGTTACCATGGTATCGAAGTTTCGGATGCGATCGACCTTTATCTGAGCCAGGGTGACGAAGAGACGGTGGTGGTCAGCGCCAGAGAAGAGAAGTGGCGCAGCCGGATCGTCACCGAAGTCGTGGATGGTATTCTGAAGATCCATTTGTCCGGCAAGTCCTTGTCTGCCGCCAATGCCCGGCTGAGGGCCTATGTATCGTTTACAACATTGGATAAGCTGATGGCCTCTGGCGCGAGTGATGTATATGTGGACGGGGTGATCACAGCGGATAAGCTGACCCTCAATTTTTCCGGCGCCAGCGATTTTCATGGTGCGGTTCATTTGAAGGAACTGGATATGGAACAGAGCGGCGCTTCGGATGCACATATCACTGGTATAGTAGAAGGGTTGGCAGTTATCCGATGCAGTGGGGCAAGTGATCTGAAAGGGTATGAGTTGATAGCGGAGAATTGCGATGCGCACGCCAGCGGAGCTTCGGATATCCGGATGACGGTGAATAAGGCATTGAAGGCGGATGTGTCGGGAGCAAGCAGCGTTTTCTATAAGGGAACAGCGGTAGTTTCGGAGTCGCGGAGCAGCGGCGCCAGTACGATAAAGAAAAGTTCATAGATAAAGAGTCGCCCGTTAGTGAAAGAGCCCCCGAAATGTCTGACATTTTGGAGGCTCTTTGTTTAGGGAAGTCAGGTTTACAGCGAAGACAGGAAAGCAAGGATGGCGTTTCTGTCTGCTTTATTCAGCTGCATAAATTGTTGTTGGGATTTTGAGGCTTCTCCTCCGTGCCATAGGATGGCTTCTTCCATCGTTCGGGCTCGCCCGTCGTGCAGGTAATAAGCGGTACCGCCGTTAGTGGTGGACAGCAGTCCAATCCCCCAGAGCGGTGTAGTGCGCCATTCTCTTCCTGTTGCCAGGTAGTCCGGGCGGCCATCGGCGAGTTCGTCACCCATGTCATGGACCAGCATATCGGTATAAGGATGGATACGCTGGCTGCTGAGATTGATGGCGGGATTGACGCCGGTGTACATCGTAGTACGATGACAGCCGGAGCAGTTGATCTGGGTGAACAGGGTTGCTCCGTGTTTGCATATACTGTCCGTCACAGCCCGGCGCGCCGGGACAGCCAGTGTCTGTACGTAGAAAGTAACGTAGTTGAGCAGGCTGTCGACCAGTTCGTTTCCTGGGGTTTCGGAACTGATCAGGTTCATCTGTAGTTGATCATAGGCGCTTTCATCGGGTTGGGCGTAACTGGTGACCCCCATGTCCTGTTGATAGGCCGTGGCTACCTGCATCAGGAGCGTTGGAGTATTGGCTTTTACGCCGAATCGTCCCAGCTCCGTCTTTTTGGTATATCCGTCATAGACATAGTTGGCTTTCCCTGTGATGCCATCGCCATTGGCGTCGCCGGCGTCGACAAAGGAGAGAATGGTGCTTTCCGGAATGTTTTCCAGCAGCCCCATTCCCACGAGCCGGGGCGCCACTCTTGGAGAGAGCATATAGGAAGCAGGCAAGGCCGTATACGGATTCCGCAGGGCATACGTTGGCTGCCGAAGCGTTACCGTCGTGCCGTCGGGATAGGTGACCGGTACGTCGGTGTAGCTTATGCTGACAGTAGCTTCCGGTGTTGTCCCGAGCAGACACTGATCCTGTACCTGTACGCCAAAGCCCGGAGCTGCAAGCGGGCCCCCGTATTCATCAGCCCCGTCGATACTGATGCGCATCAGCATACCGGAGTTGGAGGTGCCTGTGCTTGGAAATCCGCCGCCGTCGTTTCGGTGACAGTTGATGCAGGCGATATTGTTAAAAATGGGACCCAGTCCTCCAAAGTGCGGCGCGGGAGCCGCTACAAAGACCTGGTCGAAGGTGCCGTCTCCGATGTTATGAACGACGGTTTGCCTGGCGTTAAGACCGTCTATCGGTTGTTTGTACGCCTGTGTGGACGCGTCGAGGGTGGTAAAGTTACCGCCGCTCATCCGGTCGTCATAGGCGCTATCCGGCAGTTCAGCCGCCTTGTTACAGCGGCTGAAGGCATAGACGAGGGTTCCCAGGATAACAATAATGCAAAGTTTTTTCACTTGTTCTAGTCTTTCACGTAGGTTTTAATAAAAGAAACCAGGTTGTTGTCCAGCAGGCTCTGAAGGTCGTTCAGGGCTTTCAGCGTTGCTGCGATCTGGGTGCGTCTGTAGAAGATGGCTTCTTCAAAGCGCATGTCGTCGGTGCCGCTGATATTGTCGAAGGAGTTGATCGCGGTGGTAAATGCAGTCTGGATCTGGTTGTCCAGGGAAGTGTTCTTTGCTGCTACCAGGTCTTTCATGCCTTTGCCGCCGTTAACACCGAGATATACCTGCTGGGCGCCGATGATATTGTTTTTGAAATCAGCCAGACTATTCCCAGAGTACGGAGATTCTGTCAGGCTGCTATCCTGATGGATATAAGGATTGTACATCTTACCGTCTTCGTCCGGTTCGCCCACTTCATTACAGATGCCGGCCATGCCGTTATCCTGTGTGATATCGAGGAAGAAGGCCTGTTTAGTGGTATACACCGTGCTTCCTGATCCTGCTTTCAGACAGGCCTGAGCATAAGGCACTGCGGCGCTGGTCCAGGTGGAATCGAGGCTGGTTACGATGTTTTTGAGATCTGTAGCCAGGCTTGACAGGTATTGTTTTTTACGGGCGTCCAGGTCGCCGGCGGTACGGGTTCCCCCAACGCCGAAGATCAGGTATTCGATGGGATGGTAACCACGCAGCGTCTGTGGAAGAGCTTCGATATCTTCTACTGTAAGCGCGTTGGGGGTCGTAGGTAAAAGCAGGGAGTCCATCTGGTGGTAGTCGGTCGGCCAGGTGTCGGAGTTGGGATCATAGTCGTTTGCTTCGACGGGGCCGATCAGGAAACCTTCGCTGCTTTCCCAAATCACACGCATAGCGCGCCAGTTGGCCTGGGCTACCTGTAATGTGGCTGCGTTAGGATTGGCGACCAGCGACTGAATAGTGCTGTCGAGGGTGACTCCCGCTGCTGCAAGAGAAGCGTATTTAGGCACTGCTGTTTTATTGACAAAATCGTTGATAACGTCGGTCTCCACTTGGGTAAAGCTTTCGGAGCTGCCGCTGTTATTGGATTTGTGACAGGCGGAGAGTACGATACAGCATACAGCTGCAAAGGATAGGAATATACGATTCATTGTTTCGTGTTTTATGCTTTGGTGTTAATAATTAATTGGTTGTTTATTTGTGTAACGGGATAGGACTTGAGGGGACGTTCCGCGGGTCCCTTTGTCACCTGTCCGTCGATGTTGAAGGTGCTGCCATGCAGGCTGCAGCTGTAGTTGCTGGAAGCCGCTGTAAGCTGATTGTCCTGGTGGGTACACTTCAGGAGCAGGGCAGAGTAAGTATTGTCTTCTTTTTTCCGCAATGCAATGGAATAATACCAGCCTTTTGGTCTGACCAGTACGAGTGGTCCTTTTGCAAAGGAGTCGACCGGGACCTCGATATGGTCTTCTTTTATATCGGTGTTGAAGACCGTATAGGCGCCCGGGCCACAACCGCTAAGGGCTGGCAAAAGAAAACCTGTAGCCGCCAACAGGCAGGCGTTGCAGGATGATTTCAGGAATTGTCTGCGTTGCATAGTGCGGTGTTTGTAACTTAAAAGGAATAGCCAAAACCTATATTGAGCAATTGGTCATTCTGTTTGTAGGGCAGCGCATTCGGCGGCGGATTGATCACCAGGTTGGGATTTTGAGCTCCGGTATGCTGGAGGCGAACGTCGGCTTTTACGACAACATTCGGGATGGGGAAGTAGCTGATACCGGCAATGATATGGGTCTGCTTGAGAGTCGGATCGAGCTGGTCATCCTGTTTCTGGAGGCTGGAAATGCTGGCGTTCATGTTCAGGGCCTCGCCGCGAACGAAGGTGATGAACTGCTTGGTCTTGTGTTGAGGATATAACCAGTCGTATGCCAGTTCGAGATAAGCGCCATACATGCCGGTGCCGATGCTTTGTGCGTAAGCTCTATAGATCTTGTCTGCATCGGGATAGGCGATATAGGTTCCGAGAGCTTTTGCGGCGAATCCGCTCCTGGCATACTGAACGTCAAATTCTCCGAGGTAGAGCGGGGTGCCGAATGCACCGGATTGCAGTCCTACGTTAAGGCTGTCAGCTGCCCTTTTGCTAAGGCCGACGGTGCCGCCCATATAGCCGGAGAGCTGCAATTTGAAATCGCTGACGCGGTATTGCAGGGCTGCGGTGATGGCCAGGTTGTTGGCCGTAGCATTGCTGCCCAGTCCTTCGCCTTCACCGATGCCGGTATCGTGCTGGAACTTCGCGCTGTTGAGTCCGTTGACGATGGCGATGTCATAGGTCAGCGGTACGCGGTCGAGGTTGCCGTAAAGGCCGACACCGATTTCCCGCCAGGTCGTGGGGATGATGACCTGTTCTACGATCGGACGTTCGACACCGTTGAAGTTTACAGGAAGGTGGTTTTCGTTGGTGATCCCGATGCGGGGCGTAAACAGACCGGCAACGAGATATTGATGAGCGTTGAGATTGAATTTCAAAAAGGCTTGCTCCATCGCCACCGAGCCTTTACCGCTGGTAGGCTCGTCGGAACCGCTGCCGGCGACAATGGCGTTCTCGACCTCGAGTTCGGTAAAGAGGCTGATCTTTTCGTTAAAGCTGTGGCCGACGAAAAGCACGAGCCGGTCGAGGGTGATCGTGGATTGTTTTTGGTTAAAGTCGCGCTGGTAAAAGGCGCTGCCGTATCCGGAAATGACTGTTTTGTTGGTGGCCGCGTTGGCGTTGAGGGAATCCTCGCTGGTGAGGATGAGCTTTTGGGCTGGCGTCTTGTAGGATTGGGGTAGCTGTGCGGAAGTCTTTAGAATAGACAGCCCCGCGACAGTCATAACAGCTAGCATTTTTTTCATGGGCGCAAAGGACGGATTTGATAGGGGAATGTATTTACGGGATTGGAAAATTCAGGGGCGGAAAGCGGAATTTCTTTTCAGGTTGTCTACAGAATTGGAGGCGGCGGGGGGAGGCTGGTGGGAGAATTGGCGGCTGCTTGGTGGGTGGTGGAGAAGGGGAGGGGGATGGCCTGGTTAGAGAAATGGGCGGGCCGGCGAGCGGCCTTGGATGTTCGAAGAAATTGATTTTGAATATTTTTTGAAAAGAATTTGGAAAAGATTTGGTGCGGAACAAAAAAAACCTACCTTTGCACTCCACATCGCGAAGTAGAGCAGCGGTAGCTCGTCGGGCTCATAACCCGAAGGTCGCTGGTTCGATCCCAGCCTTCGCAACAAAAGATAGGAAGAGCCTCTCGCAGAGGCTTTTTTTATTTGAGGTAACTGAAGAGCTATGAAAGTTGGTTTTGTTTCCATATTTGGTAAGCCTAATGCAGGAAAGAGTACCCTGCTGAACGCCCTGATGGGCGAGAAGCTGGCTATTGTGTCGCCAAAAGTGCAGACGACGCGGCATCGTATCAAGGGGATATTGACAGAGAAGGATTACCAGATCATTTTGTCGGACACACCGGGCATCATCGAACCCAAATACAAGCTTCATGAAAAGATGATGCAGGCGGTAAAGAGCTCGCTGGAAGATGCTGACCTGGCTTTGTTGCTGCTGGATATACGCGACAGCTGGGAAGAGAACGACCAGTTGTTCGCCGCGTTGAAGTTGAAAGCTCCGGCTTTTGTCGTCCTTAATAAGATCGACGGCATGGCGGCAGAGAAAATACAAGAGGCGAAGGCCTTCTTTGAAGCAAAGCCCTACTGCAAGAAAGTGATTACGATCTCTGCGCTGAAGAAAACAAATATTCAGGCGCTGCTCGATGCGGTCCTGGAACGTCTGCCAGAAGGAGAACCTTTTTTTGAAGGGGATGACCTGACGGATCTGCCCACGAAGTTTTTTGTCGGCGAGCTGATCAGGGAGAAGATCTTCTTCCTGTATGGTGACGAGATCCCTTACCAGGCAACGGTGCTGGTACAGGAGTTCAAGGAAAAGACCACGTTGACGAAGATCAGGGCCGATATTATTGTGCAACGGGAATCCCAGAAGGGGATCATCCTGGGAGAAGGGGGTAAAATGATCCGGCAGCTCGGATCAAAAGCAAGACTGGATATCGAAGCGTTTATCGGCAATAAGGTTTTTCTGGAGCTGTTTGTAAAGGTGCGGCCGAAATGGCGGGACACGGAGAATTTTTTGAAGGAATACGGGTATAACTGATTTTGAGGACGCGCAACTGATAATCGTGCGGCAGGATTGGGATGACCCGAGAATATAATTAGCATTTGAATTATGAGCGGATTTACAGTGGCTATTGTTGGCCGGCCCAATGTAGGGAAAAGTACATTTTTTAACCGTTTGCTCGAACAGCGGAAAGCGATCGTTGACGACGTCAGCGGCGTAACGCGTGACCGGCAATATGGAGTGGCGGAATGGACGGGTAAGACCTTCAATCTGATCGATACGGGTGGCTTTGTACCCGACAGCGAAGACGTTTTTGAGGTGGAGATAAAGAAGCAGGTATTGATCGCACTGGAAGAAGCCAATGCGTTGATCTTTATGGTAGACGCCGCTACAGGGATCACAACCCTGGACGAAGCGATGGCGGATGTGCTTCGTCGTACGCCAAAGCCGGTATTCCTTGTTGTGAATAAAGTTGATAATGGAGACCGCCTGCTGGAAGCCGCAGAGTTTTACAGCATGGGTTTTGACGAGATCTTTTTCCTCTCTGCCATGTCCGGCAGCGGAACGGGTGAATTGCTGGACGCCATCACCGCGCTGATCACGGAAGACAATGCCCTCTCTGAGGAAGAAGGACTGCCAAAGTTCGCGATCATCGGTCAGCCCAATGTAGGCAAGTCTTCTCTGCTGAATGCACTGGTAGGACAGGAGCGGACGATCGTCAGCGATATCGCGGGGACGACACGGGATACTATCCATACCCGATACAATCTCTTTCAGAAGGATTTTGTTCTTATCGATACGGCAGGTATCCGTCGGAAGACGAAGGTGCATGAAGACCTTGAGTTCTACTCGGTGATCCGGGCTATCAAGGCGATGGATGAAGCCGATGTGTGTCTTTTACTTTTGGATGCTGAAAAAGGCATTACGGCGCAGGACCTCAATATTTTTGGACTGGCAGCAAAGAAAGGAAAAGGGATCGTTATCCTGGTCAATAAGTGGGATCTGGTTCAAAAGGAAACGAATACAGCCAGGGAATACGAGAAAGAGCTGAAGAACCGGATAGCTCCGTTTACGGATGTGCCCATCCTCTTTGTCTCTGTTCAGGAAAAGACGCGTATCTTCCGGGCTGTCGAAGAAGCACTGCAGGTGTATGAAAATAAATCGCGCAAGATACCGACCTCTGAGCTGAACGAAGTGATGTTGAAAGCGATCGAATCCTATCATCCGCCTGTGGTGCGTGGGCATCCGCTCAAGATAAAGTACGTCACTCAATTGCCTACCCACGTGCCGTCCTTTGCATTTTTCTGCAATTTCCCCGACGACGTCAAGACGCCTTATAAGAATTACCTCGAGAATCAACTGAGGGCCAACTTTGATTTTAAGGGTGTGCCCGTTCGCCTGTTCTTTCGTAAAAAATAGAAGTATGAAAAAGATTGCGACCGTTGTTGTTCTCGCACTGGCGATGGCAGCTTGTACAAACGATACGACAGAAAAAAAAGCCACGGCTGCTGCTGATTCTGCAACGGCTGCCGCGGCTGATTCGGTAAAGGTGCCGAAGCTGGATTCGGTACGCTAAGCGTTGAATCTCTTCAGTACTTCGTCCACTTCTTTTCGATATTGTTTTAACGCCTCTTTTTCCTGGCGGATAAAGCTGTTGTCCTGTAGCTTTCCGACGACAGCGTTCATCTCCTCGGGGGAATCATATACCATTTTGCGGAAAGGATTGGTATAGTCTTTTGCCCTCGAGTTGTAAATTTCTTTTGTCATCCATTCTTTTGTCGCCTGACTTTGTCTCAGCAGGCTGCCAAGCGTCTCTTTTGCACCCTGGCGTTTCAGCGAGACGCCTTGAACCTCTTTTAGTACAGCAAGCGCATGCTGCAGCTTGTCGGCGGCGTATTGTTCGGCTTGCTGCTTATACCACTGGTGGATTTGTTCCCAGCTCTTTACGCGACCGGAATGAATCTGCCGGATCAGCTTCTGCAGTTCGGATTCGCGGATCAGCTGGCCGCCGGCATTGACCCATTTTGCGGGCGCATGAACGGCAGGCAGGGCCTGTTGCAGCTGGTCGAAGGTCTTGCTATTTTTGCCTCGGATCAACCCCATCAACTGGGCGGCAGCGTATTGGCCGATCAGCTCGTGAAAGAGTTTATAGGCTTGCACTACTTTTATGATACGGACCTTGCGGTCGCTGTTCTCCCAGCCTTCGGCGAGGACTTCCAACTGGTCGACCTGGCCGGGTTCTTCTTTTAATAAGCGCGCACCTTCGGCAATGAGCTCTTCTTCCGACTGTTTTTTATAGCGGCCTTTCTGACGCAGCAAGGCGAGACCGGTAAACTTTTCCAATAAACGAATGCTGGCAACGATCTCGTTGACGGTATCGGGAGCCAGGAACTCGAATTCCAGGTGCTGGGTCTTGTCGATCCGTTTGTCACGATCGATGTATTTCCAGGAATTTCGGGCCAGCGCATACATATTATGGAGGAACCAATAGCCGGGCATCACGATCAGCTCGTCCTTGGAGACGTCATTACTTATGAGTGCAAACGGCACAGGAATGTCCAGCTCCGCCGGATAATCCCCCTTAGCCAGTATGGCAAACGAAGCAAATCGGCTGTTGTGTTTCAAACTCACGCACAACCCCGGCCAGAAACCGCGGCCAGCGATGATCTCTCCATCCGGGCTCCGCGAGTTATGGTTGGATCCGATCGTTGCGCCCGCAGCCATATTGCTTTGACCCATGACCAGCGCGGCGCAAAGGAAGGAGTTGTTGTGGTGCTGCTCATGCGCCGGGAATATCAGCGAGTTGAGTACTTCGCAGCAGGAGATCGTGGCGTTGTTACCCAGGTAAGAGTTGATCAGACGTGCGCCATACTTCAACTGGGAGTGGGAAGCCATGATAAACCGAACGGCTTTTACGCCATAAAACACGCGGCAGCCATAGCCGACGATCCCGTTGACCAGTTCGCATCCCTCGCCAATCTGTGATTTGGCCTCGGAAGAAGAATTGATCGTGACGTTCTTTATCTTATTGGCGCCTTTGAGATACGCGTCGCTGCCTATCCATACGTCTTTTATGATCTTGCAGTTCTTGATCACCGTGCGGTCCCCGACCTTCCCATAATAGCCGCGGCGGGAGTCGAAGGCTGATGCGGTAAACTCCTTGAATTTTTCCTGCAGCACGCCGTCTTCGCGGAAACGGCTCCACAGCCAGGCATCACCGGGAAGCATGCCGTTGAAGGGGATGATGCTCCGGCCGCCATTCTCGTTACAGACTTCGAGCCAGATACGAATGGATTCCTCTTCGCCTTCTTTTAAGATGCCGTTACCGAACTTGGCGTGGTCGGTGGTGGCCATTTCATTGGTATTGACGATCATCACGTCGTTGCCGATGATATAGTGGGAGAGGTAATTGGTATTGTCGATACAAACGTTGTCGCCCAGGTCACAGCTGATAATGGTGCTGTTGTAGAGACCAACGGGACGGCGCAGGTTATGGAATTCGAGATACCACGGGGCCAGCTTTCCGATACGGACGAGTCCGTAGAATTTGCAGTTCTGTACTAATTCGGGAGTGAAGTCGTCCGAGACGAGGATGTCGTTCCAGTTGGAAGAGGTATTCCGGTTACGGACAAGCACTTCTATTTCGTAGGCGGTCAGCTGGCGATAGCCGATCCCGCTGCGATTCTGTTCGTTGCGGAGATAGTATTCGTCCTTTCCTTTTGGAAGAAAGCGGCTATCCACGAATTGATAGCCGAGTGTGTTTATTGGACTTTTTTTGATATCGTTCATGTTGTTCGGCTATTCGACTGTTACGCTCTTGGCAAGGTTGCGGGGCTTGTCTACGTCATATCCCTTGGCGACGCCGACGTAGTAGGACAGCAGCTGCATCGGGATTACACTCAGGATCGGGGCGATGAGTTCATCCGCTTCCGGGACGGCCACATAATCGTCGGCCATTTTTTCGATGATCTCGTCACCCTGGCTGATGACGGCGATTACCTTACCCTTTCTGGCTTTGATCTCCTGGATATTGCTGACGATCTTTTCGTGATAGGAGTCGCGGGTGGCGACAAATACCACAGGCAGATTCTCGTCGACAAGAGCGATAGGGCCGTGTTTCATTTCTGCGGCGGGATAACCTTCCGCATGGATATAGGAGATCTCTTTGAGCTTTAACGCGCCTTCGAGGGCAACAGGGAAGTTGTATCCGCGGCCAAGGTAGAGAGCATCTTTTGCGTCTTTATATTTTTCTGCCAGCCGTTTGATCTGCGGGCTAAGCTTGAGCACTTCTTTTACCTTTTCGGGCACGTTGTGCAGTTCATTCAGCAGCCTGGTATAACGGGCCGTGTCGATCGTGCCTTTTTCCTGTGCGATCTTAAGCGCGATCATGGTCAGCACGGTCAGCTGGGCGGTAAAGGCTTTTGTGCTGGCTACCCCGATCTCCGGACCGGCATGCGTATAAGCTCCGGCGTGAGAGATACGAGCGATGGAGGAACCCACGGCATTGACGACACCCATGATAAAGGCGCCGTTTTCTTTTGCCTTTTCGATGGCGACGATCGTATCTGCAGTTTCTCCGCTCTGTGAGATGGCGATGATCACGTCACCTGGATTGACGATGGGGTTGCGGTACCGGAATTCGGAAGCGTATTCCACTTCCACCGGGATCCGGCAAAGTTCTTCGATGACGTATTCGGCAACAAGCCCGGCGTGCCAGCTGGTTCCGCAGGCGATGATCAGGATACGATTGGCATTTTTGAGTCGGTCCATATTCTGCTGGATACCGGCCATCGTGATGGTTCCCTTGACGGCGTCGAGACGACCGCGGAGACAGTCAAAAATAGTATCGGGCTGCTCGAATATTTCCTTGAGCATGAAGTGATCGTAGCCGCCTTTTTCGATGGCAGCCAGCTCGAGGTCCAGTTTCTGGACGAAGGGTGTGATCTTTTCGTTGCCGAGATTTTTCAGGATGAGTTCGTCTGCTTTCAGGATCGCCAGCTCATAGTCGTTGACATAGACGACATCCTTTGTGTATTCGATGATAGGGGACGCATCGGAGGCCAGGAAGTGCTCATCCTTGTTTTTTCCGATGCCGATGACCAGCGGGCTGCCTTTACGCGCGGCGATGATCGTATCGGGATTTTGTTTATCGAGCAGAATGATCACATAAGCGCCGACAACGCGTCTAAGCGCGATACGGACGGCCTCTTCGGTTCCGCAGTTGTTGTTCTGCTGGATGTCTTCGATGAAATTGAGCAGAACTTCGGTGTCGGTATCGCTTTTGAACTGGTAGCCTTTTTTTATGAGTTCGCTTTTCAGCTGCGCATAGTTTTCGATGATGCCGTTGTGGATCATCGCGAGCCGTCCACTGGCGGAGCTATGTGGATGGGCGTTGCGATCATTGGGTTCGCCGTGTGTGGCCCAGCGGGTATGGCCCATGCCGGCATGGGCATGTAAGTCTTTGCCGACGAGGCTGTCTTCCAGTTCTGCTACTTTACCTTTTTTCTTGTAGACACGCAGGTCTTTGTCAAGAAGGGCTACGCCCGAACTGTCATAACCGCGATACTCCAGACGTTTCAATCCTTTCAGAATAATGGGATAAGCTTCCCTTGGGCCGATGTAAGCGACAATGCCACACATAATTGCAAAATTTTAGCTGGGCAATATTATGGAATAATCATCAAAAATAAGGCCCCCTCTCAGAGGGGGCCCTATAAAACGTTATAAAGACAATTTTAATTGTAATTCGGGTTGCGCGATTTCCAGTACCCTTCTATCCAGATCCAACCATCGTTGGTGTGTTTCCAGTGGGCTTTGACCCATACTTTGTCGCCATAATCCGCCTTGTTTCCGTTCTCGTCATTGTTATAGGAAGAAGGGGTATTGTTGCGATTGGTGCCCGGACGATTTTGCAGAGAGTCCGGATTGGGATAGTTATAGTTGTTGTCGTCGTAGTTGCTGCCTTTCTGGTTGTACTGACGGGGATTTTGGGGCGGGGTGCGGGAGTCGTCGTGACCCGTGCCTGTTCCGTCGCCATAGGGATCTGCGGGATCGTCGTCATAGTACTGGGGCGGATAGTTGTAGTAAGGGGAAGGATAGCCATATCCATAGGGATATCCGTAGCCATATGGATAGCCATAGTAACCGTAGTAGGGCCAGCCCCATCCCCATCCCAGGCCAAGGCCAAAACCCCAGCCCCAGCCGCCGTAGCCGCCGTAATAACCACGGCCGCCATAGTAGCCGCGGCCGCCGTAATAACCTCCGTGATAGCCGCCGCCGACATAGCCGCGTCCGCCTCCACCTATATAGCCGCGCCCTCCGCCGGCAAAACCACGGCCGCCGCCGCCAAAGCCCCTGGAACCGCCGCCGACGGGATGAAAGCCGCCTCCCGCAATGCCTCTGTGCTGGGCAAATCCAGCACCCACGGCGAGCAGGAGAATTAAGGATGTGATCAATATTCTCTGTTGCATAGTGAAACGTTTAGTCAAAATAGTTTACGGGTCCGGGTCGGTTTTGGTTGCCCGGATCGACATAGTAAGTTACGACAAAATACTGCGGTTTTGACTGCATTGCAAGCCTTTAACAAATTAGGCTTTTCCCCTATCGGTAAAGGATTGGAGGAATGACGGTTTCGTATCGCTGGCTACAGCAGCACGCCATGCATGATAATCGAGGCAACGGTAAAGTAGATGACCAGACCGGTCACGTCCACCAATGTTGCCACGAAAGGAGCGGAGGAAGTCGCGGGGTCGGCGCCGAACTTCTTCAGTACGATCGGCAGCATACTGCCGGCGATGGTTCCCCAAAGCACTACACCGATCAGGGAGAATCCGACTGTGCTGGCAATAAGCATGGTGTGGTCGCCGTAGGTGTGGAAGATCTGATTCCAGAGGAAAATGCGGACAAAGCCAATGAGACCCAGTACTGCTCCAAGCATCAGGCCGGAGAGCAGATCGCGGCGGACGACGCGCCACCAGTCGGCAATAGTTACTTCTCCAAGGGCCATGGCCTGGATGATGAGGGTGGATGCCTGAGAGCCGCTGTTCCCGCCGCTGGATATGATCAGGGGGACGAAGAGGGCCAGTACGACGGCTTTTGCGATCTCGTCTTCGAAATAGCCCATGGCGGTTGCCGTGAGCATTTCGCTGAGGAAGAGGACGACCAGCCAGACGACACGTTTTTTGAAAAGCTTGACCAGCGCCATATCGAGATAGGGCTCGTCGAGCGCTTCGGTACCACCGATCTTCTGGATGTCTTCGGAGAATTCTTCCTGGGTGATCCAGAGGACGTCATCGATGGTGACGATGCCAAGGAGAATATTGTTGTCGTCGAGGACGGGGAGGGCTACGCGGTTGTTCATTTTGAACGCTTCGCTGGCTGTCTCCTGGTCGTCATTGACGTTGAGGGCGATATACCGGTTGTCGATAACGTCTTCGATCCTTTTTTCCGGGTTGGCGAGAATGATCTCGCGGATACGGATATCGTCGATAAAGAAACCTCTTTCGTCTACGACATAGATCACGTCGATGGTTTCACTGTCTTTTCCGACTTCGCGGATATGGTCGATCACCTCTTTTACGGTCCAGTCTCTTTCTACGGCGATATAATCGGGAGTCATGAGACGACCGACGCTTCGTTCGGGATAGCCAAGAAGCGAGAGGGTGATGCGGCGTTCTTCGGGGTCGAGGGTTTTGATCAGCTCTTTTACGACTTCGCTGGGAAGCTCTTCGAGGAAGGAGGTACGGTCATCGGCGGAGAGATCGTTTAGCAGTTCGGCTGTCTTTTGTGCAGGCAGGTCTGCCATGATCCGCTTTTGGGTCGGCACGTCGAGGATCTTGAACGTGCTGGACGCCCGGTGTATGCTCAGATTGGCGATGATCTGGCTTTCGTAGTCGGGGTATTCATAGATCAGATCGGCCACTTCACTGATGTTCTGATTGTTCAGAAACTCTCTGATCTGCAGGACGTCTTCTGATTGTATGACTTCCTCGAACTGCGCTTTTGGGTCGATATGTTCCTCTTGTAGAGACATACGCCAAACCTAAGACAAAATGCTTAATGGACAAAAAAGCGCGCCTGAGGCGGCGGAAAAACAATTAAAAGTTCTCGGCCGGCACTACCGGGGGGCGGGCAGTGAAAATTCACTAACTTGGTCCGCTATTAAAGATGGTACGATGATTCTTCCTACGTTATTTGTGGCGCCCACCTCCAATAAGGGCAGGGGCGTATTTACTTCTGCGAATATCAGGAAAGGGACGATCGTCGAGATCTCCCCGGTTATCGTCATGTCCCCGGAAGACCGGAAGCTGGTGGACCTGACGCTTCTCCACGATTATATTTTCGAATGGGGAACGACCCCGCAGGAGTGCTGTATGGCGCTGGGCTATGTGCCTCTGTACAATCATTCTTATTCCTCCAACTGCGAGTATGAGATGGATTTTGACCGGCAGCTGATAACGGTCAGGGCGATCCGTGGGATAAAGGCCGGCGAAGAGGTGCTGATCAATTACAATGGGGATTGGAATGACGAGACTCCCTTGTGGTTTGATGTGAAGTAGGCGGGCGCATGCAGCCAGTCGGTTCGCAGGCTTATCGTCTGCGAACCGGTGCATATTTCAGTGCGAAATTGATTCCAAATGTATTCATTTCAACCTGACCAAAGCCGATGTTCCGGCTGGGCAGTTTGACATAAGGCGCTACAAGCAGCGACATGCTGTTGCTAAGCGCCGCCTCCACTCCAACAGAGAGGTTGACGGTCGCCAGCAGATAGCTGGATGAGCCGGGGTATTGAATATTCCGGTAGGCCAGTCTGCCGAAGAAAGGGAAGTAGTAGCTGTCGCTTTCTTTTGCGGCAAAATAAGAGGATGTCCCTGCGCTGAAGAAGAACAGGGTATTGCCTGCAACACCAAAGTCATAGCGTACGTTCAGCGGTATCTCCAGCATGTGGATGGAACCTTTTACAAAGGCCATATCGTTGCGCATGCCATTCGCCTGGTAATAGTCCGGCGGGGTATGGAAGTCGCGGGAGTTGGCGGCGTAGTTTTTTCGGGTCAGGAAGAGGCCGCTGCTCAGATAGAAACGGTGAACGATCTGCCAGTCGGCCGTCAGACCGATGCTGCTGCCGGGTTTGTCGCCTGTCAGTGACTTGACGGAAGTGAAATCGGGCGCTGCGGAGATGCCGAATGCCCATACATGGCTGACCTGGGTGGTTTTTGGGGGCAGCACGATAGGGGTGCGTTTAGCGGTAAAATGCCTCAACGCGGAATCGTTTATATCCGGCGTCCGGGACAGCCGGCCGGGGTGTTGAATCCTGGTCGCTGCAAGCTCACGGAGGGCTGCGGATGCGGCGTTTCCGGATGTCGTTTTGTTTGCGTCTGTTGATGCGATCCCGTCAGCGCCGGATTGAGCGATGTCCGGGTCGCCGCTGGTTGTTGTGCTGCCGCCGTCGGATTTACCTGAGTTCCGGTGCTGATCGCGGGAAGAGCCGTGCGGATTGCCCGCGATGCCCTGGCCGTCGTTGGACGGGGCTGATTGGGAGAACTGGCCATCGTTGTTCAGTCGGCTGGATCCGGTTTTGCCGGAGGCTGTTCCGTCAGGATGATGTGGATGGCGGTTGCGATGGACTATCCGGTTTGTGGCGCTGTTGTGCAGCAGGGCAGCGTTGTGTGACAGCGATGTTGTTGCCAGCTGGTGAACCGCGGAGTTGACGCCGGCGGTCTTGCCTGTGGTTGCAGACGTGGAGGCTGCTTCGCGTGAAGAACGGGCAGAAGCTCCGCTAAGCGCCGGATTTGCGGCAGGGAGGGAGGCGTTGGCGCTGTTTGTCGATGGTGCAGAACCCGAGCCGGCTGTGCGGCTCGCGGTGGCGGTGGTCTTGCCATCAACGCCTGCGGAGGCGGTTGCGCTGTTTGTCGACGGTGCGGAACCCGAGCCGGCTGTGCGGCTCGCGGAGGCGGAGTTTGCGGCGTCGGTTGTCCCGGAAGCGGTTGTCCCGCCTGCTGCGGAATGGGTTGCGTCGTTTGCGCCGGTGGTCAGATCAGGGTTTGTGCGTGTAGAATTTTCCTTATGTTCAGCGTTTAGAGTGGATGAAGAGTCTGCTTTGAAAGTCGCTGCGGCGGGCTGCTGCCCTGCTGCGAAGGGCGGACTGCCGGAGTGCTTGTTTTGACGCGCGAAATAAAAGGATACTCCGGCGATCAGCAGAATGGCGGATGCATAATAGAAAGGGATACGGCGGATCGTCCGCCACGGATTAAGGGCTCTCTTGCCCAACTCCCTATCCAGCCGGTGTGACAGCCGATCCCATGACCTGGAGCCGGTGACATCGCCGGGGTCGTGGTTTTCGGCCGCCTCTCTGCTAAGGCGGTCCAGTTCTTTATCGGATAGGTTCAACATAAGCAGTCAGGTCAGTTTTTTTTGTTAGGATTTTTCTGAGGTTTTCTCTTGCCTTTGATAAGTTAGATTTTGAGGAGCCGACGGAGATGCCTAGATGCTGTGCAATCTCTTCGTGGGTGAGTCCTTCGATGACAAATAGGTTAAACACGGTTCTGTACGCGGGGGATAATTCCCTGATCGCGTTGATGATCTCTTTGTAGGAAAGTACGTCGAGGCCCGTCTCCTGTTTGTCGGCGATGTTCTCTGCATCTTCGGAGAGCATCTGGCCGTTGATATAGGAGGCGTTCTTCCTGTAATGATCGATACAGGTATTGACCAAAATCCTTTTAAACCAACCCTTGAGCGATGCAAGGACGTCGGCATGACGGGATTCTTCGAATTGGTGGATGTTCTTAAACAGCTTTATAAACCCTTCGTTCATTATCTCTTCTACTTGTTCCAGATTGTTTTGATACCGATAGCAAATCTTTATTGCATAATCCTTGAGTAGAAGGTATAGTTCCTTCTGGCTGGAGCGGTCGTTCCGCCGGCAACCTTCAATCAAGGCATGTATATGCGTGTTTCCTGCGATCAATCCGGATGTGCGGTGTTTAAGTGGTAGAAATTAAGATCGCACAAACTAAGTTTTCCCTGGTCCAGAATACGCAAACGAAATGTTAATGGTTGCTTCATTGACCTCAATATTTCGCCTGTTCACCGAAGATTGTCATAGGGGATTGATTTTTAAGTCATTAGAAGGACATTTGTAGGGCCGGAGAGCCGCTCCGGGAGCACAAAAAAGGGAGGTCTATGCCCCTGTGAGGTATAATTTAGAGGCTGGGCCTCCCTGAGGGGTGGCATTGGTTAGTATTTGGGCAGGCCAGTATTGACCAGGGAAAGATCGGCTTTTACAAGAACCTGGGCTTCGATCGCGTTTTCTTTTACAAGAAGGCCGATGAGTTTCAGTTCTTTTACTTCTCCCTGGGCCTTGAGGGTCGGGATGATGGCGCGGTTCAGCTGTGCGTTAATGGAAGGCATATGCGCCTTTAGCAGGGCCGCGAGATCGAGGTAGGAGGTGCCTCGAAGGGTGTTTTTGATCTTATTGCGGAAGATGGCTCTGGCCATTTTCAGCATGAGGTCTTTGCTTTCGAGGGAGAAGGTGATATCGGGGACATCGAGGGCTTGTTTGGCGGTATCGAGAACGGGGGTACCCCAAAGGAGCACGCTGCCGGATTTGCTGCCGGAGAAGTCTACCCGAATCTGAACCTGGTGATGCCCAATGCCTTTGATGGCGACATTGTTGATGATAACGGTCCTGCCTTTGAATTCGAAGGATCTGTTCCGAACGGAATCGTTTATCATTTTGCTGATAAAGCCATACTCGTATCTGGCGGGCAGATAGAGGGTGATGCCGCTGCGGCTGGGGCCGCTGGCCAGTGCTGGCAGGGGTTTGGGATGAGGCAGCTGGGTACTGTCGGAGCTGAGTTCGGGGTGGCAGCTGATACCGAAGCTGATCGAGAAGGTATCCCTGGCATAGTTGAGTGCGCCGATACGGATGCTGGCGGGGTTTACCATCAGGTATCCATAACCGCCCATGGAGATCTTTTGACCGATAAGAGCAGATGTCTGGTGGAGATAGCTGGAGACGTTCATCTTCTTTACGACGTCATCGAACGCGTGACAGAAGCTGAGTATAGAAGATTTGATACTATCTGCGATAAGTTGGGTCATATCTACGGAAAACATAGACATGGTGCATTTGTCCATTGCGACGACCTGCTCCACTCCCGAGTTGGTGCGCAGGCGGTAGTCGGGCAGGAAGCTAAGCTGGCTGCTGAACGTAAGGTTTACGCGGCGCATGGTTTCGCCGCCGAATCCGCACTGACCGTTGATCCACGGAGAGACCGGCCGGTCTGCCACGCAAAGACTTTTGCCGCCGGCGACCTGGTAGTTGCCGTCGAGATGGATAGTGACCTTGTTATTGATACATTCCACGTTAAAGCCTCCGCGGACGAAACGATATTTATAGCGAAAGTCGCAGGAAGGTTGAATGTAGCCCGGCCATTTGTCTGAAATGAATTCTTTTGGGAGCAGCGAGTCTGCGGCTCGCAGCAATGGTTTGCCGGCTATTTTGACGGGCAGGTCGATCTCCGATGGAGGCAGGGACAGCAGGGCGTCGGGCATGGACTGGGCTGTCAGGGAGAGATGCTGTGTGGGCGGGGCTGCAGGGGGCGCCGATACGGTCTTTTTGGAGGAAGAGCAAGAGCCAAGGCTTATTAGCAGCACGAGGAATAAGAGAAAGGGATAATAGCGCATCTCGAAAAAATTTCGGCATGAAGGTAAGACTTCTTGATGAAGGAAGGGTATCCATTGGGCGCTGAGGGGGTGGAAAGCCGCGGGAAGGGAGAACGATGCCGGTGGGTAAAACGGCGCGCTGGCGGAGCTGTGGCTTTGGTTACTGCCGCCGTCTGGTGTCGTCAATGACGTCAAGCAGTCCGCCGGTATAGGAGTCTTCTGTGAGTTGCCAGAACATCACGCCGCCGAGGTTCTTTTGGAGGGCATATTCTGTTTTTTTGCGGATGGAGGTGGTGTCGTCAAAGGTGGCGAACAGGTGTTGGTTAGCGTTATAAGCAAAGGGGGCCTGGGCAGTAGAGTCCCAATGGTAGACATAGCCGTTGGCTGCGGAGAGGTTGGCTGCCTGGTCTTTGTAGGAGCAGCCTTTGAAGAAGTTGCCGGGACGGTAAAGACCGTTGTTGACGCTGTAGACGTTGGCAAAGATGCGGGCATAGAATGCCATCCCGATCACGATCTTGGAAGAGGGAACGCCGATGGAGTCGAGGTATCGGACGGCGTGGTCGGTCGATTCGACCTGCTGCAGGGTGGAGAAGAGGGGGGTGTGATGACCGGTTACTTTGCTATAGCCATTGATAAGGTCATAGGACATGAGGTTGATGTGGTTGACCATCGGGGCAACTTTTTTCCAGTCGATGGAGGTGGTCAGAAAATCAGTAAAGCCGCCCGCGGCGAAGGATATTTCAGCTTTGCGGCCCAGTTCTTTTCTGAGCAGCCGGATCAGTTCGGTGAAATGGTCTTTGTCTCCGGGACCATAAGGATAACCGGGAACGTTTTCGAGGGAAGGGTATTCCCAGTCTATGTCGATACCGTCGGTCTGGAAGTAGCGTGATAGTTCAAGCACAGAGCGTGCGAATTCACGCCGGCCACTGTCGGTGGAGAAGACGTCGGGGCATGTTTTACAGCCGCCCCAGCCGCCTAAGGAAAGGATGACTTTCAGATCGGGGTTATGTATTTTCAGCGAGACGAGGTGTCGGATGATATCGGTGTCGGCGGCATTGTTGACGGATAGCCGGTTACCGTTGAGGTGGCAGAAGCTGAAGATGATATGGGTCAGTTTTTGGATTTGGAAGCTGTCGATGGCGCTGTTGCGGCCGGCGTAGTAGCCGATGACGGCTAGTTTGGGGGACTTGTGGCGGTGCGGCTGGGGTTTGATGTGGGCTGGATGGATGGTGTTCGTGGGGCAGGCGGGGCGCGTTGCTGCGTTGGATACGGGATGCGTCGGCTCGAATGCTGCGGCTGCGCGAGCTGCTGAGGAAAGAATGGGCGCAAGGATGATCAGCAGGGCAGTCAGTAGCAATAGGAGGATGCGCATATGCATTGTTTATAAAAAGGATAGTGTCGGAATCACGCGATATGTAATCGAAGGGAAGGTAAAAAAAATAGGTCGACCCAAAAGTTAAGCGTCGACCTATTTTTTTATTGGTAAGGTGTATTATTTCGCGAATTCAGCGCGGATCACGTTGAGCGCTCCGCCTGCCTTGAACCAGCCGATCTGCTGATCATTGTAGGTGTGGTTGAGCGTGATCTCGTCCTTGCTGCCGTCTTTGTGGTTCAGCACCATTGTCAGCGGCTTGCCGGGGGCGAAGGACTGGAGACCGGTGATATCGATGCTGTCGTCTTCCTGCACCTTGTCGTAGTCTTCCTTGTTGGCGAAGGTGAGGGCGAGCATTCCCTGCTTTTTCAGGTTAGTCTCGTGAATACGGGCGAAGCTTCTTACGATGATCGCACGTACTCCGAGGTGGCGGGGTTCCATCGCCGCGTGTTCGCGGGAGGAGCCTTCACCGTAGTTCTCGTCACCGACGACTACGGAGCCGATGCCTTTTGCTTTGTAAGCGCGGGCTGTAGCGGGAACTGAACCATATTCTCCTGTCAGCTCATTCTTAACGGAGTCGGTCTTCTCGTTGAAGAAGTTGATGGCGCCGATAAGCATGTTATTGGAAATATTGTCGAGGTGGCCGCGGAATTTAAGCCAGGGACCTGCCATCGAGATATGGTCGGTAGTACATTTTCCCTTTGCCTTGATCAGGAGCTTCAGCCCTTTAAGGTCTGTGCCTTCCCATGCGGCGAAGGGCGCAAGGAGCTGAAGACGTTGAGAATCGGGGCTTACGGCGACCTGAACGTTCTTGCCGTCTGCTGCGGGCGCCTGATAGCCGGCGTCTTCGACGGAGAAGCCTTTTGGAGGCAGTTCGACGCCGGTCGGCTCGTCGAGCATCACGTCTTCACCTTTTTCGTTTTTCAGCTTGTCTTTCAAGGGGTTGAAAGTCAGGCTTCCGGCGATAGCAAAGGCTGTAACGATTTCTGGAGAAGCCACGAAAGCGTGTGTGCTGGCCAGACCGTCGTTACGCTTTGCGAAGTTACGGTTGAAAGAAGTGATGATAGAATTCTTACGGTTGGGGTCGTCGATGTGACGGGCCCATTGACCGATACAGGGTCCGCAGGCGTTGGCCAGGACTATACCGCCGATCTTGTCGAAAGTATTGAGGAAACCGTCTTTTTCGATGGTATATCGTACCTGTTCGGAACCCGGGGTAATGGTGAATTCAGCCTTTGTTTTCAGGTTCTTGTCGATGGCTTGCTGCGCCAGAGAAGCGCTGCGGCTGATGTCTTCGTAAGAAGAATTGGTACAGGAGCCGATGAGCGCTACTTCCAGCTTTTCAGGCCAGTTGTTGTTCTTGACGGCTGCAGCGAATTCGCTGATAGGCCATGCCAGATCGGGAGTGAACGGTCCGTTGACATATGGTTCGAGTTCACTGAGGTTGATCTCGATGACCTGGTCATAGTATTTGGAAGGCTCGTTGTAAACTTCTTTGTCGGGGCGGAGATAATCGCGGATGCCGTCAGCGAGGGCCGCGACTTCTTCGCGGGCGGTAGCCTTGAGGTAGGCGGCCATTTTCTCGTCATAGCCGAACAGGGAGCAGGTAGCTCCGATCTCAGCGCCCATGTTACAGATGGTGCCTTTGCCGGTTGCGCTGAGGCTGTCGGCGCCTTCGCCAAAGTATTCGACGATCGCCCCGGTTCCGCCTTTTACGGTCAGGATGCCGGCGACTTTCAGGATGATGTCTTTTGCAGAAGTCCAGCCGCTCATCTTGCCGGTGAGTTTTACACCGATGAGTTTGGGCATTTTCAGTTCCCAGGGGAGACCTGCCATAACGTCTACGGCATCAGCGCCGCCGACGCCGATAGCGACCATACCAAGACCGCCGGCATTGGGAGTGTGGGAGTCGGTGCCGATCATCATGCCGCCGGGGAATGCGTAGTTTTCGAGAACCACCTGGTGGATGATCCCTGCGCCGGGCTTCCAGAATCCGATACCATATTTGTTAGAGATAGAGGCGAGGAAGTCGTATACTTCTTTGTTGACGTCTTTTGCAGTAGCAAGGTCGGCTACTGCGCCGGTCTTGGCCTGGATAAGGTGATCGCAGTGCACGGTAGAAGGAACGGCAACCTTTTCGCGTCCGCAGGTCATAAACTGAAGGAGAGCCATCTGTGCTGTAGCGTCCTGCATCGCAACACGATCAGGAGCGAAGTCTACATAGTCTTTACCGCGTTCGTAAGCCCGGGTTGGGGTCTCAAACAAATGGGAGTACAATATTTTTTCGGCTAAAGTCAGCGGTTTACCTACCAGTTTACGGGCAGCATCTACTTTGGAAGGCATTGCTCCGTACAATTTTTTGATTAGATCCAGATCAAAAACCATGGCGATTTTGTTTAATATGTAAGGATGACGGACAACGGCAAGATGGAGCATATTTTCGATCGATCCGCTGAAGTCCCCATAGAAACCGCAAATTTACCTAAAAATTGCTTTCCGGTCCCACATTTAATACGAAGGGTTTTGACGATTTTTTTTAAATTAGAGCCATGAACAGACTGAAGCACTTCATCGAGTGGCAGGTTTTTGGGGTGTGCACAGCGATTGGAGATAGAATGGGTATAGCCACTTCCCGTATCCGAACCTGGTTTATCTATATCTCCTTTTTGACTATGGGTTCACCTTTAATCGTGTATTTCATTCTGGCTTTCTGGATGAATATCAAGCGCTATATCCTTTCAGCGCGGCGTAATCCTTTAAAATATTTGTAGCGCCAGGACATTACCCATTTCCGTCTGATTGGTCTCCCGGTTTTTTTCGTATCTTACCTGTGAGGGGAAGGCAGGGGCTGCCTTCTGGTTTCGGTTGGTCTAGTATTGTGGCTGGAGGACCTATTCGTACTTGTGGGATCACGCTATTTTACACGGAAAATCTTTTTGCTTGTTCCAGTTTGATTTCTCCTATACCGATTATGAGCAATTGATGGACGATCTTTCTCGGCGGTTAGAGGTACCGGTGAGAAATCATCAATTGATTTTTCCGGAATCTGTCGCTTCGGGGAGTCTGACCTTTGTCCGTCTTCCGAACGGGATTCACGTGAACATCATCAATTGCAGGATGAACCAGGATTGGTTGATCTGTCGCAGGAAGATAAAGGAGGAATTTTATACGCTGAGGTTTCATGAACTGATCATTCCGGAGACGCTGGAGATCCGCATAGGAGACGAGCGGCTGAAGGAGTCCAATACGACCCGGTCGATCGCTTATCTGACCAATAGTCTTTCGGACTGGGCTTATATGGGAGCAAAGGGAACGGTTTATAAGGGGATCGATGTATTGTTCAATGCATCCTGGCTGGCGGGGTACCTGGGTGTCGAAAATATAGAGGATACGCTGGCTGCGTATTTATCGCTGCAGGTGGAGAATGTGCATCGTGAGCCTCTGGACAGCGAGTACCGGCGCCTGATGCAGGAGATCGTCGAGGTGGAGGATAATAACCCGATGCGGCTGGCGATCATTCAGAACAGGATCATGTTGATGATAGAGCGTTTCTTTTTGCGGATCTATGAGCGCAAAAAGAATTCTTATTTCAATATCCCCCTGTCCAAGACGGATATCGACCGGGTGATGGAGGTCGAGGCGGCGCTGACGCGAGATATCTTCGAGCCTGCACCGACGATCAGTCAGCTGGCCCGGATGGTTTCGATCAGCGAGTCGAAATTGAAAAAGGATTTCAAGCTGATCTATGGTCTTCCTGTCTACGAGTATTTTCAGCGGATCCGGATGCAGGCGGCCAGGGATAAGCTGCTGGCGGGCGGACACTCGGTCAAGGAGGTGGCGATGGAGCTGGGGTATGCCAACCTTAGTAACTTTACGATCGCTTTTAAGAAAGAGTTTGGCCTTTTGCCCAGCAAGTTGCTGGCGCCCCTATAAAAATATTTTACAGCTACCCATTTTCCTTTTTCGGATAGTAAAACCCCCTCACCCTGATTATCTTTGCGTAGAATTCAATAGGGTTGATAGTTGTCCCGTTTTTAATTCCTCATTGACCGGGCGTTGTCCGGTCGGTGCACCTGCTGATCCTTTGTGGGGTGCCCATCCAGGAAAGACCAGAGTCTGATTCTTACCCTTTCGTCGCGGAAACTGCCTTCCGTATTCTCACTAGTTGTTCCAATAGTCCCTCTAATAAATCCAGTCGTAGCATATTGGCGCCGTCGCTTTTGGCTACGGCGGGATTTGGATGGGTTTCTATGAACAGACCATTGGCGCCCGCGGCAATGGCAGCTTTTGCGATTGTGCCTATGAGTTGGGGGTTGCCGCCGGTGACTCCACTTGTCTGATTGGGTTGCTGAAGGGAGTGGGTACAGTCCATAACCACGGGTGCGCCGTGTTCCTGCATCCAGGGGATGTTACGATAGTCTACTACCAGGTCCTGGTAGCCAAAAGTGGTGCCTCTTTCTGTGAGTACTATCTTATCGTTGCCCGCCTTCCGGATTTTTTCAACAGCAAATTTCATGGCCGGTCCGCTGAGGAACTGGCCTTTTTTTACGTTCACCACTTTCCCGGTTTCTGCTGCGGCAAGCAGGATGTCCGTCTGACGGCAGAGGAAGGCAGGTATCTGCAGGATATCGACGAACTTTGCTGCGGGCGCTGCTTCATCATGCGCATGAATATCGGAAGTAGTAGGCAGCTTATAGGTATCGCCTACTTTTTTTATCAGGGATAGTCCGTTGTCGTCGCCAATACCGGTAAAGGAAGAAGCACTGGTGCGGTTGGCTTTCCGGTAGGAGGCTTTGAAAACATAGGGGATACCGAGATTGCGGCAGATGCCGGAAACTTTATCGGCGACCTCCATGACGAGTTCTTCGCTTTCTACGACACAGGGGCCGGCGATAAGGAAAAAGTTATTTTTATCGTAAGATTGATGCTCAAATAGTTGATGTAGGAATTCCATGGCGCAAACCTACGGATTTCTTTTGATTGGGACTTATACGCGGCTGCGGCGCGAATCAACGCCGTTTCATCCGGTTGCAAAAGGGGTTGGGCGTGGTTTGCCTGTCACTGGTCCTGTTTGGGCGCGATTTGTTTGCGGGAAAGGCGGTGGGGAAGGGCAGCTAAAGGAATTTTGCAGTAGGTTTGCACCCCAAATCCTTATTGTAAAAATGGTTAAAGAAAAAGTACTGGTTATTGGCGCCAGCGGGCAGATCGGGGTGGAGTTGACCCTTGCTCTTCGTCGTATTTATGGAAACGCTAATGTCGTAGCATCCGATTTGCGTGAGGAAAATCAGCTGCTGAAAGGAACCGGCCCTTATGTCTCGATGGACGTGATGAATAAAGAAATGCTGCACGTCCAGGTCATCCGGCAGGGGATCACCCAGATCTATCTGCTGGCGGCTATCCTGTCCGCTACCGGCGAAAAGAATCCCAACCTGGCCTGGCATCTGAATATGCAGAGTTTGCTGAATGTGTTGGATATCGCCCGGGAAGAGAAGATCCATAAAGTTTATTGGCCCAGCAGTATCGCGGTCTTTGGTCCTACTTCTCCAAAGAATGACTGTCCGCAGCGTACGATCATCGAACCTACGACGGTATATGGCATCAGCAAGTATGCCGGCGAATTCTGGTGTAACTATTATTTCCAGCGTTATGGCGTGGATGTCCGCAGCCTTCGGTATCCCGGCCTGATCAGTTATAAGTCTGCTCCGGGCGGCGGTACTACCGACTATGCGGTGGAGATCTATCACGAAGCCCTGGAAGAAAAGCAGTATACCTGCTTTTTGAAAGAGGATACCTATCTGCCGATGATGTATATGCCGGATGCGATCCGTGCGACTATCGAGCTGATGGAATCGCCTGTCGAAAAGGTATCTGTCCGGACTTCTTATAATTTATCCGCGCTGAGTTTTTCGCCAAAGGAAATTGCGGCGGAGATAAAGACGCATATTCCGGAGTTTTCGATCAGCTATGCGCCTGACTACAGACAGCAGATCGCAGACAGCTGGCCGGCAAGCATCGATGACTCGGTTGCGCGGTCGGACTGGGGATGGAAGCCGGAGTTTGATCTGGCGCGGATGACAAAGGATATGCTGGATAATCTGAAATAATTACTGGTATTGACTAGTCTACAAAAATGCTCGGGTAATCCGGGCTTTTTTGTAAGTTTGACGCATGAAATGGATATTATCTACTTTTTTGATACTGGCGGCTGCATCGATGCAGGCCGCTCCTATATTGAGAAATGGCTGGTGGGGTGGATATCTTGAACGGAAGGATGGCCAGCTGATACGATTTAATTTTGAAGTAAAGGATAGCGCGGGCAAACAGGTGTTGTATCTGCGCAACGCAGCCGAACGGCTTTTGGTGGATGATATAGTTATAAAAGGAGACTCGGTGATCATCCACATGCCTTTTTATGAATCGCAGCTGAGGGCGGCGATCGATGCGAATGGAAACCTGCAGGGGATATGGCTCCGGAGGCTGGTATCGGATTACCAGGCTGTACCTTTCAGGGCTGTCTATGGCAATCAGCAGCGGTGGCTGGCTCCGGCTCATGGAAAGATCCTTCACAATGTAGAGGGGCGGTATGCGGCGGTGTTTTATTCTCCCAACGGAAAGGATACGACTTTACGGGTAGGTGAGTTCAAACAAGACGGCCGGCATATTACCGGTACCTTCCTGGATGCAGGCGGCGACCTTCGTTATCTTGAAGGGATGCTGGACATCGATACGTTACGTTTGTCGGCTTTTGACGGGACGCATGCCTATTATTTTACGGCGCGGGTTTCCGGCGACTCGCTGACAGGCGGAACTTTTTACGCAGGCCCAACGTCAAAAGAGATCTGGGTGGCGAATAAGGATGCCAATGCAAAGCTGCAGGATCAATTTGCGATGACGCACTGGAATAAGGATGTACCCTTTGGGTTTACGTTCAGGGATCTCGACGGGCAGCCGGTCTCGCTGAGCGATGCCCGCTTTAAAGGGAAGGTAGTGCTGGTGCAGATCATGGGCAGCTGGTGTCCGAATTGTATGGATGAAACGCGTTTCCTGAGCGGCTTTTATGATCAGTATCATTCGAAGGGGGTGGAGGTAGTGGCGCTGGCGTATGAACGCAGCACGGATTTCGAACGTTCGCAAGTGAGTGTACGGTCTTTCCAGAAGCGATTCGACGTCAAATATCCGATGCTGATCACGGGTGTCGCTGTCGGGGATCCGAAAAGGGCAGAGAAGACGCTGCCGCAGCTCGAGGCTATTGTCAATTTTCCGACGACTATCTTTGTAGATAAAGAGGGAAAGATCGCCAGGATACATACGGGATTCAGCGGGCCTGGTACCGGCGAGCATTATGAAGAACAGAAGAAGGAGATCTACGGGGTAGTGGATGGACTGCTGGCAAAGTGATTGTGACGAGACTGGAGGCGGCATTGAAGGATATTTCCCGTTTACGGGCCACACCTCATTTCAAAACAAAGGTAGGTAAGATCTTCCCGCCGGTTACGCTGATCCTCCCTCCAAAATACGCCAATTGGGGGAAATTCCAATGGGGGTAACTTGTGATTTCTCCACAGGAGGGAATGGAGTAAATTGCACCCATGCAACAATACCTCGATCTTCTTCAGCATATTATCGATAAAGGAGTATCCAAGACCGATCGAACGGGTACGGGTACCACGAGTGTTTTTGGTTACCAGATGCGGTTTGATCTATCCAAAGGTTTTCCGTTGGTAACGACCAAGAAGCTGCATTTGAAGAGTATTATTTATGAGTTGCTGTGGTTTCTCCGGGGGGAGACGAATATCCGGTATTTGAAGGAGCACGGGGTCAGTATCTGGGATGAATGGGCAGATGCGGAAGGCGAACTGGGGCCGGTCTATGGCAAGCAGTGGAGAAGTTGGGAGGGCGCGGGCGGCGTAACGGTCGATCAGATCAGCCAGCTGATCCAGCAGATCAAAAAGACGCCTGACAGCCGCCGGTTGATCGTCAGTGCCTGGAATGTGGCGGAACTGCCGCAGATGGCGTTGATGCCCTGTCATGCGCTATTCCAGTTCTATGTGGCGCCTCCTGTTGCCGGCGCTGTGCTTCCGGGTACGGGCAGGCCTTCGCTTGGACGATTGAGTTGTCAGTTGTATCAGCGTAGTGCAGACGTGTTCCTCGGTGTTCCGTTCAATATTGCCTCTTATGCTTTATTGACAATGATGATCGCCCAGGTCTGTGAGCTGGAGCCGGGGGATTTTGTGCATACGTTTGGAGACGTGCATTTGTACAATAATCACCAGGAGCAGGCGCAGCTGCAGTTGAGCCGGAAGCCTCTGGCGCTGCCGGTCATGAAGCTCAACCCTGAAGTAAAGGATATCTTTGGATTTCATTTCGAAGATTTCACCCTCGAAAATTATCAGCCTCATCCGGCGATAAAAGCGCCGGTTGCGGTTTAAGCTCTTAACTATGAAGATCAGTCTTATCGTAGCAGCCAGTACGAACAATGCCATCGGGAAGGACAATAAGCTCTTGTGGCATTTGCCGAATGATATGAAGTTTTTTAAGAACACGACCTGGGGAATGCCTGTCGTCATGGGACGTAAGACCTTCGAGGCATTGGCGGGGGAGCCGCTGCCCGGGCGGTTCAATTTTGTCATCACGAGAAACCCCGGTTTCAAACCGGCCCGTGAAAGCGTTCGGGTGGCGGGTGATCTGGCGACGGCGTTGCAATATGCCGCGGAGACGGATTGCAAAGAGACCTTTGTGATCGGCGGCGGGGAGATCTATAAAGAGGCGATGTCGCAGGCCGATCTTATTTATATGACCAGGGTTCATACGATCGTGGATGGCGATACTTATTTTCCGCCGATCGATGAAGCTCAGTGGGAGCTTGTCGACAATAAGGATTTTCCTGCGGATGATAAACATGCCGTTGCCTATAGCTTTCAGCTCTGGCAGCGGAAAAATAAAGGTTAATGTATTCCCGCCTTAAGCTAGCTCAAAAATATCTGCATTACTATCTGACCGCTGCCAATGGCAAGGGGCATGGCACGCATTCTCCTTTTGTGTTTGATCTAATCATCCATGTGCTGAATGATGACCGGAGATACGATGATTATGATCGTATTGAAGGGTTAAGGCGGCGGCTTAAGCGTGATCCGAGGGTCCTGGAGATAGAGGATATGGGAGCCGGGTCGGCGCTGGAGGCGGGGCGCGGGGCAGTGGGTGACGCGGGAACTGCTGCGGAAAGTTAGGGTGTTGCCGGAAGGGCGGCTGCTGGACTTGGCGCAGCGGATGGAATTGCCGCTGGCGATGGCTCGGCCATGGGGGCGGCCGGAACGGCGTCGGTGGGTGGCGCGAAGGCGGCTGTTTTGGGCACTGAGACGAGGGCGGTCGTGCGGCAGCGGAGCGTTGCGAGTATTGCGCGGAATGCGGCTAAACCGGCTCGTCTGGGACAGCTGCTGTATCGAATTGCGCGATATTATCGTCCTTCGGTAATCCTTGAGTTGGGAACTTCCCTTGGTATCTCGACAGCTTATCTGGCTGCCGGTAATCCGCAGGCCCGTGTCTGGACGATAGAGGGTGCGGCTTCGGTTGCGGAGGCGGCGCGGGATAATCTGCAGTCGCTGGGATTGCATGTCGACCAGGCCGTAGGAAATTTCGATGTGGTGTTTGGGCCGATTCTGGAACGGATGGGACCGGTGGGACTGGCCTTTGTGGACGGGAATCATCGTCGTGAGCCGACCTTGCGTTATTTTAATCAGTTGATGGAAGCCGCGGCCCGGCCGGGGATCCTGATCTTTGACGATATCCATTGGAGCGCCGGGATGGAAGAGGCCTGGGAGGTGATCCGGAAAGATCCTCGGGTATACCTGACGGTGGATCTGTTCTTTATCGGATTGGTGTTTTTGAGGGAGGAGTTTAAGGTGAAGCAGGAGTTTGTGATCCGGTTTTGATTGCCTATTTTAAGAAATGTCCGGAAGAAATGGGCCTGGTGGCATGTGTGGCTTTTGGTCCGAAGGCGGGTCTGAGAATATACTTGACAGTGCGGTGGATTAGAAACATGAAGAAACAACGATATATCACGGGTTTTTGGGTCTTGCTCGCGATCTTTTTGCTGGAGGTCGCGAGATGGGTATATTTATTCCGGTATTTCTTTAGTATAAGACTGACTTTTTATTCTCCGGTCTTTTGGGTTTATATCTCCTGGTTTCCCTTGTTGGTAATTATCGAAGGTGTCGTTTACCTGACGCGTAAAAAGGCTGTTCGGCTAAGTTGGGCCAAATGGCATGTAGCGCTTATTTCTGCAGCTTTTCTTTGCAGCATGCTGTTTATATTCCAGACCTTTTTTAGGCGGCTCGGTTTTTTAAAAGCAGATCCGGAATGGCTCAGGCGTATAAGTGTTTTGATTGGATTCGCTTACTGGAGTATCTTGATCCTATCGCAGGTGGCGTTTACGATGGCGTTGACGCGCGGAAAGACGGATGAAGAGGAGCCGGAATCGGACTCGGAGAATATTCTGGATGGGATAGCGGATTGAGGGTATTTGTTTATTTTTGCGGATTGATGTCTGTGCATTTACCAAAAGAATTATTGTCATCTTTAGAAGGGCTTCCGGGCTATGACGCGGAGGCTTTTATACGTGTGCATGAAGAGGGCCGGCAAGTGACGTCGTTGCGGATGAATCCGGGGCGGATGGAGGCGGCACGGGCTGATGATGCGAAGGCGGTAGCTGGTGAGGCAGCTGGGGATGACGCGAAGGCAAGGGCTGTGGCTGCGGAGGATGGGATTTTAGCGAGAGCGGCTGCATTGTTTCCTCGGTCGGCGCGTGTACCCTGGTCTTCTTATGGCTTGTACCTGCCGGAGCGGCCTTCTTTTACGCTGGACCCTTTATTTCACGGAGGCGCTTACTATGTGCAGGAGGCCTCGAGTATGTTCCTGGAGGAAGCTTTGCGGCAGACGGTGGATGTAGAGCAGCGGCTGCGGGTCCTCGATCTTTGCGCAGCCCCGGGTGGCAAGTCGACGCTGTTGCAGTCGGTGATCAGGCCCGATAGTCTCTTGGTGAGTAATGAAGTCATAAAGTCGAGGGTGACGGTGCTGGAAGAGAATCTGATCAAATGGGGTGGTGTCAATACCGTCGTTACCAATAATGATGCACGTGATTTTCAGCGGCTGGAGGATTTTTTCGATGTGATCGTCGTGGATGCCCCTTGTAGCGGCAGCGGACTTTTTCGTCGCGATCCGGATGCCATCGAGGAGTGGAGCCCCGCAAACGTCGCGCTTTGTCAGCAGCGTCAGCAGCGGATACTGGCGGATGTCTGGCCTGCATTGCGGCAGGATGGAGTGTTGATCTATTCTACCTGTTCCTATTCGAGGGAAGAGGATGAAGATATCCTGGATTGGATACAATCAGACCTGGAGGCCGAAGGGCTGCGGCTAACCTTGTCACCTTCATGGAACGTAGTCGAAACCACAGGAAAGAACGGCGGCTGCGGATATCGCTTTTATCCTGACAAGCTGGGTGGAGAAGGCTTTTTTATATCCTGTCTGCGCAAGCGGTCGGGAAGTACTTTTGTTGCGCCGCGCAAAAAAGGAAATCTGGAGCGGCTGCCAAAGAAGGAAGAAACCCGGATTGACCCATGGATAAAGAAGGATCTGGGTTTGAGTTTTTTTCTGCACCAGGAGCAGGTGCGTGCTTTGCCGGAGACTTTGATGGCCGATCTGCCGGTCTTGCAGGGCGCCTGCTATTTAAAACGCGCGGGCGTGCTATTGGGCAGGTTGTCGCCAAAGGAGTTTATCCCGGAACATGAGTTGGCGTTGAGTGTGGCTATACATTCCGGATTGCCGGCGGTGGAGTTGTCAAAAGAAATGGCCCTGACTTATCTGAGAAAAGAAGAGGTGTATCCGGATACGGTCCATCGGGGTTGGGTATTAGCGAAGTATGCCGGGGTTAACCTGGGGTGGATGAAGGTAATGCCCAATCGTTCAAATAATTATTACCCAAAAGAGTGGCGGATATTGAAACGGGAAGGATGAGTTTTGCACCGATGTGGATTACGATTGCTGTAATTTGAAGAGCGACCTTCGGTTAAAATATGCATCTTTGTCGGAAGAGTTTGATTAAATTTTTTTGCTATGCGATCACCGGTGACCCTACTTTTATTGATCAGCTGTAGTTTTATAAAGTTTGCGCATTCCCAATCCCGCGAATTAGTTGTAGAAGGAGCTACGGGCAAATTGTTTCTCACCCATCATGTTGTCGCCAAAGAAAACTGGTATAGTGTTGGCCGGCTGTACAATGTCAGCCCCAAAGAGCTGGCGCTCTTCAATAGCCTTACGATGAGTCAACCCTTGCAAATAGGGCAGGCATTAGAAGTTCCGCTGACGGCTGTGAATTTTTCCCAGGATGACAAAAAAGACGCTTCTGAAACGCTGATTCCGGTTTTTTATGTGATAAAGGAAAAAGAGTGGCTTTACCGCGTCAGCGCCAATCACAATAAAGTGCCTATCCCTGATCTCCAGAAATGGAATAACCTGGCCAGCGGGGGAGACGTGCATGCGGGACAGCATTTAATTGTAGGATATCTGAAGGTAAAGACGGCATTGTCTGCCTTTGCTGGCGGCACATTACCGCCCGGAACCGGGAGCGCCGGCGATGGTTCTGCTGCCTCGAATCAGGCAGCTGCGGCGAAGCCCGCTGCCGGGACGAAGACAAAGAGCAATGACGATGATGACGGAGAGTATACGGATAATGGCGCCGCGAAAACAGGTGCTGGTGCTGCTAAGACGGAGTCGTCGAAGACAGACGCCGGTACTGCTAAGACCGGAGCGCCGGTGACAAAGCCGGAAGCTACCACACCAGCGGTGACGAAGCCTGTCGCAAAAGCGGATATACCCGCGGCAGCGACGACGTCTGTTCCGATAAAGACAGAAACAGCGCCTGTCCCTAAAACAGAAAGCGCGCCTGCTTCCACGAAGGGCGATCCTGCAACATCGAAGGCTGACGCGACTGTCTCCAAGCCCATTACTTCTACACCCGGACCCGGGCCTGCTCCGCACTTCAATGGAGGGGCATTCCGTGGAGAATATAGCACTTCCGGCAAATCAGCCCCCGGTCTGGCCGGTATTTTTAAGAGTACCAGCGGCTGGCAGGACGGCAAGTATTATGCGTTGATGAATAATGTGGCGGTCGGCACGATCGTCAAAGTGACGGATGGCGCCTCTGGCAAAAGTGTTTTTGTAAAGGTGTTGGGCCAGCTCCCCGATATGAAGGAAAGTGTTGGTCTGACCATTCGTATCAGCAATGCGGCTGCTGCCGAGCTGGGCGAAGGCGATGGCAAGTTCTCCGTATCGGTTAGTTATTAAAGTGAAGAACACCGCGCAGCTGCCGGTTTAAAACCTGTAGCCGCGAAGAAAGTCTTCGATCTTCATTCTTTTTTTTCCTTCCAGTTGTATTTCACTGAGACGGAGATAACCGTCTGCTGCGGCAAACCGCAGATAGGTCTTCTGATACGTATCATATTCTCCTGCAGGTATGGAAGGCTTTGCAATTTCCTTTTGAGCCTGATAGATCTTCAGCGTCTTTTCATGCAGCATCGTGAAGGCGGCGGGGAAGGGAGACAGGCCGCGAATGAGGTTGTAAATGTTTTCGACAGGCTGGTTCCAGTCGATGCGGCAGGTTTCCGTAAATATTTTGGGGGCATGTTTAAGCCCGGCAGAGTTGTCCTGGGGAACGGCGGTGAGCGTTCCTGCGGCGAGCCCTTCGATGGTTTTAACCAACAGTCTTGCGCCGACTTCTTTCATGCGATCGTGGACGTCGCCGGCGGTATCGGTTTCGCTGATCGGAAAGCGGTCCTGGAGCAGGATGCTGCCGGTGTCGATATCGTGTTGGAGCTGGAAAGTGGTGACGCCGGTTTCCTTTTCGCCGTTGATTACCGCCCAGTTGATCGGGGCGGCGCCGCGATATTGGGGAAGAAGGGAACCATGGAGATTCACGGTACCCATGGGCGGCATATTCCACACTGTTTCAGGAAGCATGCGGAAAGCCACTACGATCTGCAGATCGGCTTTTAGCTCACGCAGGGCTTCGATGAATTCGGGGTCCTTTAGCTTTTCTGGCTGCAGGACAGGCAGACCTTTTTCAACGGCATATTTTTTTACGGCGGATTGTGTCAGCTGCATGCCTCGTCCTGCGGGTTTATCGGGGGCGGTAATGACGCCGACGACGTTATAGCCGGCATTCAGGATGGCGTCGAGGCTGGCGACGGCAAATTCCGGTGTTCCCATAAATACGATGCGAGGATTAGTCGGCATATAACAAGTATTTTTTTCTGATCTTTTTAAAGTTGCTGAGTGCAGG